>JAHDBU010000119.1 GCA_020630275.1 Hellea sp.
ATTACTTCCGAACGGCCTCAACGAAGATGGTGCCCAGAATATAATAGCCTGCCAGCACCACGCCTTTGAGCGTGCCGGAGATTTTAGACTTGCCGATGCGCTTGCGGTAATTGACCGGGATTTCCGTATAGGCCATGCCCTGTTTGAGCGCCCGCACCTGCATCTCGACGGTCCATCCGAATGTGGGGGCCTGCATATTAAGTGCATCAAGGGATGATTTGCGAATGGCGCGAAACGGGCCGAGATCCGTGAACCGGCTTTTCCAAAATAGCTTCATCAGGAAACAGGCCAGTGAGTTGCCAAATCGCTGCTGTGGCGTGAGCGCACCTTTTTCGCGCTCACCCAAAACGCGGGAGCCGATGACAAAATCCACATCACCGTCAATGATCGGCTGGATCAAACCGGTCATCTCGGCCGGGTAATCAGACGCATCTCCATCCAAGAAGACGATGATATCGCAATCACCGCAGGCCTCGATCCCGGCCAGACAAGCGCGGCCATAGCCGGGCTCGCGCACATGGACGACCGTCGCCCCGTTTTCGCGGGCCACATCAGCCGTGCGGTCGGTGGACCCGTTATCGGCGACAACGACTTCGCTGATCACCTCGGGGATTTCCGATAGGACTTTGCCCAGGGCCTGCTCTTCATTGCGGGCCGGTATGACGACTTTGATATCAGGCATAGCGGCGGCGGGTCAGTAGCTCGGCCAGCAAAATCAGCAAGGGGAGCCCAAACTGCAGTGGAGTCAGATAATCGGTATAAATGTGATAATTGTCGGCCTCTCCCAGCGCGAAACGTACATAATATAGCGGGACTAAAACACAGAGCAGAGCCGCCCCATATGACGGCGCAAAGGGCAGAAAGACAATGAACCAAATAGCGTACCAGGGAAAGCCCGTGGGGGAGAGGAACAAGAGCGCCAGCGTGATGATCATCAGCCGTGCCGGGAGGTCATTATGTTCGCTGAACTTGGAGAGAAATCCGTACCAGAGCGCGACCAAAGTCACGAGCACCGCGACAATGATACGCGATATGCGGCCCGGCTCTTCCCTCAACAATCCAATGAGGTTTTCTAAGTGGGGAAAGATGAAGCTGCTGCGCCGCCAATATTCCGAATAGACCTGCAGCCCGCTATCCCCCCCTAATTCCCGCAACATAGGAAACAACAAAAAAGCGCTTAGAGCGGTGACCAGCACGGCGGAAAACAAATATACCGATGGTCGGCGCAAGTGGGACCGGTACAGGGCCGGAGCCAGAATGAGCGGCCAGATTTTGACTGCCGCCGCCGCTGATAAGGCGATGCCCGCAAGCGTGGGACGAAATCGGATCCATAACAATGTCAGCAGGATAAAAGGCGGGAGCAAAATATCCATATGGGCCACATTGAAACCCGAATAAATCAAGAGCGGTGAGAAAGCATAGAGCAGCGCCCAATCCGGTGAGCGACCGTATTGGGGTAACGTCTTGATCAATAAAAACAGCGTCAAGGCCTCGACCACCAAATAGACAAACCGCAAAGCGTCCAGATTCAGCGGGGCCAATATGGCAGCCCCGGCAAAGGCGCCTTGGGCCACTGGCGGATAAATCGTGGTGAGATTTTTATTGTTGATACGCTTAAGGATATTACCGCCCTCTCTATGGTCGCGGGCCTCGGCATAATCTCGCAAATGACGCAGCTCGGGATTTTCCATGATCTCGGTCGGGCTATGGGCGTAGGGGTTCTCCCCTTGGACGATCACAGCGCCGTCCCAGAGATAACGATTCCAGTCGTCCTCATAGACGGGCGTCGAACCAAAAAACAGCGCCCGGTATAAAAGGCTGATTAACAGGAGTGTTAAAACATAGGGTTTGACCGGCATGGCCCGGCGCGACAGCGGCGCCTGCCCTGAACTGATGATGGGGATGAAGAACAACCAGACCAAATTGGCGGCGATCAACAGCCCGGCGAATAACATCCAGGGGTGATCTTCGGTGGTTGTGCCGAGACGAAACTCCGGCGAGATATACCGGATCGCAAAAAGGGCTGCGCCGATGAGCGCAACCCCGATATAAAGCAATTGCCTGGCCATCATGACGTGAGTCTCTAATCAAATCAGAGCTTAAGTCCAGAGCTCAAGCTTTTATGTTTTATGCGATTAGTTCAGCAGACAGGTGCCGTTCTCCTGGGGTGTTGTACCCGGAGGACAATTATCCGGCTTCCCAGGTAGGCCATTGGACATCATTTCGTCCTTTTTCATCATGCCGTCGCCAGAGCCATAAGACTTCATCTCATCTTTCTTCATCATGGCATCGTCTGCGGTGCCAGAACCGTAGGACTTCATCTCGTCCTTTTTCATCATAGCGTCGTCTTTTTTCATCATTGTGTCTTCGGACGTTCCAGAGCCATAGGATTTCATGTCTTCCTTTTTCTTCATGGCATCTTTATCGGTCCCGGAGCCATAGGATTGCGCCATCTGTTCTTTTTCCTGAAGCTCACGCTCCATCGCTTCCTTTTTCATACGGGCTTCTTCAAGCTTTTTCATTTGTTCGGCTTTTTTCTTCGCCGCTTTTTTAGACGTCTGAGTTGTGCGGGGTTTGTCATAGGACGTACCGCTGCCGAATTGGGCAAAAGCGGGGGTGGCTGAGAATGACAGCGCGATGGCGGCACTGATAAATAAAGTTTTGGAGTTCATAAGTCTGCTCTTCGTGGTTGTTTCGACGAGAAGTCTTTAGCAAACAATTCCGAAACCAGTTTGCACGATCCTCTAACACCAAGACACAGTTTCGTGAGCGACAGATCAACCAAAGTAAGGATTTATTCATACCAATTTTTAATCGAATTGTCATGGGATTCTGAAATAACCGCCCTGTTTCCGCCACAATTGTCTCAATCATAAAAGACAAAAAAATGGAGAGAGATGGGGTGCCCATTAAAACTTGGCTTTTATCTAGCGTCATTGCCTGCGCTTTAACCTTATCCGCTTGCGGTGGAGATGGTGGAACGTCCACGCCCACACCGCCCCCAACGGGCGGCGGCGGTGGAAATGGGGGCTCAACACCTCCACCGGTTCAGAAATTTGACACAGAATTTGAATCTGATGCCGAAGCCGCGCGTTTCCTTATTCAAGCAGGATTTGGCGGAAATCCTCAGATGCTGGAAACCATGGTTGGCGGCGATGCAGCTAGCTGGATGACCCGTGAGTTTGATCGTCCCAGAACCGATCTCCTGCAACCGATCATGAGCGAGTTTAATGCGACCGGCGATGTCAATTTCGGCAAGGCCTCGGACACATTTTGGCGCGCTCTGCTCGAGGGCAATGACCATCTGCGCCTACGCATGACATATGCTCTTTCGCAAATTTTCGTCATTTCGGATCATCAAGTTAATGAGACTCCCATAGCCAGCGCCTATTATATGGATATCCTGTCAAAGAACGCCTTTGGGAACTTCCGCGATCTGCTGGGCGATGTGACTTACTCGCCAGCTATGGCCGACTTCCTGACCTATATGCGTAACCGTAAAGGCGACCCGGAAACAGGCCGTGTGCCCGATGAAAATTATGCCCGTGAAGTCTTGCAGCTCTTCACGATCGGTTTGGTCGAGCTTAATATGGACGGCACGCCCAAGCTCTCCGGCGGAGAACCCATCGAGACATATGACAATGATGATATTCGCGGTCTGGCTCGGGTGTTTACAGGACTGTCTTATAAAGGATCCGGATTTTGGGACCGGGACAAAGACAGCTCAGCCGCGCCTCTACAAATGTTTGAAGACCGACACTCCGAATTGGAAAAAAGCTTTTTGGGGACGACGATCCCAGCGGGTACGAGCGGGACTGATACTGTTGAACGGGCCCTGGATACAATCTTCGACCATCCTAATGTCCCCCCCTTTATCGCCCGACAGCTTATTCAGCGGTTCACAGTCAGTGATCCGGATCCGGCCTATGTCCAGCGCGTCGCTGAAGCCTTTGAGGCCGGCACATTTACGGCGCCGAATGGAACCAGTTTCGGCACCGGTCAAAGGGGCGATTTGAAAGCCACACTTTCCGCCATATTGCTGGACCCCTCTGTGCATGATTCCGAAAACCCGCTCTCCGGCAAAGTGCGTGAGCCAGTTTTGAAATTTGTTCAATGGGGCCATAATTTCGATGTTACCGACATCCGCACTGAGGAGTCCTGGCGTTTGGGCGATACGAATTCTCCGGCCACCAAGCTGGGTCAGCACCCGTTCCGCCCGAAATCAGTGTTTAATTTCTACCGGCCGGGCTTCATCGCTCCAGGCACACAAGCCGGGGAGTCCGGCATGACGACGCCGGAATTTCAAATCGTCAATGAAGGTGCTGCCGTGGGTTATATCAATTTTATGACCGACTTCATCGTCGATAATACGGGCGGAGACGATGAGGCCGCCCGTTTCACCCCGGACTACTCCGAGGAGGTCGCTTTAGCCGACGACGCCCCAGCACTCGTCGAACACCTAAACCTCCTCATGACCGGTGCGCGAATGAGCACCGCCGAAAAAGATGCGGTGATTAATGTGATTGAAAAACTGACGCTGGATGAACCGGAACAGGACAAACTAGAACGGGTCCATGTGGCCATATTGATGATTGCCAGCCTGCCGTCCTACGCGGTGATAAATTAGAGAGTGAGACCATGAATAGACGCCATTTCCTTTCTGCTTCCGCCGGCCTGGCTCTTTCCAGTCAGATCTTCACGCCACGTTTTGTTTCCAGTGCCGCAGCAGCCGGAAATAATGGATATAAAGCGCTTGTTTGTATCTTCCTGTTTGGCGGCATGGATCAGTCCGACACTGTCTTGCCTTATGATCCGACCAATTACGAAAAGCTGGCCGCGCTCAGACCTGGTCTGTTTGACGCTTATGATGCGGGTTCAGCAAACAGTTCGAGAAACAGGACTAATCTGATTGAATTGACACCTGATAACGCGGCTGACTTCGGCACACGCAAGTTCGCCTTGCCGCCTGAATTGTCGGGCATGGCTGACATGTTCAACGCTGGCGATATGGCCATTGTCGGCAATGTCGGTCCGCTCATCGAGCCGACCGACAAAGACAGCTATGAGAACGAAACGGTCAAACTACCCAACCGCCTGTTCTCTCATAATGATCAGCAATCCACCTGGCAGTCCTTCGGCACAGAAGGCACGCAATTTGGCTGGGGTGGCAAGTTCGCCGATGCTGTTGCCGGGTCCTCCAATCCTCTTTTTACCTCTATTGGCCTTTCGGGAAATGATGTGTTTTTATCCGGTGAAACAATCCGACCATTCCTCACCAGTAAGTCCAGCGGTGGAAGAAGCATTGATATCGTCAACAAGAAGTGGCTGACCGGTTATGGGGACCGCTATGACAATATGCGGGCGGCCCTGAATGAATTCTATGATCAGAATAATTTCGGTAATCAGGACCTGCTCCGTATGGACTACGGCAATATTTCGGCTCAAGGCGTGGCCAATGCCAAGGAATATGCGGCCGCTCTCGCAGCAGGGTCTAGTTTTGAAGGCCGGTTCCCCGAAACAAATATGGGGAAACAATTGCAGACTGTTGC
>JAHDBU010000012.1 GCA_020630275.1 Hellea sp.
TCGATGCTTGCCCCGACCCTTAATCCCCGTTAAACACCGCGCCTATGAATTGGCTCACCAAACTCACGCCACCTGGCGTCAAAGGCATGTTCGCTAAAAAGGACAGCCCGGATAATCTCTGGATTAAATGTCCTAAATCCGGCGAAATGGTTTTCTCCAATGATTTGGAAGGCTTGCTACACGTCACGCCAGCCGGACATCATTTGCGCATCGGGCCGCAACTCCGATTAGCTTATACTTTTGATGATGGTGAATTTGAAACCATCGGCATTCCTGCCGTCAAACAAGACCCGCTTAAATTTAAAGACGATAAGAAGTATACGGACCGATTGAAAGCTGCCCGCTCCAAGACCGGCCAAGACGATGCCATGGCGATCGGTGTCGGTAAAATTCAGGGAATTGAAACGGTCGTCCTCGTGCAGAATTTTGCTTTCATGGGCGGCTCCTTGGGCATGGCCGCTGGCGAAGGCTTCATCACCGCTGCGCTCGAAGCCAAAAAACGTAAACTCCCGTTCGTGGCTTTTACCGCTGCTGGTGGCGCGCGCATGCAGGAAGGGGCTCTGTCGCTGATGCAAATGCCGCGCACGACAGTGGCCATACAGGAACTGCGCGAAGCGGGCCTGCCTTATATTGTGGTGCTTTGCGACCCGACCACGGGCGGCGTTACCGCCAGCTATGCCATGCTTGGCGATATCCATTTGGCCGAACCGGGAGCGCTTATTTGCTTTGCAGGTCCCCGGGTGATCGAAGACACCATCCGGGAAAAACTGCCGGAGGGTTTTCAGAGAGCCGAATTCCTCGAAGAAAAAGGCATGGTCGACAAAGTTGTTCACCGCAAAGATATGCGCGATACTCTATCCAGCCTCCTGTCCGTTCTGACAGGACAGGAAAAAGCTGCCTAGTCACCGCCATCCGGGACGCAATTTTGGTATCCTCTTATGAATCGCAATTTCGAAGACCACGACGATAAAGTGCAACAGGCTCTAGATGAGCTGACACGCTTACACCCCAAGAAAATCGATCTGGGACTGGACCGAATTGAGCGTGTCCTCAAGCGCCTGGGAAATCCGCATCAAATGCTGCCACCGACCGTCCATATTGCCGGGACAAACGGCAAGGGCTCCACGGTCGCCTTCCTGCGGGCCATGGCTGAAGCCGAAGGATTGAAGGCCCATGTCTACACCTCACCTCATCTGGTGCATTTTAGAGAACGTATTGTCGTCGCTTCCGAAGAAATAGACGACGATACGCTTGTGGACGTTTTGACCCGCGTGCGGGAGGCCAATGGCGATGAGCCGCTTTCCTTTTTTGAGGCCACCACAGCCGCAGCCTTTTTGGCCTTTAGCGAATCCCACGCGGACATCTGTATTATCGAAGTGGGCTTGGGCGGGCGCTATGACGCCACAAATGTCATCGATATGCCGGCAGCCGTCGGGATTACGCCGATCGCGCTGGACCATGCCGAATTCCTGGGTCGAGATATCGCCGGAATTGCCCGCGAAAAATCAGGCATTTTCAAATTTAACGGCGTGGGCTTTCAAGGACCGCAAACGGATTTGGTCGAAGCCGTCATCGAAGCTGAAGCCAATAAGATGAATCTACAGCTCTCCCAATGGGGGCGCGATTTTCGCGCCTATAAACAAACGGGCGGTCTTGTCTTTGAAACTGAGAACGAAGTCATGGACCTGCCCGCACCGGGTCTCTTGGGGGATCACCAATATATGAATGCCGGGCTCGCCATAGCAATCGCCCGCCATATGCAGATCAGCGGTGAAGCCATCTCTAAAGGACTTGAAACCGTGCGCTGGCCCGCGCGCATGCAGAACCTGACGACTGGGCCGCTTGCGGATAAAGTCGCCACTACAGGCGGCGAGCTTTGGCTCGACGGTGGACATAACCCACATGCGGCAACTGCGATTGCAGCGGTTGTCGCCGATCTGGAAGCTAAAACACCTCGGCCCTTAGTCATGGTGACCGGAATATTGGCAAACAAAGATGTTGGCGGATTCCTGGATCATTATGCGGGGCTGGCGGCTCATATAATTGCTGTCGATATTCCTGGACATTCATCGCTGGCTGCAGAAACTTTGGCAGAGTTAGCGGGTGCACGAGGTATTTCCAGCCACACCGCGGATAATCTGGATCAAGCCATAGATATAGCCTGCAAAGTCAGGGACGGCGAAACCGCACCGCGTGTCCTAATATGCGGATCCCTGTATTTATCGGGCGAGGTTCTCAAGCAAAACGGCTGATTATTCAGCCGCATCCAACAGATTATGTCGGATAATCATCCGACGACGTTCCGCATTCGGCATGTCAAAAACTGAGTGGTCATCATTATTATTATCAGCTGCAAACAGGAAGCGAAGTTCTTCCGCGGTTGTCTTGGTATGCTGTTGGACATCTGAAAGAATTTTTTCGCGCACAGTCGGCGAGGCGTTCTGAGCGGCCTTGATCGCTCCCATGAGGAAAACAATATCTGCGTCTAATTCTGTTTCGACCGCGTTCAGTTCGTTACGGACTTCGCTATTGAAGCGGATTTTTGTCATTTAGTGAGCTCCCCCAAGCCGGAAAACTATTAATTTTGTATGAGGTTTAATCAAGATGAAAATCGCTAACGGGCCCAAAGATTTGTTGAAATTACGCGCTTGAATTGAAACGGAATATACTGTTTCATTTTTACGGGAATTTTTCGAAGAAATCTGCATTCAGATTCTGACTTTCTGCCGCGAGCAATCCAATAGATGTATCAATACCAGCCTCTTGAAGCATTGCGGCGCCGCGCCAATGCACCCGCGGGTCCGGATCGATACAGGCAATGACACATCGCGATATTTTCGCATCAATCAAAGCCCGCGCACAGGGCCCAGTCTGCCCGATGTGGGAACAGGGCTCCAGCGTGACATAGGCGGTTGAGCCTTTAGCTCGCTGACCAGCTAGATCGAGAGCCTGAGTTTCACCGTGTGGTCGTCCACCAATAGCAGTAGCCGCCTCACCGATGATTTTGCCGTCTTTAACGAGCACACATCCAACCGCAGGATTAGGCCCTGTTTTTCCGTGCTGAGCCTGCGCCAGCTCGAGGGCCCGGCGCATAAATCTGTGATCGGCTTTGGACCAATCAGGCATTCGCACCTGGAATAGGTGGTAGTTCTTTAGCGCGGGTCTCATCAAGGAAGCGGGCTGACTTTACATCCGTGCTCCCCTCTTCCAATTCGATCAGAAGCGGATTACCCGTTGGAAATTCATAACCCGGGATATCTTTATCAGAGACTTGAAACAGCTCCTTCATTAGGGCCCGCAGAGAATTTCCATGAGCGGAAATGATGACATTGCTGTTGACCCTTAAGAAAGGTGCGATTTGGCTTTGAAAATAAGGCAGAACGCGTTTGGTAGTCAGTTCTAAACTTTCTCCGCCCGGTAGCTCAGAAGGATCAAAGCCTTCATATTTCGGATCATTGGCCGGGTGATATTCGTGGTCAGGACCAATTTGCGGCGGAGGCGTATCAAAACTGCGACGCCAGATATGGACCTGCTTTTCGCCATGTTTCTTTTTGGTTTCTTCCTTATTCAGTCCCGTCAGCTCACCGTAATGACGCTCATTGAGATGCCAGTCTTTGGTAACCGGGATATGGAATTGCTCAATACCTTCGAGCGTCAGCCAGAGCGTCCTAATGGCACGGCGTTGAAACGAGGTGAAGCCCACATCAAATTTGATTTTCTCGGCCTTGAGCAATTTTCCTGCCTTTTTAGCCTCTTTCACACCGTCGGCGGTGAGATCGACATCCACCCAGCCGGTGAAGCGGTTCTCCTTATTCCATTTGGATTGGCCGTGACGAATAAGCACAAGATGAGTCATTTATGTCCCCAGATTGAATTTCAAACGCGCTATAGCGGAACTACGTGAAAATGGAATGAAGAAATACGGATTGCCGTCAATGTGCATCATTCCAATTCGTCGCCGCTTTTGCATCTACTTTTAAGGGCACGGAGATATTGACGGCCGGCAGAGCCGCACTTTCCATAGTCTTAGTCACCGCTGACATCAATTCATCAGAACTTCCAGCGGGCACTTCAAACACTAATTCATCATGAACCTGTAAAAGCATACGCGCGCCTTCGATGGGGGCGATGGTTTCGGGCATACGCATCATGGCCCGGCGGATAACGTCGGCCGCCGCCCCTTGGATGGGGGCATTGATGGCCTGACGCTCGGCAAAGCCCCGAACATTCCAGTTACGATCAGCAATGCCTTTAATATGACATTTGCGGCCAAATATGGTTTTCACATAGCCATATTCCCGCGCCTCATTTTTGGCGTTGTCCATATAGTCTTTGATGCCAGGAAATTTGACAAAGTAATTATCGATATAATCTTTGGCTTCGGTGCGCGATATGCCCAGATTATTGGCCAAACCAAAAGCGGAAATCCCGTATATAATCCCAAAATTAATGGCCTTGGCATTGCGGCGCACCATAGGATCCATATCTTCTATCGGGACTCCAAACATCTCTGACGCCGTCAAAGCGTGAATATCCACGCCATCTGCAAATGCTTGTTTCATGGTCGGCAATTCTGCGACATGGGCAAGAATACGCAATTCAATTTGGGAGTAATCAGCCGCCACTAATAAATGTCCTGGTTCTGCAATGAAAGCGTCCCGGATCATGCGGCCATCTTGAGTTCGGATCGGAATATTTTGCAGGTTCGGATCGGAAGAGGATAGACGTCCTGTTGTCGTCGAGGCCAAAGAGAAGCTCGTATGCACCCGGCGAGTCTCTGGATTAATCTGATTGACCAAGGCATCGGTATAGGTGGATTTCAGCTTTTGATAATGTCGCCAGTCCAAAATGGTGCGCGGCAGTTCATGACCTTCATTGGCCAGATCTTCCAAAACGCTGGCGCCCGTCTGCCAAGCCCCTGTCTTTGTTTTCTTGCCCCCCGGCAATTCCATTTTACCAAATAGAATTTCACCTAGCTGCTTGGGTGATCCAACGTTAAAAGGCTCCCCGGCCAATTCCGTTGCCTTGTCTTCGAGCTGCGCCATTTTCTGCGAAAAATCCGAAGATAGACGTGCCAAGACAGAACGGTCTACCTTAATGCCGTGGTTTTCCATCTGGGCGATGACTTTCGGCAGGCCCCGCTCTAATGTTTCGTAAACGGTCGCTACCTGGTTTTGACCTAATTTGGGTTTGAAATGACGCCAAAGACGCAGCGTCACATCGGCATCCTCAGCGGCATAAGGCGTCGCATCTTCGATAGGGATTTGGTCAAATGTTTTGGCGTTCTTGCCCGTACCCGCAAGCTGTTTGAAAGAAATAGGTTTATGCCCGAAATACATTTCAGACAGCTCATCCATGCCGTGCCCATGTAAGCCACCCGCAAGGGCATAAGACATCAGCATCGTATCATCATAAGGAGCCGGGTAAATGTCGTAGCGCTGGAACACACCCAGATCATATTTGAAGTTTTGCCCGACCTTGAGGATACTCGGATCGTGCATAAGCGGACGCAGCGCATCCAGCGCTGCCTTCATATCAATCTGGTCAGGCGCACCGTCCCCCAACAGATCACCCCCCCCTGTATGACCCAACGGAATATAACATGCCTCGTTATCCGCCACGGCCAGACAAACCCCGATCATATTAGCGGCAGCGCTATCCAGACTATCGGTCTCCAAATCAACGCCTATGACGCCGACTTCATACGAGCGCGCAATCCAGTGCTCCAGACGTGCCATAGTCTGCACACATTCATAGGATTTTAGATCAAACGGGACATTCGGTGGCATGGCTTCGAGTGCTGGGGGTTTGTCGCCGGTATCATCACGGCGAATACCGTCTGTATCGCCTTCACCGATGGCTTCGCGAACCCGATTGGTCAGAGTCCGAAATTCCATTTTCTCTAGAAATCCAAACAGCTCATCCAAGTCAGGGTCGCGAACAGCGAGATCTTCTAATGGAATTTCGACAGGCACGTCACGTTTCAAGGTCACTAATTCGCGGGAAATTCGAGCCGCATCGGCGTGCTCCAAGAGTTTCTCACGCCGGCCCTTTTGTTTAATCTCTCCCGCCTTTTCGAGGAGCGTATCCAGATCACCATATTCATTGATCAAGAGCGCCGCTGTTTTGACTCCGATGCCAGGCACGCCGGGAATATTATCAACGCTGTCGCCTGCCAAAGATTGAATATCGATGACTTTTTCCGGTGGCACACCGAACTTCTCGATGACTTGCGGAATACCGATATCCTTATTCTTCATGGTGTCGCGCATCTGCACACGATCTGTGACCATCTGCATTAGGTCTTTATCCGACGAGATAATCGTGACCTTTGCACCCTTGGCTTCGGCCTGCGCAGCATAGGTCGCGATTAGATCATCCGCTTCATAGCCTTTCATCTCGAGCGACGGAGAACCGAAGGCAATCGTTGCTTCACGGGTTAGCGGGAATTGTGGGATCAGATCTTCTGGGGGCTCAGACCGGTTGGCCTTGTATTGATCATATAATTCATTGCGAAATGTATGTCCGGACGCATCAAAAATAACCGCGAAATGCGTTGGACGGTTGTCATCATTTTGTGCCCGTAACAGTTTGAACAACATGTTTGAAAATCCCGCCACAGCCCCAATAGGCAGTTTGTCGGATTTTCTCGTCAAAGGCGGAAGCGCATAATAGGCTCGAAAGATATATCCCGAACCATCTACGAGAACGACATGGGAATCACGATTTACGGGTAAACTAGCCATGATCTGTCTTAAGCCTGTCCGGAGATGTAATTCAAGAGGCCCAAAAGCTTGCGTCGTAAAAAGGCTGGGCATATGGTTAGGGTATGTATCAATCGATTGACGATATCGAAGATGAAGGTGGCGCGGATATTCAGGAAAGCGTCGGGCGATCAAAGCTATTCATCGGCCTATTAATCGGCTTGGCCATTTTGATCGTTGTCGGCATGTTTTCCAACAACCGCAAGTCAGTTATCGATCCTGATGTGACTGCCGCAGCTGAACAGTATGACGTGTACGTGCGAGCTTTAGCGGAACCCCACCCGGCATTGCGTCGGGCGCGACTTCTGGATTTCGTCCAAACCTATCCTGACCACGACCGACGCAATGCAGCACAGGCCCAACTCGATGTCATCCAACAAGCCGATGACCAAGACTGGCTGTCCTTGCAGGAAATCATCTTTGATCCCACCCAAAATGCTCCGGTCAAACTGGCAGCACTTGATCTCTATGAGGAAATGTGGGGGTCCGTATTGCTTGGCGGGCGAGAGGAAGAGGTTGTTGAACTTCGTGAGGGACTGACTAGCCAGCCCGAGAACATAGCGGCCATAGAAGAAGAGCCCCAAGACTTTAGTCCTAAGCCAGATAAATTTGATGATCGGATTGATAATACACAACTAGCAGGAGGTATCGTGGTCGCGGAACGCAGCTATATACCGCCCTCACCAACTGTTCGAACACTACCGCCGACGACAACCCGCGAGGTTGTGATTACGAAACCCAAAATACGCAAAGACCGAAAGCCGCGTTATCCTTCCAGAGCATTACGCCGTGGCGTTGAAGCCGAAGTCGTTCTCTCTTTGAATATTGATCATAAAGGCGAGGTACAAATGACCGAAGTCGTTTCGGTGCGGACGGCGCGAAAATATCGTAAGGACTTTATCAAGGCAGCCGAGCGCGCCGCTCTTCGCACAAAATATTATCCCAAGCTCGTGGATGATAGGCCTGTCGCCGCGTCGGGTATTCTCAAAAAGTATATTTTCAACATCCAAGATTAAACAATCGATCCGGAAACCCTACCGCATCATTGCGCGAATTTCATCTCTTGCAACCAATTGACATTTTTCTTGATGGTCTTTGCCATAATTCACGGGGGTAGCTGTGGTAAGGCTTAACTTGCGTGGGGGCCTTTGAAAAAAGGAGCACGCAAGATGAGACAATCATCATTTATAATCCTGACGGCCAGTCTGGCCATGTTATCCGGTATGACCTGGGCAGGTCCGCCGGATCAGGAAGTTTCTGATCCACCGGCTTCGGAATCGATGCAAATAGAAATCGATATCCCCGCAGAGGACGTGTCTGAAGAAACGGCAGAACCCATCAAAGTCATGAGCTTTGAAGAGGCCTTGGCCGCTTGTAACGACGCGATAGATCTGCAGACCTGTGTGGATGAGAAAACTCAGAAACTGCCCGATAAGGTGGAGCCTGAGATCGAGCCTGATGTTCAGGATATGCCCGCAAGTGCAATCGAAACGGACACCGAAAAACTGGCCTGTGATCCAGAGCTGGAAGAGGATTGTCCAGAAATCGAATAATCGCCCCATTCGATTTCCGATTGCCCAGGGGGTCTGGCTTAGGCCAGGCCCTTTCTATTTACGAAAGGTTTTGGCCAGGTCTTTCTTCGATTAGTCTAAATTGGCAGCTTTAATGCTAATCAAAACGCCTTCGCTCAGATATATTGAGTTGATTAGAATTTCGAATTATCGCCTTCTTTAGGATAGCGATATTCCGAAGATTACCTTTCCAGGTCACGTCAAAAATATCCCCGATAATGGGCACCAAGCCAATCAACCAGTCGAGAAAAATATTAACCAGCATGCGCACAAGGTCGCGTTTGCGCGCACCAAGTCGGACGGCTTCGGCAACGATATAACCGGATACGGATAAGTTAACAGTATCGCCGAGCACGGGGATCAGCCCAATAATGGCATCCAGTCCAAATCTAAACGGCAGGCCCGGAATTTGAAACCGAGCATCCATGAGGTCTGCCAGCGCCTCCAAACGGTTTAGGGCCGGTTGGATAGACTCCATATCCTGAGAATTGTTCATAGAGCTAAAATGGGGATGAAACCCGGCTCTATCAAGTTACCCTTCAGTGGCCGTGAAATTCGGCCTTGGGGTCCAAACGGAAAATCTTGTCGCAATACTTACAAGCTACTTCTGAGCCCTGCGCCATGTCCATCCAGACCTTGGGATGACCGAGCGCCCCACCGCCGCCATCACAGGCAACCCGGGTTTTCGTAACGATTTCGACTTTTGGGCCTTTTGACATTGAGATGACTCATCCTATGCAGTAATTGAATTCCAAATAAGCGAGGCATCGGCTCGCGTCAATTCCCTAGGTCATTATGAGCCCAGCAATCGACATTCAAGGCCTAAAAAAAACCTATAAGGCGACCAAAAAGGCGCCCGCCAAAGACGCCTTGAAAGGCATCGACCTGACGATACCCCGCGGTAGCATGTTTGGCCTCCTCGGCCCTAATGGCGCGGGTAAGTCCACACTGATCAACATCCTGGCCGGTCTGGTGGTCAAATCCGAGGGCAGTGCCGCCATATGCGGCCATGATATCTTGACAGAAACCCGCAAAGCCCGGGCCTCAATCGGGGTCGTGCCGCAGGAAATTGCCATGGATGTTTATTTCACGCCCTATCAGGCCTTGGAGCTGCAGGCGGGGTATTATGGCGTGCCCAAATCAGAACGACGCTCGGAAGAAATCCTGGCCGCGTTGGGGCTGTTGGATAAACGCGACGCCTATGTGCGCCAGCTCTCCGGCGGCATGAAACGGCGGCTTTTAATCGCTAAGGCACTGGTTCATAATCCACCCGTTCTCATTCTGGACGAACCCACCGCGGGTGTGGACATTGAGCTGCGCCGCCAGCTCTGGGAATATGTGCAAGAGCTTCATGCGGGCGGCACGACGATCATCCTCACAACCCATTACCTCGAAGAGGCCGAAGCTCTATGTGACCGCATCGCCATCATTCACAACGGCGAAATCACGGCCAATGACGATAAATCCGCGCTTCTCTCCCGATTAGATAAAAAGACGCTTATCATTACACCGACCACAGAACTCATGGAAATCCCTGATAAGCTCAAGGATCTGAATATCACGCTTAAGGATAATGGCGATCTGGCCATTCAATACCGTGCAGGAAAAGACTCAATCTCCGGCATGCTCAATCAGGTCAAAGCAGCGGGGCTATCTATTGGCGACCTGCGAACGGAACAACCGGATCTGGAAGACGTCTTTATGGCGCTGACTTATGATATGGATGGATAGTTTATGGGCGACGTAATCCCGGACTTACAGCAGTGGCACGCCGCCCTCATATTCATAATTATCGCCGTATTTGGTGTCATCAATGCGGTTGTGATGCGATCAAAAGCTCAAGCCCATATTTCCGAGCAACCCCATTTGGCCTCTGGTTACGAAAAACTGTTTAAGGGTACTATCCTGGTCGCTACGATTCCCTTCGGTATCATTCTCTTGGGGATATTACTTGGGCAAGTATCAATTCCCTCCACTTTTTTCGAACTCACAAATCCGTGGATGATCGCTTTTCTAGGAATAATCCTGCTGTTTGATTTATGGGCCACCAAAACTGTGTTCTTCGGTCAAGGTGCAGATTTCTTGGCAAAGCATGATGCTGGGTTTGGAAGAAAACTATCACCAGCTCTGGTAAAATTGCTCACCAGTTTTATGTTGCTCGCGCATTTAGGATTTATCGTAGGTCTGATCCTTTTGCCTCAATTGATCTAAAGTTTAGGAGAATGCGCCTGCACGGCGCCTCCCACTGGCCCACGATTGATCAACCCAGAAAAGTCGCTGAAAAAGTGGCTCAGGCGATCGATATTTTATCGCAATAAAAAGCCGTCCTACATGAATATAGAGAACGGCTTTTTCGTGTCGTGTAGTTGAAGAACTTACGCGCTCAACGCGTCTCCACCGCCGTCCAAGTGCTCGGCAACCCATTCGGTCAGCTTGGTTTTGGTCATGGCGCCGGGGCGAGTCGCAACCACTTCACCACCTTTGAAGATCATCAAGGTTGGGATCGCGCGAATATGAAATTTGCCGGGTGTTTCCGGGTCATCGTCAATGTTGATTTTGGCAACGGTGATTTTGTCGGAAAATTGCTCTGAGACTTCTTCGAGAGCCGGGGCGATCTGTTTACACGGCGCGCACCATTCAGCCCAGAAATCAACCAGAACGGGTTTGTCGGACGCTAATACATCATCGGCAAATGAAGCGTCGGTTACTTTAACGGTAGGCATGTGGATTCCTTCCAATAGATTCTTATGCCCGCATTAGGTAGTAAGCGGACCTATCTGCGTCAAGGCTCTGTCAAGACGCTCATCAGGCAATATCATCAACTCAGGCCCGTCCGTCCACAAAAGGGCGCACACAATAGCGTGACCTGGGTGGGTCAGGCGGATCATTTCTCGATAGGCCACCATTTGCCCCCAGTAAATATCAGGCACGTCATCAATTCGGGTTGGCGGGGGGCGGTTAGATTTATAGTCTATGATGTAGACCGTATCGTCCGTCACGGCGAGGCGGTCAATCTGGCCGTTCAATCGTAAATGTTCAGGAAGCCCCAATCCCTGCCCTGCCAGATCAACTTCAGCGCGGCTGCCTGGACCAAAGAAATGCGCGTAGTCCGGGTTTTCGAGAATAGCCATGACTTCAGTTTCAATGGAAGTTTTCATGGCGGCTGAAATATCGGAAAATTGCGCAAGATAGTTGCGCGCTGCCGCTCGGCGCCTTTCGCTTTCCAGCTCAGGGAGAATTTCCAATAATTTGTGCGTTAGATTACCCCGACGAAATTTATCGACTGTTTGCGAAAGAGGTGAGCGCACGGGTGGTGGCGCATAGTGCCCACTGGCCAATAAATGAGACGGTGTGACATGCCGGGTTTTGGAGATTTCCACATCCGCTTTTTTGTAAGCCCAGTCAGGAATATGAACCGCTGACTCGCTGACGGCTTTTCGTATTTCTCCAACTGCAGCTGGAGGATGACCATAAATGCGAATATCGCCCCAACCTTCATTGAAATGCGGTTCCGTACGAGTTTCAAGCTTATCCAAAGCGTCTGCGACCTCCTGATACCAGCAGGCCTTATTTTCTAACCCCTCTTTGGAATTGCCAAACCAATAGCCGCAGACAAGTAAACGACTCTCTGCGCGGGTCATGGCGACATAAAGCAGGCGCATAAATTCCTGCATCCTCCGGGCTTCTTCATTGTCCCAAGCCGATTGAAGTTCGTTGGGAATGCTCGTCTTGCTCGGAAGATAGACAAGGCTTTGTTGATACTCATTTATGTCCCAGGGCAAAAGCTGATCCACATTTTTGCTTCTCGGTAATTGCGTTGTGTCGGGCAAAATGACAACGGGGGCTTCAAGGCCCTTCGCACCGTGCACGGTCATCACCCTGACTTCGCCCTGCGCCGTATCCATTTCGCGTTTAATCTCTTGTTTGTCACCCATCATGGCTTCGAGGAAGTGTTGAAGGCTGGGGGCTTTCTGACGTTGATGAGCTAGAGCCTTGTTGAGGAAGGCTTCCAATGCGTCCTGTGCCTCCAAAGACAGACGTGCATAAACGGATTTCAAGAGGCTTTGTCCTTGCGCGTCTACCATATCTAAAACTCTACGGTAAAACTCAAACGGCGCGAAATTTTGCGAGTAATCAATCATGGAGTTTAAGCGTTCCGCTGTTTTCTGGTACTTATTACCTTTAGCATTTTGCAGACTTAGCCAAAGGGTTTGCTCGCCACGACCGAAGGCGATGTCAAACAGCTCTTCATCTGTTAGTCCAAATAATGGCCCTTTGAGCACTTCAGCCAATGATAAATCATCACCAGGCAGCAATACAAAGCGCGTCAAAGCCAGCATGTCCTGCACCACTAGGCTTTCTGAAACGACCAAACGATCCGCACCAGCGACCGCCACGTCATGCTCTTTGAGATTGCGAATTAAACCATCAAAAAAATCACTACGCGTGCGTACAAGGATTAATATATCATCCGCCCGCATGGGCCGGGTGCGTTTAAGGTCTCGGTCATAGATGGGCTCACCCCTATCAAGCCAGGTCTTAATCTGAGTTGCGATGGCGGCAGCCAATTGTTCTCTTGAACTGGATTTAGACAAACGATCAACCGGAGTTGTATCCCAAGCCTCCTTCTCATCTTCAGCGTCTGGCCGCGGCGCCAAAGGCCAAAGCTCGACCAAGCCCAAATCCTGCCTATGGGCCAGATGGCGAATGTCTTCCTTGATAGTAGCGACAACTTTGGGATCAAACATACGGGCTTTACCGTCATTATCCCGAAAGACCGCGTCTACGATTCTCAGGATCTGCGGAGCAGACCGGAATGACATTTCCATTCGAACCGGTAACGCATCCGATTTTTTTGCATCCCGAATACGTTCCATAAATTGTTCAGGACGAGCCCCCTGAAAAGAATAAATAGATTGTTTCTCGTCCCCAACTGCAAAGAAGGTTTTGACCTCTTTCATTAATTCATCAGGATCCTGAATATCAAACCCATCCCGTATGGAGTCGATAATCGACCATTGTGTAGGCGCCGTATCCTGCGCTTCATCCACAAGAATGTGATGCACCCCATAATCAAGCTTGTATAAAACCCAGGCCGCAAACTCACTTTCAGCCAAGAGGTTTCGGACCAGAGAAATCTGATCGTTGAAATCCAGAGCTCTGAGCCGCATTTTCTCGGCTTCGTAATGCTCCACATAACGGGCGGACATATCAAAGATTGCCTGAGTCAGATTGAAGGTTTTGGCACGAACCAATTGGGATTGCAGGTCTAACAGACGGGAAATCTCTGTTCCTTGTGGACCGCGCGATCGACCGAAAAATGCCTGAACATGTTCGGGGGCTTTTGTCGTTGCATAACTAGCGCGTACTTTTCCTGTCGTCGTTGTCAGTAGCCGCCAGTATTTTTCGAAAGCTTTCAAAGGATCTTCAATCTCCAGAAGTGTTGCTAGTTCATAGCCCTTGGCCACATCATTAGCGTTTTCGCTTTCGGTCATGCCTTTGGCTGCTTTCCGAATGTCCTCCTTGTGGGTCTGCCAAGCTAATTGTTTCAATCCTACGACGGATGTGTCATTGCCTAAATCCAATTTATCCCGCAGCGGTTCGAGACCCTCAACCTGCCATTCCTTGATTTCGTCAACATGGCCAGCAGCCCAATCCATCAGCTTTTCGACTGTCTGATCAGCCCGTTCGGCGGCCAACGTTCGGACCGCATGAGCTAAAACACCATCTGGAAAATTATGCGCTTCGCGATAGATCTCAATTTCAATACGATTTTTTAATGCCTTGGCTTCGATATCGTCCAGTGGCTCAAATCCTGGTTGAATACCCGCCTCGATGGGGAAACGCCCAAGAATACGTTCGCAAAAAGCGTGGATCGTTTGAACCTTTAATCCCTCCGGCGTTTCGAGAGCTTTAGCAAACAGACGACGCGCATTGCGGACAAATTCATCAGTTCTAGTTTTGCCTGGTGCGTTGAACAGCCTATTGAGCTTTTCTATCAATTCGCCCTTGGGAATCACCGACCAATCACCCAGCGTTTTGAACAGGCGATTCTGCATCTCATTGGCCGCGGCTTTGGTGTAGGTCAGGCAAAGAATTTTATCCGGCGGCGTCCCGCCCAGTAGCAAGCGCGTTACGCGGTCAACCAGGACTTTTGTTTTTCCAGATCCTGCATTGGCTGAGGCCAATCGCGACCCAGCTGGGTTGGCGGCCTTGACCTGAGCGGCAGTGGCGGCGGCGAGATCAGCACGATCAGCTGTCATGATTTGTGCCTCCCTCGCCTAGCTTGGCCCATTCGGCGCGGCGGGCCAACAGGTCATAATCGCCATAGTCATTTTTATATTGGACCCTGGGTTGAGAGTGATAGGCCGTGGTCTTTTTATCAAACTCAGAGATCAGCTTTTTGAGATTTTGCAGAGCGTCTGATTGAAGTTCATCCACGGCTTTTTCGCCAATAATCGTAGAGGCTTGTGTTTGTCCCTCACCTGCGCCCTTGATGCGGATATATTGCAAATCCACCACAGGCCCCGCTTTAACACCCTTAAAAGCCCCAGCTTCGATCATAGACGCCAAAAGCGGCATTTGTGGATCAAACCCGGATTTGACCACCATTTTACTGGGGATCGCCCCGGTCTTGAAATCAAAGACCGTATACTCACCGCGAACTTTCTCGATCAAATCTGGCTGCCCTGACAGGACAAAGTTCACTTCCTCTAGAACCATTGTATCCCGGATTTCAGAAATGACATCATCGGCTTGTTCGAAACCTCGCTCTCTCAATATCTCTACAAGATCCGTCGCGACCCGTTCCAATCGAACGGTCTCTCGGGCCAGATAGATGGGATCAAATCCGTGTTCGACTAATTGAGTTTTTAAGGATTCACTGAGTTTCGCTTCGGCATTATTCGGGAGCTTTTGATTGTATTGTTTAATAAAAAGCTCGATGCCTTTATGAAGCGCATTCCCGTACTCCCGCGGACCGGCCGCTGCTGATAAATTCCCTAACAATCGCAATCCTAAAACATGCTGTCCGTAAATTGCATAGGGATCCCGGATCCAGGTCTTAATCTTGGTCACAGAGAGCTTGCGTCCTTTAGGCCAGCGCTTATCAAGATCAGGTGTCGGAGCTGGCGGCTTAGCTGGTGTGATGTCTTCGGGTGCTACATAATCAATATAACGTGCCCATAAGTGATATGGATTATCTGGCGCCAAAGCTTCCTCAGCTTTGTCACCCAATCCGCCTTTGACCAAAGTTTTCAGACGCCAAAGCCAACGCGACGCCACGCGGGGACCGTCTTCGGAGCGCTGTGCTCGGGTTAGGATAACCTTAGGGTTTGAGGCCAATTGCTGAAAGTCGTGAGCGGCCAGTCCCAATCGGCGCTCCGGTAACGATAAACCCAATTGCGCGCGCATGCCTCGGCTCAAAAAAGGGCGGTGCGGCGGTCTTGCGGGCCAAATGCCCTCATTAAGCCCCCCTAGAACAATCGTATCTGCGTTGATCATACGGGCTTCGAGTGGGCCTAAAATTTGTAGCCGGGGATGGGTGCCATATCGGGCCCGAACAACGCGTCCGCGCATCAGCTTGCTAAACAACTTGGCAAAATCGTCCAAATTGATTTCACCGAATTCTCCGCCATAGGCCTTAAGCTCCTTGATCAAAGCCGCTGCCTTTTCTCCGGCCTCACCGGACCATAATCTTGCGGCCCCGGTCTGCGTATCTGTTGTTGCGATGTTTTCTGATACTCTGGTTAAACCATCCGCCCAATCAGGCACCAAACGCGGACCACTCAACAGAGATCGGAACTGAGAGAGCCAACCTTGCAATATTTCATCTTCCATCCCGGATTGAAAGTCTTTCAAATCACCTCTGAATTTCCGCTTTTCCAAGCTAGCCCATGTGGTTCGGGCATATCCCTGTGGTTGACCCAAGGCCGTTAGAGGATGCTTAAAAACAGCCGCCATTTCCAGTGGTGCATTGGGCGACTTGGCTAATTCTATGACGCCTGTTAAAAATGACCCAATCAAGGTTTCTTCAAGTGGCTCACCCTGTGTATAATCCACATTGATATTCCATCGCCGTAGCCGGGCCTTAACCCGGCGCGCTAGTGACGGATCCGGCGTGACAAGAGCGACAGTCTTATCGTTTTCATGTACGGCTTCGCGCATGATCAAGGCAATCGTCATCGCCTCTTCATCATCGGTCCTGTTTTCAATGATAGAAAGACCTTTCAAAGCATTTTGAAAGAAGTTTTTGTTTTCCGATCCTTCGGTCATGGTTTTGATCCGGTCTGGCCAACCAGCCGTTTCATCTGCGGGTACGAGCGCCTCGGAAATCAGCGCTAATCTTGGATTTCGTCCCACATTTTCATCTCCCAGGGTTGGGACTAGTTCCCTTTCGATCTGTAGATGGGCAATTAGTTTCTTGAGCGCAAATTGCGGATGCTCGGGCGTCGCCTCATAGACACCGTCTTTGGTCACGGTCTTTTTGAGGCGAATGCCGTCCCATTCAGTTTGTCTTAAGTTCTTGTCCAAACCCGGTAGAACAATGAGCCCGTCTTTGAGTTCGCTGACGCACCCCATGAGCCGGGCATTGGCCGCCAATGTCCCGGTCGAACCCGCAATGATCACCGGATGATTTGGCGGGTTATCCTCCCAAAGATTGGTTAAGGCATGCAGTAACGCAACACGGCGATGCATGCTTTCCATCTGATTCTGCTTCGCAAGATGTTTCGGCCAGTGAGATTGTAGAATTTCATAAAATTTGGCTGCATCCTGAAAATGCTGTGCTGCCATGGCTTTAATATCGTCAAGCTTTGAGCCTGCCGAAAGAGGAATTTCTTCCATGGCCGCATCATCCAATATGGCGATGAGCGGTTCCGCCAAGGCCAATTGTGCGGCTGGGTCTAGCGGTTCACCTTTTGATTTGTGCATCTGCCCGATCAGTTTAGCCAATTGAAATTTGCGCTCTATCGCCGGCATAGCTGGCTTGACCAATCCGGTGAGAAATCCGGGTTCAAAAGGGGGCTCGTCCGGATCTATGTCCCCCAACGGACGCATCCGCGGCAAAATACGGGCGCCGGTTTCACCCGTCATAATCTGAGCCAACTCTCGCACGGCCCTTCGTGTCGGCAATAGGATCAAGGCATCGTTAAGGCGATCCCCAAATTTTTTATCTAATTCCTTGGCCAGGATATGTAGAAACCGTGCACCCGCTGGAATGGTGACGACTTTAGACATTTAGCCTGGCCTCAGCTTCTTCGCGTGCCCTCGGATCACCCACATGCATCCAAAACCCATCCAAAACGACGCCGAAAGCGCGGCCTTTAGAGAGTGATACGTCCCACATCTTATTGCGGGAGAACGGTTCTATTTTAAAGGCTTTCGCCGGTTCCAATCTGGCGATTTGTACACCTGCATAGACATAGGGTGCGCTATCGCCCTCCCGTCTTTTAATTCGGCCATCGTCTTCGAGGGTGAAATCACCTTTACCGTGATATCCTAAGGTTTGATCAATGGGCGCCAATAGTAAGAGATCATCCATTTTAGCAGCATCCCAAACCTTCATCATCGCTGCCAGAACCGGTCGATTCTCCTGCCAGACAGCATCGATATTACAAATAAATACTGGGTTTTTGCCAAGGAGTGGTAAAGCTTTCACCAGTCCTCCGCCCGTCTCAAGGAGCTGGTCGCGCTCGTCAGATATCTTGATAGCGGGCTCGACAGTCCGGGTGTTTAGATAGTTTTCAAGATGGTCAGCGTGGGCGTGAACATTGACGATGGCCTGCTCGACATCCCCCTCCTTCAGACGATCCAGCATATGCCCGATGAGAGGCCTGCCACCGACATCAACCATGGCCTTGGAGCGGTCATTGGTGAGCGGACGCATGCGTGTACCGTGCCCCGCCGCCATGACCATGGCCGTTTTGATTTGAGGATGGCGCGTGAAGGTCTCAGGCAGATTTTGCTCAACCCATTTCTTTAGCTCTGCGAGCGCTGGATGGGACAAATCACGAATAAAATGCTGCGCAACGCGCGGGATCAAATCCCGGTAATGGAGTTTGCCGTCACGTTTGGCCAGACGCACAAAAATACCAAGAATTTTCGCGTTACGCTGCGCGCCCATAACCGCATATGCGGCCTTGAAATCATCATCATACTTTAGCCCGGCTTTGTCGCAAAAACGTTTTATGAGCGGCGCTTGCAATTCTAGGGCGACATCACGACGGGCATCTTCCAACAATGAGACCAGATCATAAGCAGGGTGGGCAAAAAGCCCGTCTTGAAAATCAATCAACCCGACCCGGGCCACGGATTGGCGGCGGGGTAGCCAGAACAGGTTTTCAGCATGGAAATCACGGAGAGCCAGTCCTTTTGGATGCTTGTCGAGCAAAGGCAATAACTTATCCCAAATAGCATACCAATTCTTGCGCGCCTTGTCAGATATCTCGCGGTCAAAATCCGCTCCAAACCAATCCAAGAACAAATCAGCCTCGGCCTGTAAGGCATAGCGATCATAGTCCCGGACCCGCCACTCTTTGGCCCCGGAATGCATTTTCGCCGGAAAGCTCGAGCGATAAATGGCACCAAGCGTATCTATGGCCGCTTTGTATAGCTGCAGCTCTTTCGTGGGATCATCTTCCAGCACTCGGGCAAACAGATCGGACCCTAAATCTTCAAGCAACATAAAGCCAAGGTCCTGATCCTGGGCCATGATGGCGGGTGCCGAAAACCCTCTCATCTTCAGCTCTTTGGCAATAGCGGCAAAGGCTTCCGGATTGGGGCCTGCGAGGCGTGCCAAGGCATTATAGCCGAGCTTGGCTCGCATTTCTGGCGTTGCGCCTTCCGGCTCGGACGGCGCTTCGGCCCCCTTGGGCGCGTCCATCAAGATTGCCTTCTTGGATCCCATGGACATCTTTTCATAGCGTCGGGTGGACGCATCGCCTGGCAGTTTATGCCGATTGGCTTCATCCCATCCGGCATCGGCCAGAAACTGGGTGATTTGGATTTCCCGTTCAGACATGGGCCAACCTTTCAATCCAACTGTCTGAGCCGCTTAGCGTGACGTCTCGCCCATCTCCCTGAAACTGAATATCAATGGTCAAGGCCGTCCTAATCAGGTGTTCACCCATGCGGTCTGGCCACTCTATGAGGCAAACGCACTCTTCCATGGCCTCAAACAGCCCCAGCTCAAAAATATCGTCGGGTTTCTCGAGCCGGTAAAGGTCACAATGCCAAAGTTCAAATTTGGGCGCATCATAGTTCTGAACGATGGTATATGTCGGCGACGGAACCTCAATATCCCCACACAGCCCCTGAATAATACCGCGGGCCAGAGTGGTTTTTCCGGCCCCCAAATCGCCGGTTAGAGCCAATACATCACCTTTTGCCAAAACCGATGCCAATGCGGCACCAAATTCCAACATTCCTTTTTCCGAATCTATGCGACGATTCACCTGCACCTTGCGGTTTTAAGACCTTGAATTCTGAAAGCAAACCCTTAGGTAGGCTGTGGAAAAAGTTTGAGGAGCTTTAATGCCCAAAGTCATTTTTATTGATCACGAAGGTAACAAGCGTGAAATTGAGGCCAAACCGGGCACGACGGTCATGGAAGCGGCGGTGCAAAACCTAATACCTGGCATTGACGCCGATTGTGGCGGTGCCTGTGCTTGCGCGACTTGTCATGTTTACGTGGACGAGACGTGGTTCGAAAAGCTGAAAGCCCGCGATGACATGGAAGATAGCATGCTCGACTTTGCCGAAGACGTGCGTCCCACATCGCGACTATCCTGTCAGATACAATTAACCGACGAACTGGACGGGATCACTGTCACGACGCCGGAAATCCAGTAAATCATGTTAGGTCGAGGGCAACTTCGGCCCGCGGCATCAACGGCCGAAAAAATGATCAAAGTTGATCACGCTGGAGAAAACGGCGCGGTCAATATCTATCGGGCGCAACACCTTGTCAGTTTGCTTCGAGCGCCCGGCCTGCGACCCGAGCTCATGCATTTTCAAGCGCATGAGGTTGAGCATCGGCAGATTTTCGCCGACTATCTGGCCCGACATAATATCCGAAGATGCGTCAGCTATCATTTATGCGGCCTGGGCGGATGGGGTCTGGGATTTGTCACGGGACTCATCGGGCCAAAAGCTGTCCTGGCAACGACCTATGCGGTTGAAAATGTGGTGCTAGAACACTTGGAGCATCAGACAGCGTATTTGCGCAATGTCGACACAGATGCACATCACTGTGTTTCAGCTATTATCAAAGATGAGCAGGAACATCACGATCACGCTATTGATAAACTTGATAAAAACAGTTTTTTGGCCAAATCTCTGATTAAGATTGTTAAATATTGTACCGAATGTGTTATCCGTTTCGGTATGCGGTAATTATTTATAGCTTATCTTGTTTTGCCGCTCAACGAGTTGACCCCATGTCTCATTATATGGATGGACCAGATCGGTTGCCTCGCCGGCACTGATGAGCTCGCGCTTCTCATTATGCCAACCAAAAATACCTTTTTCGAGATTGTAGATTTCTTGCTGTCCATCACCACTCGAATGTACGCTCCCAGCTAAGCGGGACGAACGCTCACCAACTGAACAATAAAACACCATATCCTTCCCCGCTATCTGATCGCCATATTGTTCAAGAAATTCCTTAGGACTGATTGAGGGATTCACCCACACTGCCCCTGGGATATGGCTGACATCATATTCCTGTTTTTCGCGCACATCGAAAAGGACGACATCAGCCCTGGAAAGAGTTAAAAAATCGGAGGCTGCAATGTGACCGATCTCTGAATAGCGTTCTTCGATCGAATTATGAACATCATTCAAATCTGTTGAGGATGCACTCGAGCAAGAAATCAGAACCGCTGCCACTATCGCGCTGGCGAAACCCTGTTTCATGATCTATTCTGCGACCTTGAATTCGAACTCAGGATGGGCTGCACTGGTTGACGCTTGGCGAGGCATATAAAACGTCACATGGGTCCCTTGCCCTTCCTCGGATTCTAGTTCCACCCAACCACCATGTTGTTCGACAAAGCGTTGAACAAGAGCCAGTCCAAGTCCTGCGCCACCTCGGCTGGATTTGAAGCTTTCAAAGACTTGCGGTTGGCGCTCGGACGGAATACCGACACCATCATCCTTGACCCAAATGGTTACGCCGCCATTTGGCGCCTGACGCGCACCCAATACAATATTGCCCCCCGGCTTGGTAAAACGAAGAGCATTGGACAATAAATTATAGATAATTTGCTTCAATCGGCGCGCATCAGCCCGGATAACCCCGACGTCCACAGGGCAATCGAGTTTGAGATTTTTCTTGGTGTCTTCCGCTTTGGTCGCCACATAATCCAAGGCTTGGTCCAAGAGCTCAAACACATCGACATCGCCCAGTTCCAGATCCAACACATTGGCTTCGATGGCGGCAATATCGAGAATATCATCTATGGTTTTCTTGAGGTCTTCAGACGCCGTCTGAATCGCAAAGACATACTCGCTTTGTTTATCGGTCAGCTCTCCTGCTAAATTGTTCTGAAGGAAGTCAGCATATCCTGAAATAGTCGTCAGCGGTGTACGGAGTTGATAGCTAACATGACCGACGAATTCAGATTTCAGCCGGTCAGCTGCCTCCAGAGCTTCGGCACGTTCGATGAGGGCAGCTTCCGCTTGGCGAGAACTGGTTACATCATCCCAAGCGATAAGCGTTGCCCCGTCTGGTAAGGGCCGGGACAACCAGGTCAGAATTTTATCATCTGAGCGCTTAATCTCGCCATCAACATGCAGCCTCACCTCCGGACTTGGGTCTGTCGTCCTAGCCTTGATATCATTCCAGAATATCTTGTCGTGGTAGAGCGGCAGGCTATGCTCTATGAGGGCTGAAAACGCGCTACCGGGTTCCACATCTTCTTCAGCCAGCCCCCACAATTCGGCAAAAGCTTTGTTGGAAATTTTGAGATTGCCGTCTGGCCCAAACACCGCGATCCCCTCGGAAAGCTTATCTAATGTGGCGGCTTGTACATTAATCAGCGTGTTAAACTGGCTTTGCAGTGTAACAGTGTTTGTGATGTCCGACATCAAGAGGGAGATACCTCCGCGTGGGTCCCGCATACGGGCCAGACGCAAGGTTTTCCCGTCTGGCAGGCTCCAGATTTCGTCAGGAACTTCATCAGGCCAATCTGTGTATAGCGCCAGTTCACTTTTTTTCCATTCAGAATAATCAGGGCGAGGCTGCAATAATTGTTTCTCCCGCATCAAGTCCAACCATTCCGAATGGGAAGGTCGATCCGTAAACCAACCCGGTTCTAATTTAAACAATTCTGCAAATGATGTATTATGGAAAGACATTCTCTGGTCTGGCCCAAAAATAACGATGGCCTCATCCATATTATTCAATAGCTCATCATGGGATTGGATATGTCGGGTCAGAGCTGACCGTAATCCTTCGGTTTCAGAGGCATCTACTGCCATGCCAACAGCCCCTCCTGAAATCGGAAAGAGCGAGATCAACATAGACTTCATGTCCTGCCCAATATTAACCCGTCGAATATTTTCCAATGTGGTTTGTTTTGTTAAAACTGTTTGAGCTTCTTCTGCTGCTTGTTTGTCGAGTTCAATTTGCTCTTCCAGAACAGCGCCCATATTTTCTGCGTCAACGGCAGAAACATAGGCCTCGTTGACCCAAACAAGCTTGCCTTTGGATGACATACGCCAGATCGGAAATGGAGCGCGGCCCAGCATGTCGATGAAGGCGACCGGATCATCTTGCGTTAGGAGTTTTTGAGTTTCAAACCGACTTATGGCTGTGCGCTCATCCTCACCTCGAATGGAGGCGTCTTCCAACCAAAGTACGGCCTGACTACCGGCTACACGGCCATCGGCCTCGATGACATTGCCTTCGGGCAGGATAATTGTAATGGAGAAGGACTCTCCATTACGCCGTAAAACATCGAGAGATTTTCGAAGCGTCAAGCTACCGTCGGCCTCGCCTATGGCATCCAAATCCCCCAGACCATCAAGAATGCGAATCGCCATATCCTTGGATCTTCCGGGTTCGGCAAATCGTTGAATGCTTGCAAGCGCCGCGGGAGACCCAAAGACTTTGGGACGCCCCCAACCAGTATCAGGCCCCGAAAGCTTTTCATCCCAGACCAGAATCAATCCTGGATAGGAGCCGAAAACGGAGTCGATTTTCGACATTTTTCGTTCCAGTTCGGCATATTTGCTCTTCCAAACACTACCACCACCGGCCCGTTGACTGGCTCTGGCCGCAGCATTGACACCCAGCATTGCAAGCATAATGGCGAACGCTGCGATGATGATCTCACGATATTCTACTAAGCTAGAAAGCAATTGAAGGCCCGATTGTTTTACCGCAATCTACATGGTCGAAAGGATTCTGCAAAGAGGTAAAACTCGATTAGCCGCCGAGGCTGACGCCTCCAAGCTTGAACCGGATCAGGACACGGCAATTGGCCATGGGTCCATCGACCGGAGGTTCGAAAATCCAGCCCTCAACGGCCCGGCGTGCTGTCCGGTCAAATCGGCCTTTGGGCACGGAACGCTCAACCGCCACATTTTCCGTATACCCTTCGGCGTTGACGTCCAAGCGTAAGATGACCCATCCCTGCCAACCTCCATTAAACTCACTTCTAGGATATTCGGGGAGGAAAAACTTTCGCGCGGCCAGTTTCTCGCCGCCCAAACAGTCATCAGGGTTGGAATAGCCTTTCACCCAAGGATCAACGGGATATTCGCTTTTCGGCACAAAGTAATCGGCCTTTGAAGCACAGGCCGAAAGCAAGACTAAAGCGGTCACTGCTGTGATCAGTCGCATTAGTCTGACTCTCCGAACCCGTCATTTACCAGTGCTGTTAACGCTTTGACCGCCGCATTCGCATCCGGGCCGTTCGCAGAAATGGTAATGTGTTCGCCAAAGGCTGAGCCAAGCAATAAGAGTTCCATGACTGAGTCCGCTATCACAGTTTCGGCGCAGACGTCATTATGGCTACGCACTTGAATTTCAGCGTCAAATTTCGAGGCACATTCCACAAACTTGTGAGACGCTCTCGCGTGTAAGCCTCGCTTATTGGTCAAGCGCACTGTTTCCGAGGTCGAATTCGTCATTTCAGGTTTGTCCGGAGAGAATTTCAGACGCTATCGCGATATATCTTCTGCCTGCATCCTTTGCTGTTATCGCGGCGTCCGATAAAGTCATGGTCCGGCGTGCCTCTGATAGCTTGATCAACATAGGTAGATTCACCCCTGCAAGTACCTCAACAGTACCTTCATCCAGGAGAGAAATGGCCAAATTCGACGGCGTACCACCAAACATGTCTGTAAGAATTATAACACCGTTCTTTGCATCTGCTTTTGAAACGGCTTTCCGAATATCTTCCCGTCGGCGTTCCATGTTGTCATCTGGCCCAATACACACCGTCTCCAGATTTTCCTGAGGACCCACAACATGCTCTGTTGCTTTACGCAATTCCAGCGCCAATTTGCCGTGTGTAACTATTACCATGCCGATCATCAGAAATTCTTAACCGTATTTTTTCGTTGATGGCAATCGGTAAGCTGAAAATTTAAGTTTGCAGAGGCAGATTTATCGTAAATTTGGCTCCAACTACCCCATCCGAGCTCTCCCTGTTTTCGGCAAATATGAACCCTTTATGGGCTTTTACGATTTGTCGGCATATGGCCAGGCCGAGCCCTGAATGAGAGCCAAATTGCGCGCCTTTGGGTCGTTGCGTGTAAAACCGATTGAAAATGGTTTCCATATTATCTAGCGGAATACCCGGCCCGTCATCCTCTACTGTAATTAGAACCCGCTTCGACCGGTTTCTGGAAGCCAGTTCCATGGATAGGCGAACAGACCCGTCATCAGGTGAGAATGTCAAAGCGTTATCAATCAGGTTTCGCAGGACCTGGGCAAATGGAGTCTCAAACCCGCGAATATAGATATCGGTATCCCGCAAATTGTCCGGAAAATCAAAGATAACAGGAATGGTTCGACCGGTCTGTGTCGCTTGATAAAACTCGGCAACATTTCCAATCAGGTCCGGGAGATTGATGAGTTCAGATTTTTCCCGGGCCAGATTGGCATCCACCTTCGACGCTTTCGAGATATCAGAAATCAAACGGTCCATTCGCCCCACATCATCCTGTATAATGTGAATAAGTTTTTCACGTTGTTCATCGGTTTTAGCGTAACGCAATGTGTCCGAGGCGGAACGCAAAGAGGTCAACGGGTTTTTGATCTCATGGGCCACATCTGCTGCGAAATTGGCGATGTCATCAATCCGTGAATAAAGACCTCTGGTCATTTCCTGCAAGCTTATACTTAAATCTCCAATTTCATCTTTTCGATTCGAAAAGTCAGGGATCTGGTCAGCTTTTTTGTTCTTGCGCGTCACTAGTTCGGCGGCGCGCGACAGGTCTCGCAAGGGAAATACGATCGACATGGTAAGGGCAATGGATGAGATCAGTGAGGCAAAAATTGCCCAACCAATGATCGGTAATAGTGAAAGGCGTTCCTGATCAATAATAGCTTCCACATCATAGGATTCTAAGGTCACAACTCCCAGGATCTCTCGCACCCGAGTGATAGGTGTACTGACGGTTACGATATGTCGGTCTAGTTCATCATATTTCTCTCCGCTAAAGGTTTTACCCTCTAAAGCCAGTCTCAACTCACCTGGCAGATCCCGCCTGTTATTGTCTCTCGCAGATTTTCGCCACGGCAAATCCTTCAATACGCGTCTCATGGAAAACTTCTCGGACCCCTGGGCTGGTTTTATGGGCTCAGTCGAGTCGATCGGAGGTAATGTTTCCGTCGATATTGCAGCCGTCAGATCCTCGCTATCCAGCAACTCATTCAAACCAATATCGTAAACCCGTAATCGCCAGTCATCCGGAAGGTTCAATCCGCGTATTATCTGTTGGGCACGTTCCTGATCGAGCCTCGCGCCGACCCCAGTGCCTGTAGCGGTATCGGCCATAATCGAAGTCACCAACATGGCCTGAGATTTCAGATTATCTATTCTGGCCTTGATCAGACCCTGAGAATATTGATTGAGAGTCAAAGCCCCAACTATCAAAATCACCAAACCAAACAGATGGGATAGAAAAATAACCCTTGTGAGGCGGGAAAATATAATGGTTCGCCGAGGGCTGGCTTGGCGGGCATAATCTACATTTTCGAGGTCGGATAGACGACGGTCCTCACCGGACCGGCGCTCAGGCTTCTCTATATTTGTATCCGACACCATAGAGCGTTTCGATACCATCAAATTCCTTGTCCGTCTTGCGGAACTTTTTGCGTAAACGCTTTATATGGCTGTCAATGGTACGGTCATCGACATAAATCTGGTCGTCATAGGCTGCATCCATCAATTGGTCCCTAGATTTTACGAAGCCTGGACGACGCGCGAGACTTTCAAGAATCAGAAACTCGGTGACTGTCAAGCGCACAGGTTGACCATCCCAGGAACAAGCATGACGGTTCGGATCCAGTGTTAACTTGCCACGCTTAATGACTTTCTGGTCGCTCTCATCCGGGACCGGCATTTCTATGCTTGTTAGAGACGCTCTGCGCAAAATTGCCTTGATTCGTTCTGCCAATAATCGTTGTGAGAACGGCTTGGTGATATAATCATCCGCGCCGACACTCAGACCAATGGCTTCGTCCAGTTCGTCATCTTTGGACGTCAGGAATATCACCGGGAGGTTTGAGGTTTGGCGCAAGCGACGGAGTAATTCCAATCCATCCATGCGCGGCATCTTAATGTCAAAAACCGCAAGGTCTGGCGGTTCATTGGTCAAAACTTCCAAAGCGGATACGCCATCATGAAAACAGCGCACATCGTAGCCCTCATTTTCCAGAAACATCGAAACAGATGTCAGGATATTCTCGTCGTCATCGACCAGATAAATCTTACGCATTTTTACTCTCCGTTGAGCTAAACTTAAGCCTCATTGCGCCTAACTCAAGACCTAACTGCGATGCGAATATGGCACAGTTATGACCAGGGCTTGCCTAATTTTGCCTTAATTCGTAAGCGAAGACCATGAATTACGACGTTATCATTATTGGAGGCGGCCACAATGGCCTGACCTGCGCCTTTTATCTAGCCCGACGGGGGCGGAAGGTATTGGTGCTGGAACGTCATTCGGAAGTAGGCGGCGCAGCCATAACCGAAGAATTTTATCCGGGGTTTAGAAACTCCGTTGCAAGCTACACGGTTTCCCTTCTGCAGTCCAAAGTCGTCAAAGATATGGAGTTATCTCGACATGGCCTGCAAGTTGTTTTGCGGAAAATCGACAATTACCTACCCTATCATGATGGCTACATGTTGGCCGGAAGGAACGGATTAACCAAGTCGGAAATCGCGCGGCATTCCCAAAAAGATGCTGATAATTATGACCTCTACGAATCTCGGTTGGATCGTGTTGTCGATGTCCTCAAACAATTCCTACTCACTGCACCGCCAAATGCAGGCGGTGGCTTATCAGATATTTGGGCCGCAATAAAATCTGGTCGTATTGTGACCAAAGCAGGTTTGGAAACCCAACGCGATCTACTGGATTTTTTCACCAAATCCGCCGCCGAAATCTTGGATCGATATTTTGAGAACGAAGTAGTGAAAGCTTTGTTCGGATTTGATGCTGTCGTCGGACATTTCGCATCCCCCTATGAACCTGGCTCTGCCTATGTCCTTCTCCACCATGTATTTGGCGAGGCCGATGGTGTCCCGGGCGCATGGGGGCATGCCATTGGCGGAATGGGAGCGATTACTCTGGCCATGAAAGACGCATGCCTCAAAGCCGGCGTGACCATCAAAACGGATATGGAGGCCTCGGAGATTTTGGTCGAGGCAGGAAAAGTGACTGGCGTGAGGGCCAATGACCAGTCCTTTAAGGCCAAAAAAGTCGCCAGTTCTGTTCACCCCAAAATTCTTTATAAGCGCTTGATAAATTCAAATCATCTGCCTGAAGATTTCCTATGGCGGATGAAAGGATACAAATCTCACTCCGGTACGTTTCGGATGAATGTAGCCTTGTCGGAACTTCCCAGATTTACACACGCGCCCGATAACGATGATTATCTTACATCAGGCATTATTATCGCGCCGTCACTGCAATATATGGACAAGGCTTGGCGCAATGCTTGCGACAAGGGCTGGTCCGATGCACCTATTGTGGAAATGCTGATACCCTCAACGCTGGATGACAGCCTGGCCCCGCCCGGACAGCATGTGGCCAGCCTGTTCTGTCAGCACTTTAAGTATGACCTAGGCAATGGTCGATCATGGGAAACGGAACGGGCAAAGGCCGCCGATCATATTGTTCAGACCGTTGATCGGTACGCCCCGGGTTTTGCCAGGTCAGTTATCGCCCGGCAGATCAATTCGCCGCTCGATTTGGAAAATCGCTTTGGCCTTATTGGCGGCGATATCTTTCACGGATGCATGGGTTTGGATCAGTTATTTTCCGCCCGACCTGTCCTTGGAACCGGCGCCTATAAAGGTCCTATCGAGGGACTTTATATGTGTGGGTCCGGCACTCATCCGGGCGGCGGTGTTACTGGTGCGCCCGGACACAACGCAGCGCATGTCATTTTAAAGGATCGATAGTATGGAAGGCTGGCAGATTATCCTCCTGATCATATTTCTCTTTTTCGTGATCGATATATTTTTCCTGCCGCGTATTAAGTCCACGGATCAAGACAAGCGGCGCGAGGCCTATCAAAAACGCATCAAGGAAGAGCACGCGAAAAGAGAGCAGGCCAAAAGGCAGGAAGAGGCTAAAGGACAGGAAAAGCAATAGCTGTCAGCCCTGTTGTGTTTGATAGATTGCTTCCGTAAAAAGCCCTATGGCGACACCCCATGAAATTATTGGCGAAGAATGGTTCGAACGCGCCTCAGAGCTCGCTGACTGGGCCATGGAAAAACTGGTCAACCGCAAGGATGTGTGGGGGCAGTATTCTGTCCTGACGCCGGCCGAACGCCGGCGCGAAGGCAAAGCCTATAAGGCCATGACTCTGCCCCGCAAAGAAATGCGCGGCGAAGACATGGTGACCATCGATAAGCTTACCCGGCATTTCTCTTCCCGGCACCACCGTAAACCGCAGATCATCGGCCTCCATGCCAAATCCAAGGAGTCCACATCCAAATGGTTCGGCATTGATATCGACATGCATGATGAGACCAAAACCAATGCCGAAGACCACGCAAGGCGCAATCTCAATGCGGCGCTGATGTGGTGGAAAGAGCTACAGCAAAAAGGCTATGACCCGCTTTTATTCAACACGAATAATTTGGGCGGTTATCATATCTGGGTATTGTTCGAAAATCCCGCACCAACGGTTGACGTTTACGCCATGGTCAAAACCATGGTTGAAACATGGGAAGAGAAAAATCTTGATGAAGAACCGGAAACCTTCCCTAAAAAAGTTAAAGAAGACAGTATCGGATCCTGGTTCAAACTGCCGGGCCTGCATCATACGCGTTATCACTATGTGTCGCTCTGGAGCGGCGATGACTGGTTGGATGACCCCTGGTTGACCGGGCATGCCGCCATTGATGTCATGCTCGAAGCCCGCGGCGGTCCGCCCCCGCCCCGTGTCGATCTGGATGACCGGGACACGGCCGAGCTGTTGCAACGGGGTCGCAAAAGCTGGATGTCTATTGCGGCTACGGAGCGTAAGTTCAAACGCACAGGCCGAGCCAAAGTCTGTATCGATCTGGACGGCGTTCTGGCCCGACGGGTGACCTCAGGCAAAAACACGGATATCGGGCCACCTATGGACGGCGCTGTGGAGTTCACCCGAGAAATCAATAACTACGCCGATATAATCGTCCTTACATCGCGCATGTCAGGTCTGACCGGCCCAAAAGCCGATGAGATGAAAGCCAAAATCGAAGAATGGTTGGGCCGCCATCAGATCGAATATGACCATGTCTGGGACGGGCCCGGCAAACCCCCGGCCCATGCCTATATCGACGACAAGGCCGTCTCCGTCCGTCCCGAATATGACGGACAAAAGGCGTTCACGGGCGCGCTTCCCTTGATTGAGAAATTATGTGAGTGATCAATCTGCCGATTGCTTCTTCAACCAATTCTGATTTTTCAATCTGGCCCACCAGTTAGGCTCAGGCTCTGCGGGGACATCATCGACTTTGGGTTTTCTCGCCAGATGAGACAAGGCGTGACGAACCGGGCGGCCCTCTTCATTGACAGCGACAAACGTCACCCGGTCGATTTTTACGATTTCACGCTCCGTTGCCTTGTCTCGAACCGTGCAGGCGACGGTCAGGGATGTCCTCCCGACCCCGACCGTCTCCACCCCGATTTCAATCACATCGCCCAGATAGGCAGGTGATTTAAAATTAATCTCGGACATATATTTCGTAATGAGCGTTTTCGTCTGCATCTGGCAGGCAGAATAGATCCCACACTCCTCATCAATCCAGGACAGTAGCCGCCCGCCAAACAGCGTATATTGGCAATTAAGGTCTCCGGGTTTGACGGCTTTTCGAGTTCTGAATTTTACAGTCATGGTAGCGCTCCTTTGAAATTGCTCTAACCGCATAGCGTGACATTAAAGAGACATTTCTGTGAAACTGGTGATAAATCATTGTCTGCGCCGCCCATTTCATCACTGTAGAAATTCTTTGCTGTGCCGTTGTGCAGCGCCCCTTGCCTCTGTAAAAGGTTCCTCCGCGAGGGGGAAAGATGGGACGAAAACTCGAATTTATCTATGGCAATGAGACGTTTATCGTTGAGATCAACAAGGTCGACCGGACCAAAATCTATGGTCGGGTCCTGACCGAAACCTATGATGCCAATGAGAAAGAATGCACGCTGGCGACCCTGGCGCGGGACGGCCGCACCATTATTCCTATGGGCGGCACAGCGTCGGGCTATGTGAACCCCGAAGGCATTTGGATTGAGCGCGACGAGCTGGTCCCTATTGATAGGGACGGCAATGCCATCAAAGAAGTCCCCTCCAGCTTTTCCGCGCCAACAAACCTGACCGAAGAAGTCTCCATCGAAGAATTTCTCGATCACCCGATACGCCTCTCTTATCATCTTTCAGACGAAGGCATCACCGACGCTCTCGCCCAAAAGCTCAAAGCGGGCGTGATTTTCAAATTTCCTTTTTCCTATCGTGGCGGCGTCTATTACGACCCGGCCTTTTTGATGACGGATCTGGACGGCGAGCTGTGGATGATGATCGGCCATACAAGCGACATCCACTTTGTCGGCTACGAACAGGCCGCCATCTGCGCCGCCCGCGCCGAAGAACTCGGCGAAGACGATAGCGGCGATCGTGATTCATTCGACTTTGATATGTTGTAGTGATGAGTGGTAGTTTCGACAAAATTCCGAGGGAACGCTGGGGCGATCCACGGTGGATCTGGGAAATGCATATTTCCGGAAAAAAGAATTTCG
>JAHDBU010000120.1 GCA_020630275.1 Hellea sp.
ATGGCAGCCCCGCAACATAAAACGCTGGTTCTGGCGTGCGGGGCGCTGGCCAAGGAAATCCTGTTTTTACAAGAACAGACGCGTGCAGAATTTGATCTGCAATGCCTGCCAGCCAGCTATCACAATTTTCCAGATAAAATCGTTCCGGGCCTCGAGAAAGAGCTGTCAGGTAAATACGATTCTTATGACCAGATACTGATCGGTTATGGGGATTGTGGGACGGGCGGGGGATTGGACAGATTTCTCCTCGATTATCCCAAAGCGCGTCGTCTTCCTGGGGCCCATTGCTACGCGTTTTTCGCTGGTCTTTCGGAGTTTGACGACATGATGGAGGAGGAGTTAGGCAGCTTTTTTCTCACGGATTACCTGGTCCGTCATTTCCAAACCTTGATCATTAAGGGTTTCGGAATTGAAAAATACCCCAACCTCAAAGACATGTATTTCGAACATTATAAGCGTCTTATCTATCTGGTGCAGGACCCAGGGCAAAATCTATCAGATAAAGCCCGAGAGGCGGCCGAATTTCTGGGGCTGGATTATGAAGAACGTCAGGTGGGCTATGGATTGATGGCGGGCGCCATTGAGTCCGTTGCGAAGGATAAAGGATTGACCCATGTCTTATAGAGTCCGCCTGTTTGCTATTCGTCATTCTCGTTTCTTTGAAGCGCTCTATAACGCGGTAAATCCGGCCATTGTTGGCACACTAAAGGGTGTGGATAAGGTCTTTGGAAAGAAACTGGATAGGCCCATTACTGCCATGGAGGCGGGGCTGAAAGGACTATTGTTTGATTGTCAGATGTGCGGGAATTGCGCCTTGTCCAAAACCGGTATGAGTTGTCCGATGAATTGCCCCAAGACCATTCGCAATGGGCCATGCGGCGGTGTGCGCGCGGACGGCACTTGTGAAGTTAAACCCGAAATGAAATGTGTCTGGGTTCAGGCTTGGGACGGCTCGACCCGCATGAAAGGCGGCGAGGCCATTAAAGATATTGAATTTGCGGTTGACCATCGGGACAAAGGTAAGTCCACCTGGTTGCGGATCGCACGCGGCGAAATAGCGGAGAAAGTCAGTGATAGACATTGATTCTTTGCATAATCCGGACCGGATGGGCACAAACCCCGGCGATCCATTGCCTCGCTTGGAGGGCCATGTTTCCCATGGCCGGTTTGAGCAAGTTTTGCGGGCCGGGCATTTTGCTGTCACCACGGAAATTGCACCGCCGGATTCGGCAGACCCGACGGAGGTTCTCAGACGGGCCTCGCTGTTTGACGGCTATGTGGACGCGATCAACGCGACAGACGGTTCCGGCGCCAATTGCCATATGTCGAGCCTGGCCGTTTGCGCTATTCTGACCCGAGCCGGGTACTCACCCATTTTACAGGTTTCATGTCGGGACCGAAATCGTATTTCCATACAAGGCGACACGTTAGGCGCAGCCGCACTGGGAGTTTGCAACGTCCTTTGTCTCTCCGGTGATGACGTGAGCGCAGGGGATCATCCCGAAGCTAAGCCTGTTTTTGATTTGGATTCTATCTCGCTGGCCAAAACCATCCGCACCATGCGAGATGACAGCCAATTCCTGTCCGGACGTAAGCTTGATTTAGCGCCGCGTTTGTTTATCGGATCGTCAATAAATCCTTTTGTGCCGCCCATTGACAATCGGGCAGATCAACTGGCCAAAAAAATCGATTCCGGTGCTGAATATATCCAAAGCCAATATTGCTTTGATGTGCCGGTTCTCAAGGAATTCATGGCCAAAGCCCGTGATTTGGGTCTGACGGAAAAAGCCTATATCATCATCGGTGTGGGTGTTTTGCCTTCTGCTAAAACGGCTAAATGGATGCGCGCCAACGTGCCCGGCGTTCATATCCCTGACGAGATTATTAGACGTCAGGAGCAGGCGGAAAAACCTAAATTGGAAGGCCGTAAAATCTGCGCAGAAATCATGCAGCAGGTCAAAGAAATTGAGGGTGTCGCTGGGGTACATGTCATGGCCTACCGACAGGAACAATGGGTGGGTGATGTGGTTAAACGATCCGGCGTATTGGGTGATCGTAAACCTTGGGCACCCGAAAAATCATTCGCAGATATTCAAGCCATAACATAGGATAAAAGCATGGCCAGAACCGTATTAACTTCAGCAACCAAAGAGGTCGTTATCGGCTTTGATCAGCCCTTTGCCATGATTGGCGAACGGATTAATCCGACAGGCCGGAAACTGTTTTCCAAAGAGCTAAAGGAAAAAAATTACTGGCGGGTCAAAAAGGAGGCCCTGGCTCAGGTAGAAGCAGGTGCTCAGATTCTCGACGTTAATGTTGGCGTCCCGCTCGCCGATGAAGCGGATATTATGAGCGAGGTTATTCCCTTAATTCAGAGCCTTACCGACGTTCCTTTATGTATCGATAGTTCCATTATCGAAGCTCTGGAAAGCGGCATCAAGGCCTATAAAGGCCGTCCACTGGTGAATTCCACAACCGCCGAAGAAGAGGTCATGGAGCGGGTCCTGCCTCTGGTCGCAAAATATGACTGTGCCGTCGTGGCTATCTCGAATGATGATACAGGCATTTCAGAAGACCCGGATGTGCGCTTCGAAGTCGCCAAACGCATCGTGAACCGCGCCGCGGATTATGGCATCAAAGCTGAGGACGTCGTTGTCGATCCTTTGGTTATGCCGATTGGCGCTGTAGGTTCAGCGGGAACGGATTGCTTTAAACTCATCGCCAGATTACGAAACGAGCTGGGTGTAAACACAACCTGCGGAGCGTCCAATATCGCTTTTGGTCTGCCCAACCGGCACGCCATCAATAACGCCTTCCTGCCCATGTTAGCTTGTGCGGGCATGACATCAGCGATTGTAAATCCACTGCATGAAGGCCTAGTGCCAGCGGTTAGGGCTGCCGATGTGCTGAACAATAATGATGCGAATTGTGCCAATTGGATAAAGCATTACCGGCCCGCGCCCGAACCAAGTGCAGAAGGTGAAGGTGAGGGTGGTCGTCGAGGAAGAGGCGGACGTCGCAGACGACGCGCTGAAAGCTAATGCCGAAAACCTATACAGGGTCTTGTCTTTGCGGCTCGGTGTCCTTTAAGGCCACCGGGCTTTCCGACATCTGGTATTGCCATTGTAAGCAATGTCAAAAACTGACGGGCCTGTATATTTCTGCGGCTGGTGCGCCGCGCGAAAATATTGAGATTTCGGGAGATGTTAATTGGCTACCGGTTTCTGAACGATCAGAATCCGGACACTGCCCAAAATGCGGCGCTTACATGTTTTGGAGCCAGCACTCTAAGTCAACCATGAGTGTGTTGACCGGTTGTCTTGATGACACTTCGGGACTTGAGGTCAAAGGTCACATTTATATTGAGGAAAAACCAGCTCATTACGAAATCACGGATGGCCTCCCACAATATGAAGGTTATCCCGAAGGAGGTACGCGACAAACCTGATGGGACAACACACGGTCATATTCACGCCGTCCGGAATCCGGACCGAAGCGGAAGACGGGCAGACCGTCTATGATGTGGCCTTGGCCGCTGGCGTGGATATTCAGTCTATTTGCGGCGGGAAGGGGCTTTGTAAGCGTTGCCAATGCGAGATTGATACCGGCAAACACGCCAAGTTCAATCTGGACGTCCAGGCCGAACATGTGGGCAAGCTGACCCCGACCGAGAAAAAAGCCATTCACGACGAGGAACTCTCCGACACGCGACGTTTGGCCTGCAGGGCCAAGATAAAAGGTGACCTCGTCGTCGAAATCCCCAGCGATGCCCGCGAAGCCGAAAGCTCCATTCAAAAGAAATCTACGCCCATTGATGTGCCGCTCAATCCAGCCGTGAAGCTTTATATGGTGCAATTGGCCGTGCCAGAGCTGGAAGATAATCCCTGTGATGGCGATGCTCTGTTAGAGAAGCTTAGCTCTGAGCACAGCATTGACGCTGCATATTCTCATGAGGCGCTCATCAAACTACAGGACATATTGCGCGCCCATGACCGCACTGTGATTTGTGTTGTCCGCGATGATACACATGTTGTCGATGTCTGGCCGCCCACCGCCGGAAATGCTTATGGGGCCGCCATTGATGTGGGCTCTACTTCAGTGGCGCTATATGTGTTTAACCTTTCGACCGGCAAAATTGCCTATGAAAAGGCGGCCATGAACCCGCAAATCCGCTACGGTGAAGACCTCATGAGCCGTGTGTCCTATATCATGATGAATAAGGGCGGGGAGGTGAAGCTCACCGAAGCTATTCGCGGACAAATTAAGACCATGTTGGCTGAAGCCGTCGAAGCCCTTAATATTGAAACCGAGCAAATGCTAGATGTCATCTGTGTCGGTAATCCCATTATGCATCATCTCTTGATAGGTGCGAACCCGGTCGAATTAGGCCAGGCCCCATTCCCATTGGCCGTCAAAGACTGGTTGGATGTGCCCGCCCGTAAAATGGACCTGGGCCTGTCCGATTCGGCGCAAGTTTCCCTGTTCCCATTAATTGGCGGCCATGTGGGCGCAGATACAACAGCGGCCTATTTGACCCAAATCGATGCCATGCAGGATCGTTCGGTTCTCTTGGTGGATATCGGCACCAATGCCGAGATTGTTCTATCTCATAACGGCAAAGTCGCGGCCGCGTCCTCGCCAACGGGCCCGGCACTGGAAGGCGCAGAAATATCTTGCGGCGTAAGAGCGAGCCTGGGCGCCATTGAACGGGTCCGCATTGATCCTGTCACCAAGAAATCCAAGTTTAAAATCATTGGACATGAAGATTGGTTATCTGACGAGGACGATCTATCAGATTTTACGATTTCGGGCATATGCGGTTCCGGTATTTTCGAAGTCATGGTTGAACTGGCCAATGCTGGGCTCATCGATCAGGGCGGTTTATTTGTATCAGGCGATACATCGGGGCGGATGGTCCCAGATAATGAGGGGAAGTCGCAGAAATATGTCCTCGTGGACCGCTCCGAAAACCCACTCTTTATCAAGCAAACCGATATCCGCGCGGTCCAATTGGCCAAGGCCGCATTGTACGCCGGGGCGGAGTTGATTTCAGAAAGCCTGGGCTGTGAGCAGTTCGATGAAGTGCTCTTGGCTGGCGCGTTCGGAACACATCTCGATCCGAAATATGTTTCCGAGATCGGCATCGTCCCGCGCTCGCCTGCGGAAATTATTCGCTCTATCGGTAATGCGGCAGGTATGGGCGCGGCTATGGCTTTGCTGGATAAAGATCAGCGCGCTAAAATCATTGCCGCAACTAAACAGATCGAAAAGGTCGAAACGGCCATGGAGCCAAAATTCCAAGATTATTTTGTCGGAGCTATGAAGTTCCCGACAGCTACCGCAAATTCACAAGATAACACCCAAAGACGCCGACGTCGGCGCAGAGGATAGAAAAGGGGACCAATATGGCCAGACGAGCAAGAGGCGGCGGACGCGCTGGACGCGCCGCACTGAGAGCATCCACAGCTACGCCGCGTAAACCTTATATCACCCGGAAAATACCGGAGTATTCGGTTCTCAATGA
>JAHDBU010000013.1:0-16902 GCA_020630275.1 Hellea sp.
CGCAGAATTTTCAATGTTTCCATTACGCCAGGGAATGGTCGAGAAACTTGCGCGATATCTTCGTCATAAAGCTTGATAAATACATGCCATAACTCATCGATGCGGGCTTCCGATATGGGGTGATTGGCTCGTGCGCAGGCCTCGCGGATCAGAGCTTTAGCGCCGAACCCCACCTGACCCCGCGCCTTCATGGAATCGGTTTCACCGAGGCCCTCTTTAGCGATCACGAGATTCGTAACTCGCACAAGATCTGGTGCCGTGTCGATGATTGTTCCGTCCAAGTCAAAGCACAGAGATTGCTTTTGCCAAATGGCCATATTTTACTAATCCGTAGCTATTTTCGTTCATAAATCCGCCCAGATTCTCTCCCATAGGAGACCAAGTACCGCAAGAGGACTTTCCATGACAAAAGAACGCGCCGCCATTATTCTCGCTGCAGGCAAAAGCACGCGTATGAAATCTGCCACGTCCAAAGTGTTACACCCCGTTGGCGGGCGGCCTATGCTGTCCTGGGTCAAAGCTCTCGCTGATAGTGCCGGGGTATCCAAAATCGTTTGCGTTGTGGGTGAGGCCAATGCAGATGTCCGTGCCGCTGCCGAAGGTCTCGGCATGGAGATCGCCGTCCAGGAACCGCAGTTAGGGACTGGACATGCTGTACTCGCGGCCAAGGATAATCTGAAAGATTTCGAAGGGATAGTCACGGTCCTATACGCTGATACGCCCTTAATTCGCGCCGAGACCGCCAGTCGCGTATTCGATGCTCTTGATGATGCCGATGTGGCTGTTTTGGGATTTGAGGCCGAAGACCCGGCTGCCTATGGCCGCCTGATCACGGATGGTGACGAACTTCAGGCCATTGTCGAAGCCAAAGAGGCCACGCCTGAGCAATTGGCAGTGACCCTGTGTAATAGCGGCGTGATCTCTGCTTCTCGGGCAGACATGTATTCGGCGTTGGATCGCGTCACAAATGACAATGCTAAAGGCGAATATTACCTGACCGATGTGATCGAAATTTTACGGGGTGATGGCCGTCGGGCCGTTGCGGTTATTGGCGACGAAGCCGAAGTCTTGGGCGTGAATTCCCGCCATGATTTGGCGTTGGCCGAGCAGGCTTTTCAATCTGCCAAACGGGCAGAAATTATGTCAGAGGGCGTTACCTTACGGGATCCGGATAGTGTCATCTTCGCATTTGATACAGCCATAGAAAATGATGTTGAGGTCGGAGCCAATGTCGTGTTTGGACCGGGTGTTACAGTGCGGAGGAACGCTTCCATACACCCCTTCAGCCATCTCGAGGACTGTGAAATTGGTGAGGGCGCCAATATTGGTCCGTTCGCCCGTATCCGCCCAGGAACAATTCTCGGGCCTGATACACGGATCGGAAATTTTGTCGAAACCAAGAAGGCGCGCATTGGTCAAGGCTCAAAGGTCAACCACTTGTCTTATATCGGCGACGCAGAAATCGGCGAGGACGTCAATGTAGGGGCAGGAACGATCACCTGCAATTATGACGGTTACAATAAACACACGACAATAATCGAAGACGGCGCTTTTGTCGGGACGCATTCATCACTCGTGGCTCCTGTGACCATAGGGAGGGGGGCATTTCTGGGATCTGGCGGTGTCATCACAAAAGATGTGCCCGCTGACGCATTAGCTCTTGCACGTGCCGATCAAGTCAATAAAGAGGATTGGGCAAAGCGCTATCATACAGCGCAAAGGAAACGAAAAGATAAAAGCTGATGTCACAAGCCAAAGAAAATGCCGCACTGGCTGCGTTAGATTTCGTACAGGATGGCATGACTTTGGGCTTGGGCTCGGGTTCCACAGCCGAAATTTTCATTGAACATTTAGGCGAACGTGTCGCCGGTGGCTTGAAAGTGCAGGGCGTACCCACATCCAAACAGACCGCAGCCTGCGCCGAAGAAAACGGCGTACCTCTTATTGGCATTGATAAAGTCAGCCGTATTCATTTAACTGTCGATGGCGCTGATGAAGTCGATCCCATGTTCACGCTGATAAAAGGTGGCGGGGCCTGTCTTTTGCGAGAAAAGATCATTGCTGCCGCCTCAGACAAAATGGTCGTCATTGTGGACGAGTCAAAAATGGTCGAGAAGCTGGGCAAGTTTCCACTCCCCGTAGAAGTTGATCCTTTTGGCGTGACCTTAACCGCCGAACAGATCTATGAGGCCTTGCAAAAAAGCGGTTGCCAAAATGGACAGACGGTTTTGCGCCAAAATAAGGAGGGCACTGGCCCTTTAATTACAGATGGTGGCAACTATATTGTGGATTGCAAATGCGAAGTGATCCCGGCACCGGGTGAGACCGCTCACCTGTTGAACCATGTGCCTGGCGTTGTTGAACACGGCTTATTTATCGATCTGTCCAGTGTTGTGATTGTCGGAGAGCCGGATCACTACCGTATAATGGAAATCAAACGCGAGGGCTAAGGCCCCAAACCTGAGAATAATTTATGTCTAAATATGATTACGACCTGTTTGTCATAGGCGCAGGATCTGGCGGTGTTCGCGCTGGCCGCATGGTGGCGCAGCTGGGAAAACGCGTTGCCGTCGCCGAAGAGAGCCGTCCGGGCGGCACCTGTGTTGTGCGAGGTTGCGTTCCCAAGAAGTACCTGGTTTACGGTGCGGAATACGGGAATAATTTCAAGGCCGCCAAAGGCTATGGCTGGAGTGCTGATAATATCCGGTTTGATTGGACTATTCTGCGGGACAATATCCAGAACGAAGTGTCCCGCCTGTCGGGTATTTACGCTAATATCCTTGCAAAGAATGGTGCCGACCTATTTAAAGAACGTGCTGAAATTGTTGACAAAAACACGGTTCGCCTGACGACATCTGGTAAAGAGATTACGGCTAATACAATCCTGATCGCTGTTGGTGGTCGTCCCTGGATGCCGGAGATCAAGGGTATCGAAAACGCAATCATGTCTGACGATGCTTTCCTGCTGGATGAGCTCCCGGAAAAAGCCGTGATTATTGGCGGTGGGTATATCGCCAGCGAGTTTGCAGGTATTTTTGCAGGGCTCGGCGTGAAAACAACACAGGTTTACCGGGGTAATAATTTACTGCGAGGCTTTGACGAGGATGTTCGCCAAATGGTGACTGAACAGCAGAAAATGTTGGGCATCGACGTCAAACTGAATGCCTCTCCGACGGAGATCAAAAAATCATCGGGCGGTCTAATCGTCAGCTTTGATGACGGTTCAAAAATCGGTACAGAATGTGTGTTTATGGCGACAGGCCGTAAGCCGCACACAGTTGGCCTTGGTCTTGAAAATGCGGGTATCAAAGTTGATGATGCTGGCGCCATTATTGTAGATGAATTTTCTAGGACGGCCGCCAAAAATATATACGCTGTTGGCGATGTTACCAATCGGGTCAATCTCACGCCGGTAGCGATCCGTGAGGCGATGGCCTTCGTCGATACGGTCTATAATGACAAGCCCCGCGGTTATGATCATTCTAATATTGCCAGCGGTGTATTCACCATTCCACCCGTTGGGACTGTGGGCTTGACCGAAGCAGAGGCGCGGGAACAATTTGGGGATAAAATCAAAGTTTATACGACCAATTTCCGACCCATGAAAAATGCTTTGGCAGGCAAAGATCAGCGCTGCTTTATGAAGCTCATCACAGAAGGCAAAAAAGAGCGAGTCATCGGTATTCATCTTGTTGGTGATGATACGCCTGAGATTATTCAAGCTTTAGGGATCACGATTAAAGGTGGCCTGACAAAGGCGGATTTTGATGCGACTTGCGCTGTCCACCCAACCCTGGCCGAAGAGATTGTTACTTTAAAATAGGCTATTCTTCGGCGACGATAAACAAGCCGCGATTGATATCACTGATAAGGATATTTCCGCTTGGCAAGAAGGGATAAGTGCTCCACGCCCCGTCAAACCCGCTATTATTGTCATCGGGCCATGTATCAAAGAACATAGCCTGAGTCAGCGTGTCGCCCGTCAGATCTCCAAACTCCAAGACGCGTAAACCCGCCCGGTAATTGGCCTGATAGAGCCGATTGCCAACCACATACATATTATGATCAATCGCGCTCGTCGATTGCACATGCCCAAAGCCGTAGGAAATATTGTCCAGATCCCGAACATCCATGACAATCGTTGTTGTTGCGACTCCAAGATCCCGCTCATCCAACTCATCGCCTACAAACAGAAATGACTGGCTATCATCAATCCAGTTTTGATGAGTATAGCCAAAATTTGGATAGGTCGCCGACGATAATGTAATAGGTGCGCTCTTGTTGGTCACATCCGAGACGCTGACTGAGTCTTCATTAGAGCGAAAACATATTTCCTTGCCTGTGTGATCGATATCGGGGCCGCTATAAACTACACATTGCGTATCATGAGTGTAGCCTTGATCCGAATGACAACCTGCGAACACAGGATCGACAGGGTCAGACAGATCGAGCATATGAAGACCGCCCGCGCATTGCGATGCGCCTACGACATAAGCAAACCCTGTGGATTCATTGACGGCAATATTATGGGCGCTGCCAATACCTGTGTAAACGGCGTCTGCGGTAAATGTAGTGTTGGTTGTTACATTACGTAAGCGCGTAAGATCAAAGACTTGGACTCCATGCGAACCAGCGCGATCCGCGACCACATAGGCGTGATTATTGAAAACTTTGATATCGCGCCAATTCGCCGAAACGGTTTGCGTTGGCATCCTACCGACTATGACCGGGTTTTCTGGGTCAGTAACACGCACGAAAGCGGTGCCGTTCGTCATCCCCATGAGGGCATATTCATCACCATTATCGGGATCAACCCATCCCCATACATCATTGCCGCTGCCGCCACCCATATCGGCCAAAGGTATGCGTTTTTGAAGTTTCATTCCGCCACAGGGAAAGGTTGCTGCAACGCCGTTTACACAGAGGGCCGGGCCTGTTGTATCCGTCGCCGTAGGCGGTGGAGGCGGTGCCACGGTTGTTGGCGGTGTTGTCGTCGTGGTTCCCGATCCCCCACAGGCCGCTAGGGTCAAGATAAAAGATGATGCGCAGATGAGTTGAGAATATTTGGTCATGGTCTTAATTTATCCTCAAATAGACGAAAGTCCAATAAACTATCAGTAAATAGTCAACTTTTAGTTCGATTGATTTTGATGTCACGCCAATGTTGCCGACACAGACTTATGTAGCGGTCATTGCCGCCGATTTCGATCTGCTCTCCGTCGGTTACGGGCATGCCGGCGGCATTAGTCCGCAAATTCATTGTAGCCTTGCGACCGCACCAGCAAAGCGTTTTTATTTCGCGCACATTATCTGCAAGCGCCAACAGGGCTGCACTGCCATCAAAAAGATTTCCCTGGAAATCGGTTCTGAGGCCGTAACAAATAATAGGAATGGATAGTCGGTCAGCAATGGCAGCCAGCTGCCAGACCTGATCCCTGGTCAAGAACTGGGCTTCGTCGATAAACACACAATCGAGTTGATCTTGTCCTGCGTAATCACCGATATATTGTTCTAAGTTTTCATCTGTTCTAAATTTGGTAGCCTGTTTGCGAATGCCAATGCGCGAGACAATTTCTCCGGTCTCTGAGTCGCGATTATCGATTTCGGGCTTGAGCAACATGACCTTCATGCCGCGCTCAGTATAGTTGTGAGCGGCTTGCAGCAAAATCGTGCTTTTCCCGGCATTCATCGCGCCGTAATGGAAGTAGAGCTTGGCCATAGCTCCCGCTAGCAGACCCAGGATTGAGTCGCTAGATTAAGACAGCAATTTTCCGAATAATAAGGCCAATAGAAAAATTATAACAGTAATCGCTGCTGAATAATATGTGTTGATAAAAGGCCCGCGCATTTTCTCGGCAAAGGCAATGCCGTCCGGATCTTCGATCGCCAGATATTCTCTGTTTCGATAATATTTCACCAATGGCCAAGCAGATATTAGGTCGCCATTACTCATCAATGTGGGCTCACCGGAGTGTTTCCACAGAGCAGGATGGTCTTTCTTGCTTCCGCGGATAACCTTGAAACTGGTCCAGCTTTCCAAGCACAGGCAAAAGAAAAACAAGGCCGCCGCCGAATAAAAAATAGTATCGCCCATGAGAAATTGCCACATTGTCTTGCTCTAATATAAGGATTGACACTGGGGATTGCAAAACCTATACGCCCACAAATTTTCCGCGCAAATGATGATTTGCGCTCCGAGCTGTGCGAGCCCATATAAAATACATATGGATGATGCAGACGGGGTCCTCCGGTCGATGAGAACATCCACCGGGGTTTAGTCTGCTGTGCGGAATTTGGAGTGTTTATGTTTGAAGCCTTAGGCGATAAACTTGGTAATGTATTTGACGGTCTAACCGGTCGCGGTGCCCTGTCCGAAAAGGACGTTCAGGCCGCCTTGCGGGAAATCCGTGTGGCCTTGCTCGAGGCCGATGTTGCTCTGCCGGTCGTCAAGGATTTCATCGCCTCTATTAAAGATGAAGCCGTTGGCGAAAAAGTCATCAAATCTATCAAGCCGGGCCAACAAGTTGTCAAAATCGTTCATGACGGCCTCGTGCAAATGCTCGGCGGTGTTATCGGCGAGGACGAGGAGGCCCAAGCCGAAGCCGCCAAAGCTTCAGAGCTCAACCTGACGGGCAAACCTCCTGTTGCTATTTTGATGGCGGGCCTGCAGGGCTCGGGTAAAACGACAACTACGGGTAAGATCGCTAAATACCTCAAGGAAAAAACCAAGAAGAAAGTATTGTTGGCGTCGCTGGATACGAGACGACCGGCTGCTATGGAGCAACTCGGAATTCTAGCTGAACAAGCCGGTGTCGATTTTCTCGAAATCGTAAAAGACCAAAGCGCCCTCGACATCGCTAAGCGTGCCATGGAACAAGGGAAGCTCGGTGGTTATGATGTCGTCTTCTTGGATACCGCAGGCCGAACGACGATTGACGAAGAGCTTATGGCCGAAGTCGAGGACATCGCCAAAGCAACCAATCCCATTGAAACCATGCTGGTCGCCGATGCCCTAACGGGGCAGGACGCGGTTGAGACCGCCAAGCGGTTCCATGCTCAATTGCCATTGACCGGGTTGATCCTTACAAGGATCGACGGTGATGGCCGCGGTGGTGCCGCGCTTTCTATGCGGGCTGTGACAGGCTTGCCAATCAAATTTCTGGGGACCGGCGAGAAGCTGGACGGTCTGGAGGCATTCAATGCTCGTCGTCTCGCGGATCGGATCCTGGGGCAAGGTGATGTGGTCTCCCTGGTCGAGAAGGCTGCTGAAGTCATCGATCAAAAAGAAGCCGAGCAGCTTGCCAAGAAAATGGAGAAGGGCAAGTTCGATCTCGAGGATCTTGGGAATCAGCTGGCTCAAATGGAAAAAATGGGCGGCATGGGCGGAATTATGAAGCTCATTCCCGGTATGCGTAAAATGCGCAAGCAAATGGACGAAATGGGTGGCGTGGATAACAAGCTGCTTAAACAACAGCGCGCAATCATTCTATCGATGACTCCTGAAGAGCGCCGTAATCCGGCTCTTCTAAAAGCCTCTCGAAAAAAGCGAATTGCGGCGGGGTCCGGCATGAGCGTGCAAGAGGTGAACAAGCTCCTTAAAATGCATCGTCAGATGAGCGACATGATGAAGAAGCTGGGCAAAAAGGGTATGGCCGGGATGATGAGCCAGATGATGGGCGGAATGCCGGGCATGCCAAAGGGTATGATGGGCGGAAAAGGCCTTGCAGGGATGGGGGGCGATATGCCCAATCCAGCTGACCTCGACACAGCGACCCTTCAGAAACTTCAAGAACAAATGGCCAAAGGCGGCCTTCCAAAAGGATTACCTGGGTTGGGCGGTTCCAAGCTCCCCGGTCTGGGTGGCGGATTACCGGGTCTCGGTGGTCCAAAGAAAAAGTAACAAACAATCGAATTGTCATAGGAATAAAGGAATAAACAAATGGCACTGAAATTACGTCTGGCCCGTCACGGCGCCAAAAAACGGCCTTACTACCGGATCGTTGTGGCTGACAGCCGCTCACCGCGCGATGGTCGCTTCATCGACCGCGTTGGTTCTTATAACCCCATGCTGCCAAAGGGCAGTGACGACCGCGTCAAGCTGGACATTGAGAAGTGTCAGGAATGGCTTGGTAAAGGCGCTCGCCCAACTGACCGCGTTGCCCGCTTCTTGAGCGAAGCTGGTATCTGGGAATGGAAAGCCAGCAACAACCCGAACAAAGGTAAGCCAGGCGAGAAAGCGTTGCAGCGCATCGAAGAGAAAAAAGAGCGTGCTGAAGCCCGCAAAGCAGCTGAAGAAGAAGCCAAACAGGCTGCGAAAGAAGCTGCCGCTGCTGCAGAAGCTGCCGCCGCTGCAGCCGAAGCTGAAGAAGCCGCTGCACCGGCTGAAGAGTCCCCGGCTGAAGCTCCGGCCGAAGAGGTCGCTGCTGAGGAAGCCCCAGCCGAAGAAGCAAAGTCTGAAGAAGAGTAGTTATCTCTTAAAATCATCGAATCTAGCCCCGCCTTGTGCGGGGTTTTTTGTAGGTTGCGGCCTCGCAATATATCATTAATCTCCCCCCATGACCTTCACCGATGCCATCGCCAAAGCCATGAATGATCAACTCATTCTGATCGCTTTCCCGTTTTTCATTTTAATGCTGGTGGTCGAATATGCGCTGGATAGGCGGCGCAATCATGGCCTCTATGAGAAAAAGGATATGTGGACGTCGTTGTCCATGGTGCCGATTACGCTTATCGTCGACATTCTGCCTAAAGCGTTGGCTTTTGTCGCGATAGTCTGGCTGCATGAGGCCAATTGGCTGGGTCTGCGTGATGTGGTTGGGCGGCAATGGTGGGCCTGGGTTCTGTTGTTTTTTGCCGATGATCTGACCTATTATATTATGCATCGCGGTAATCATGAGGTGCGTATATTATGGGCCGGGCATATCCCCCATCATTCTTCGCAATATCTCAATTATGGCACAGCCCTCCGGCAGGGCGTTGGGGAACGTGTACACAAATATTTGTTCTGGCTGTGGCTGCCGATAATTGGGTTCGATGCCATTATGATTTTCATTATGATCAGTCTCAATCTGATATATCAATATTGGACCCATACGGAGCTGGTGCGTCGCATGCCCAAATGGTTTGAATTTATTTTTAATACGGCGTCTCACCACAGGGTGCATCATGCCTCCAACCCGCGCTATCTCGACCGCAATCATGCGGGCGTGTTGATCATCTGGGACCGGATGTTTGGTACGTTTTCACAAGAACTGGATTCTGATCCGCCTAAATATGGTCTTGTGAGAAATATCGAAAGCCATAACCCAGCTTATGTAGTCAGCCATGAATATGCGGCCATATGGCGGGATGTGCGCTCGACCAAAAATTGGTCACATAAGCTGAAATATATTTTCGGGCCACCGGGCTGGAGCCCTGATGGCTCTCGTCAGACGTCAAAGCAGATCCGAAGTACAGTTGCTAATCCGAGTTAGGCAGAGCTTTCTAATTTTTCGCCTTAACTCCCATGATGAAATTTCTGATTCCCTACTTGGAGCAACATCATGGCAACGAATACCAAAGCAAAACCCGATGCAAAACCGGTCGAACTGAAAGCGCGTCTGCGCACTAACGCCCGCCGGAGCGCTCTGGCCTATGTGGGCCTGTATGGTCTGGCCTACGACCGTCTGCAAATGCGTCGCGAGCAGGTGAAAACACTGCGCTCTACCTTTTTTGATGATATGGCTGAAAAAGGTGAGACGGCTGTGAAGCAAGCCGAAGTGTTGTTCAAACGCGCTCAAAAAGGTGCATGGACAAATTATGCAGGTGCAACTGAGAAACTGACAGAAGCCCTGCCGATTAAAGTTAAATCCCGCGTAGAGGTCCTCGAAGAAGAGTTGGTTGAATTGCAAGCGACTTTTGACCGTCTGTCGAAATCAGCAGCTGCTGGAGCAAAAAAAGCCAAGAAAAAGGCGGCTAAGAAAACCAAAGCAGCAGAAAAGATCGTGACAGAAGCCATTGATACCGTCGTTGAAACGGCTGAGGCCGTTGTTGAAACAGTTGCGCCGGTCACAGAAGTTAGAGCTGAAGTCCCCGCTGTTAAGACAGAAACTAAAACGCCGCGTCACATCCCTTATTATAACGATGTCAAACGCTACGACCCCTTGGCAAACGAAGACGTTGTACGCAAAATCGTCAATCACTGCGGTATTGCCCTGCGATCAGAAGATGCACGCTATGTGGCCTGTTCCGACGAAAGCGAGCGCGTCACAGTTCGTGAAAGCTGGCTGAAGCGTAAACTAGGTCTGACGGCAATCGATACGGATCTAGACAAGAAAGTTCTCGACGTTTGCGATCTCATGCAGCGCGACCAGAAGAAAAACCGAGTAACCTTCTACTATCTACTGGCCAAGAAAGAGCGCCTGTTGGATACACTTTAAGAGCTCTCCCCGAGGGTTTGCCTGCTCAAGCCCTCATTTTTCAAGGCCGGCTGCCATTGTGCAGTCGGCCTTTTTCACGTCCATGTTTTAAGTTTTGGGTGGATATTCGCCAGCACTACGTGCTATAAGCCTTGGTTCGAGAAATAATATTGCGTGGAAACTGCAAATGAAGAAATGGACACCTTCATCTTGGCGCTCAAAGCCAGCCTTGCACATTCCGGAGGATTATCCGGATATGGATCATCTGGCTGAGGTGGAGACAACCCTCAAGGGCTATCCGCCACTCGTGTTTGCGGGTGAGGCTCGTAGTTTGAAAAAGCGCCTGGGCCAAGTCGCAATGGGTGAGGCTTTTTTGTTGCAAGGCGGCGACTGTGCCGAAAGTTTCAAAGAATTCCATCCGGATAATTTACGCGATATGTTCCGCGTCATGATGCAGATGGCCGTCGTCCTGACTTACGGGGCTGGTCAACCAGTAGTGAAAGTGGGCCGCATAGCGGGTCAGTTTGGAAAGCCACGGTCCTCCGCCACTGAGACACGAGATGGAATAACACTACCCAGCTATCGTGGTGACAATATCAACGGCATGGCCTTTACACCCGAGGCTCGCACGCCCGATCCAGAGCGGTTGCTAAAAGCCTATGGTCAGTCTGCAGCAACGCTCAATTTGTTGCGCGCCTTCTCGACGGGTGGTTACGCCAATCTGCGTAATATCCATAAATGGACTCTAGGATTTGTTGGTGGTTCAGAACAGACCGAAAAATATAAAGCGCTCTGCGATCAGATTACTGAAGCGCTCGACTTTATGGAAGCGTGTGGCGTCACCCCGCAAAGCACCCCGCAAATGGCTCAGACAGAATATTATACGAGCCACGAAGGTTTGTTGTTGGGCTATGAAGAGGCCATGACCCGGATCGATAGCACAACCGGTCGCTGGTATGATACGTCAGCGCACCTGTTGTGGATTGGTAACAGGACGCGACAGCTTGACCACGCTCATGTAGAGTTTTTCCGGGGTGTCGAAAATCCACTCGCTATGAAGATTAGCGATAATCTTGAGAGCGACGAGCTCCTTCGATTATTGGATGTTCTAAATCCAGAGAACGAACCCGGCAAGATGACGTTGATTTCCCGCTTTGGTCACGACAAAGTCGCCAAAGGCTTGCCGCGCCTAGCTCGTACCATCAAAAGCGCTGGGCGACATGTGGTCTGGTCTTGCGATCCGATGCACGGCAATACGCTAAAAACCGATAGTGGTTACAAGACCCGTCCATTCGATAATATTCTAACGGAAGTGAAAACCTTCATGCAGGTGCTTCATGCCGAAGGCTGTTGGCCTGGTGGGGTTCATTTCGAAATGACGGGGCAAAACGTGACCGAATGTCTGGGCGGTACGGCTCGAGCGGTTCGCGAAGAAGATTTATCGTCGCGCTACCACACCCATTGTGATCCACGTCTCAATGCGGATCAGGCTTTGGAATTGGCATTCTTGATTTCTGAGGAATTAGGGAGCTATCGCAAAGAAGAGGCCGCGCGCCTAGCGGGATAAAGTAATTTCAATCCGCCCAAAAGAAAAGCCGCCAGTGGTTACTCTGGCGGCTCGCATTACGTGGGAGCGTAATTTCTAAAGATCTTTGAGGCCAATGGCAGGCTTAAATTGAGCCGTCGTTTTGGCTTTGGCCATCATTGTTTTACCTGTGGCTGGGTTGCGCATTTCGCGCGCTGGACGGTGCTTGGCAACAAACTGGCCAAATCCAGCGATTGCAACATTATTGTCATGCTTCAGCTGACCAACGACAGTATCGCAAAATGCATTTAGAAAATCACCGGCTTGTGACTGGGAGGTCCCGCAGCTGCTGGCAATCGCTGCAACAAGTTCTTTCTTGTTCATAATTTACCCCTTTTACGTGGTTTTGACCTGTCACTCATTGACCGCGGCCGTTAACCAATATCCTACTGCCAATGGTTAAACTTGCGTTAACGCCCCCTGTAAAACAGGGTTTTTTGGCGGTTAGTGCCTTAAAACCGTCGCTTTGCTGTTAACTTTTCTATGAAGAATCAATTAATTTCGTGAGAAACTACCTTGAGATCCCGACAAAAGAATCAACGGATATTGTTCCTTGAATTCGTTTGGAGCAGTCGATAAGCGCCAAGGTATGAGTGACAAGCTTCGCATAGGTTTAATTGGTGCAGGCAAATTTGGCGGCTATCACGCCAATAAGTTGGATGCCCACCCTAGCGTTAATTTTAGCGGTATTTTTGACGTAAGCCTAAGCGCTTCAACTGCCCTTTCTGAAAAACATGGCGTAGAGTATTTCAAACAGTTCGACGATCTCGTTGATGTTAGCGACGCTCTCATTGTTGCGTCTCCTGCAAGCTATCACGGGGTCTATGCGCTGAGGGCTTTGGAGGCCGGTCAAAATCTTTTGATTGAAAAACCTTTGGCCACTACGCTCAAAGACGCAAAGAAAATTGTTGAGATTACCGAGAAGAAAAACCTGGTTGTTCAGGTCGGACATCAGGAACGATTTGTCGGCCGGGCAATTGGTTTGGACAAAGTACCGGAAAAACCCATCTTGATCAAAGCAGAGAGACTCAATCCTTATTCGCCTCGCGGGACAGACACTTCAGTGACTATGGATTTAATGACCCATGATATTGATCTCGTTCTCTGGCTCATGGGCGAGCCTCCCGAATCCGTAAGAGGTGCTGGGCGAAAGATTAAGTCGGATACCCATGATCATGTTGTTGCGGAGTTGAGCTTTTCCAGGGGCAAAGCTTTTCTCGAGGCCAGCCGTGACGCTCCCGTCGGTCACAGGGAATTTGAAATAACATACCCGAGTGGCACGGTTACAATCGACCTCAATGCCAAGTCTCTCGTTAACCAAACGCCCTTCAAACTTAACAGGTATTTCGGGGAAAGCCCTCAGGCCAAAGACAGTTTGGCTGCCGGGCTCGATGAATTTGTGTCCGCTATCAAAGAACAAAGGGCCCCCTTTATTTCTGCTCGGGACGGTCTAATGGCGGTCGACATAGCCACAAAAGTGGATACCTTTAGTCCGGTCGCGGCTCATTACGCGCTTGCCGAGTGACGGGGAGGGCGATAAACCCGCACGCATGACTCTTGTCCTGAAAATTGCGTCGGCCCAGCTTAATCCCGTCATGGGAGACCTGTCTGGAAACTTCCAAAAGGCAGTTGCCGCCTATAATAAAGCCAAGGCCGGCGGTGCTGATATTCTTATCCTGCCAGAAATGTTTATCCTAGGATACCCGGCCGAAGATTTGGTTTTGAAACCGGCGGCGGTCGCTGACTGCAAAGTCAAAGCCGAAGAATTTGCGCCGTTGACAAAAGGCGGCCCGGCAGTCGTATTTCCCCTGCCTTGGCGCGAAGGGGATAAACTCTACAATGCTGTCGTTTTTATCCGCGATGGTGAGATAACCGATATGCGGGCCAAACATCATTTGCCTAATTACGGCGTTTTCGATGATTTCCGCGTATTCGACTCTGGACCGCTACCAGACCCGATCGAGTATAAAGGCATTAAAATTGGCCTGCCCATCTGTGAAGATCTATGGCAGCCGGGTGTGGCGAGCTGCTTGGCCGATAAAGGTGCGGAGTTTTTAATCTCCGCCAATGCGTCTCCTTGGCGACGTTCGGCATTGTCGGAAAGAGTCGAAGCCCTTGGCGAGAAAGTCCACAATGAGGGTCTCCCGCTGATCTACGTCAATCAGATCGGCGGCCAAGACGAACTGGTTTTCGATGGATCCAGCTTTTCTATGAATGCGGATGAAACCATAGTTCAGTCCTTGCGCTCTTTCATCGAAGATTTTGATATCGCGACATGGGAGAAAAAAGATGGTGTCTGGAACTGTACGAGCGCAGCAAAATTTGACCAATTGACCGGACATGAGGCTGACTGGCGTGCCATGTGCCTGGGCCTCGGGGATTACGTCAATAAAAACGGTTTTAAACAAATCGTGCTGGGTATGTCTGGCGGTATCGACAGCGCCATGGCAGCAACTATTGCCGTCGACGCCTTAGGTCCTGATCGGGTTTGGTGCGTGATGATGCCCTCTAAATACACATCCGATAATTCCCTGGATGACGCCAAAGATTGTTCCAACCGCATCCGCGCGCGCTATGACATCGTTTCTATCGCGCCGGCCGTGGATGCCTTCGCCGAAATGACTGAGCCGTTTTTCAAGGATTTGCCGCCAAGTACAGCCGAGGAAAACATTCAATCAAGGGCGAGGGCACTTATGCTCATGGCCCTATCTAATAAATTTGGCCCTATGTTGGTCACGACCGGAAATAAATCGGAAATGGCTGTGGGATATGCGACCCTCTACGGGGATATGTGCGGCGGCTATAATCCGCTCAAGGACGTCTACAAAACGGAAGTGTTTGCGCTGGCCAAGTGGCGGAACCAACATAATCCGGATGACCTTTTGGGCGCGGAATGTCCGATCCCTGAAAATATCATCACCAAACCACCCACGGCTGAGTTACGCGAAAACCAGAAAGACAGCGATAGCCTGCCGGAATATGATATCTTGGATGATATTCTTTTTGGCCTAATAGAGCAGGAATTATCCGTTGAAGAAATCCTCGCACGGGGGCATAAGCCCGCTGATGTAAAGCGGATCCAGCATCTGCTTTATATTGCCGAATATAAACGGCGGCAGGCACCTCCAGGTGTGAAAATCGGATCGAAGAATTTCGGTCGCGACCGCCGCTACCCGATAACCAATAAATACCGGGACGTGGTTCCTGGAGAAGATAGCTAATGTCCGTTATTGTCAGATTTGCTCCGTCCCCGACTGGACGTCTTCATGTAGGGAATGTGCGTACTGCACTGCTCAATCATCTGTTTGTACGTGAGCAGGGCGGCGAGTTTATCCTTCGCATTGATGATACGGATTTGGAGCGGTCTACCGAGGAATATGAAAACGGTATCAGAGAAGACCTGTCGTGGCTGGGTCTTGATTGGGATAGCTCGTTTAATCAATCCCACAAGTTTGACGCCTATGATGAGGCTGCATCCATACTGCGCAAGGCCGGTCTTTTATATGCTTGTTACGAGACGGCTGAGGAATTGGATAAGCAGCGTAAGCTGCAACGCGTTGCCGGTAAGCCGCCCATTTATAACCGTGCGGCGCTGGAACTTACTGAAAAGGAAAAGGACGAATACCGTCAGGAGGGACGCCTGCCGCATTGGAGATTTAAACTTTCTGGCAATGTAGTCACCTGGAACGATTTGGTCCGGGGCGAGCAATCTATCGACACTAGCTCACTTTCCGATCCGGTGCTGATCCGGGGGGACGGGACATATCTCTACACGTTACCAAGTGTGGTTGATGATATTGACGCTAGAATTACACATGTCATTCGCGGGGAAGATCATGTGACTAATTCCGGCGCTCAGATCGAAATCTTCCGGGCGTTGTCCGATCATCTGCCGAATTTCGCCCATACGCCACTCTTGGTTGGCAAGGATGGCAAAGGTTTGTCCAAGCGCTTGGGGTCGCTGTCTATCCAACAATTGCGAGAAGACGGGCTGGAGCCTCTGGCCATCTGCTCGTTGCTTGGAAAAATTGGCACATCTGACCCGGTGGACATTCGGGATAATATGAAAACCTTGGCGTCCGAGTTTTCTTTCGACAAAGTCAGCCGCGCCCCGGCCCGTTTCGATGAAGATGAATTGGCAATGCTCAATGCGAAATTGCTAAACGATTTGCCTTATGACCGCGTCAAACAAGAGTTAGACGACTTGGGCGTACAGGGCGGCGAGGATTTCTGGAACCTCATTCGTGCTAACATTGGAAAAATAGGCGATGCAGCGCAGTGGAGCGTTATGGCTTTTGCGCCCATGGCTGGACAAATCGAACCTGAGGATACAGATTTTTGCAATCTGGCGGCCGACAGCCTGCCTGACGAATTGGATCAAGACAGCTGGAGTAGCTGGACTAACCACCTCAAGGAAACAACGGGACGCAAAGGCAAAAACTTATTCATGCCGCTGCGTATGGCCCTGACAGGGCGCGCACGCGGACCGGAAATGAATAAAATGCTGTTGGTTTTGGGAGCAGATCGCGCTCGCGCCCGCCTGAGAGGTCAGAGCGGCTGATGGCTGAAGCCAAGTTCAGGGCATTCCTGACAGAAGCTATAAAGTTTTGGGAACCGGCGCGCCTTCTTTATAACGGCTGGTTGATACTGATTCTCTTCGTTTATTTGAAAAAATCAGGAGCTTTCGCCCTACTCAAAGCACCGGAGTTTCTGGCGAATTGTACCATATTTGCTGTGATCGCCAATGTGCTCTATTCATTGGCTTATATCCCCGACTTGGTTCTGCGATATAGTTTGTTGTCGCCAAGGGTCAAACATTTCGGTGTCTGGATTATCTTTGTGATTGGACTGATCGTGGCGACGATTATGACGCGGTTTATCGCGGATGAGCTGATCAGATCATATGCGTGGATGCTGACC
>JAHDBU010000013.1:17002-26511 GCA_020630275.1 Hellea sp.
AATTGCCAGCTCTCGGGTGATAACCAATGCCCGTCATATTTGCGTTTGAGGACGGTACAGGCTCCAGTAGGGTAGTTGTGAAACTGACCGGTGAAATGTTGGTGCAGCGCCCCCCATCCAGGGTTATGTCCTAAAAGCATAAGAGGTTGCTCAGGCTCACCACGTTGTTCGCATATATCCAAGACGTTTTGCGCGCTGGCATGATAAAAGCCGGATATATACTCCACTTGTTGTGCCCCTGGAATAGCCCGGATCAATTTCAGGGCCGTCAGACGGGTTCGCGTCGCGTCAGACGACCATATAATATCCGGTGCGTAACCTCTGGCGTGAAGAGCCGCGCCGACGGCTGAAGCTGCACGCTCTCCGCGGGCGTTTAAGGGGCGTTCGTGATCGGTTAGGCTCTCATTATCCCAGGAAGACTTGGCGTGACGCATTAATAAGAGTCGGTCGAGCATGCCCACAATATGGAGAGATTGTCAAAACGCGCAAGCGCAAATAGCAAAGAAAAACCCGGTTCGAAACCGAACCGGGTCTAAATCAGTATAAAGGAGAGAGACTGATTTATTCCTCTTCGCCTTTTGGCTCTTCCGCAGGAGTTTGAGCTCGTGCTGGTGCCTCTTCTTCGGCTGCTTCTTCTTCATCTAGAGTTTCAGGTGCGAAGTTTTCGTCAAACATTTCGGCTGCGATGGCGGCGCGCTCTGCCGCACCCGCTTCTGCATCGGCTTTGTCATCAGCCATTTGTGTCGCGATAACGTCTTCACCTTTGGCTTGGCGCTCAGCTTCATCTTCGGATCGCGCAACATTGATCGTAATTGTTGCCGACACTTCTGCGTGAAGCTTGATTTCGACTTCATGCAACCCAAGAGTTTTTATTGGATTTTCCAACTTCACCATGTTCCGTTTTACAGATCCGTCCATAGCTTCGACCACATCGCGCGATGAAACAGAACCATAAAGCTGACCAGTTTCGCCGGCTTTGCGGATGATAACATAGCTGTTGCCGTCAATGGCCTTACCCTCGTCGGCAGCTTGATCGCGTGCTTCCGCGTTGCGAGCTTCTAAGAACTCGCGCTCTGCTTCGAAGCGAGCCAAATTGGCTTTGGTAGCGCGCAAAGCTTTTTGCTGCGGTAAGAGAAAATTACGGGCGTAGCCGGATTTAACCGTAACTACTTCGCCCATGGCGCCGAGTTTCTCAACGCGTTCTAATAAAATGACTTCCATGATGGCCTCTTATTTACGCTCATAAGGCAGGAGAGCGAGAAAACGCGCGCGTTTGATAGCGCGGGCCAGCTCTCTTTGCTTCTTGCGGGAAACTGCTGTTATCCGTGATGGAACAATTTTGCCCTTTTCAGACATGTAACGCTGCAACAACTTTGGGTCTTTATAGTCAATGGTCAGGCCATTGTCCCCAGAGAACGGGCAGACTTTACGTCGACGAGAGAATGGAGTCCGTGTGGGCAGGTTCTCGATCTTGATGTTTGTTTTCTTAGCCATGTCTATGCTCCGCGCTCACGATCACGACGCTTGCGCTCTTCGCGTTTCTTGAGGATAGGGGAAGGTTCTTCGGTGAATTCGTCAACGCGAATACTCATATAACGCAGAATGTCTTCATTGATTCGGTGCTGGCGCTCGATTTCGTGGATGACGTTCGCTTCGGCGTTGATTTTGAGAAGGTTATAGTGAGCCTTGCGGTTTTTCTTTAGGCGATAAGCCAGATTACGCAGTCCCCAATATTCGGCGCCTTCAATGGTTCCGCCCATATTTTGAACTTTTTTGTTGATGTTTTCCATCATCTCTTCGACCTGTGTCGGAGAAATGTCTGGCCGTGAAATGATCACGTGCTCATACAGAGACATAATATGTCCTTCATTTATGGATGCGGCGTAGACGGGCAGTGGAAGGCTTACCTGTCGACGATGGCTCCAGTTCGGTATTTTGACCCCATGTCAAAAGGGACCGGCTGGACCGCAGCCGTTAAAGCGCGCCGTTTACAGCACTTGCCGTGAGAATCAAGTGTTTATTTGACTTAGCCGAGCTTGCGAATGCCGAGTTTGTAATCGGTCAGCATATCTTCGATATCGTCAGTAATTTGACGTGTCGGAGCTATGCGTTCTGCTTCTGGAGCTTCTTGCGCACGCGAGGGGGAAGGCTCTGCTTGCGTCGTCGCTCTCTGCGAAGGGGTTGAAATGGCAATGTCGTCTGTTTCAAAAGCTTGACGGCTTTGTTCCATCTGTTGACGCGGTGCGTCCCAACCGGGGGTTTCCTGTCTTGGAATTTCGGCTCGTGCTTCATGGAATGGCGGTGGTGCTATATCGGGCGTTTGCGCGGGTTCGCTGGATTGTCGACGCTGTTCGGCGCGCGATAAAGCTGCCGATATGTCCCGATATTTCATATCTAATTCATCTGCGGCCTTACGGGAGCGCAACAGCTCTTCTTCCGTGCGAAAGAGTTGCGAATTAGCTTGCTCAACAGATTTCTCAAGGCGCTCTCTTTCTAGGTCCTGAGCGGTCCGTTCTTTACGCAGTGCAGTGAGTTCCCGCGCCGATGTTTCAAACTGGTCTTCTTTAACCCGCAAGCGCTCATTCAGCTCAACGATTTGTGCCTCTAAGTCGGTGATGCGTTCGTCACGCTTCAGGATGTTAAACTCATATTGAGTTTTAAAGCCCCGGATATCCTCGTGAACACCTGAGATTTCACCACGCATCTGAGTATTTGACCGCTGGGCATCCTCTAATGTGTGACGGAGATCAGTTACCTCATCTCTTAATTGCAGTCGGTTTTCGGATTGATCTGCAAGGTCGATTTTCAAGGTTTCAATTTGTTTGGCCAAGTTTAGCTTTTCAGAGGTAACCTTGTCCAACTGGGTGGTAATGTCTGCGATCCGTCCGCGCAAATTACTGTTTTCGCGACTTTCAACATCCAAATCATTGCGCATCCTGTCTGACTTCAGGCGAAATTCCTGAATTTGGGCGTTGAGCTCTGAAATATCACGCTCCGCGCGTTCATAATTTTTTACAGACTGCGCCAATTTACTGTGGGTCGCGTCAAGTTCGCTCTGCGCGTCCCCATAGCGGCGTTGCAAATCTTCCAGATTGGTTGTCATCTGAGCAATTCGCGTCTTACGCTTGTCCAATTCAGATTGAAGCGTAAGATTTTCGGACTTCAAAGCGCGATTTTCGGGCTCCAGCCTGTCCAGAAGAGAAAAATCGACCTCTGCACGTTCAATAAATCCGGTCAGATTTTCAACGCGTTGTTGCGCCCTGCGGTACATGCTGTCGCCATTTTCAATATCGGAGATAATACTGGCCACATCCATACGCATTTCACCCAGATTTATGCGGCGCTGTGTATTTGCGATGTCATCATATCGAACATCAGCCTGGCGGCGCAGCTCATAGGTGTCTTCGCGAAGGTCGGCGCGAACATTATCACGAGGTTCATCGCGAATATCTTCCCGGGGGGCTTCGTCGTTATGGTTTGACGAGGTCATGTCCTCTTCTCCTGATAGGCGCAGCGCATCTGAGGGCGATTCTGCTGCTAATTCCACTTCTGGTTCGATATTTTCTTCTTGAGTTTGAATGTTAACTTTTTCGTTGTGCATTTCGTTGACCGGAACAAACGTCGCCCGTGCCGTAAGCTTTTCCGGATAATCGGGAATTTGGGGCTCAACGTCTGTCTCTGCTACCGGTTCGTCCTTTTGGACAAGATTTTCTTCGAATTCTTCAGGGGCGATATCTTCTGAAACGAATTCAGGGATTTCGTCATCAACATCGTATTCGGTTTGAATGTCCAAATCGCCTTTGAGAATGTTCAAGGCGTCTTTAAAGGTCTCATCGGATAAAAAATCATCGACCGTTACATTTTTCTTGAGAGATTTCTTCTTGGGGGGCTTTTTCTTCACGGACGTCTTCTTGGGAGTGTTATCTGCCGTCGTTTCCTGTTCGACATTTTCAGTTTTCCGATTTGTTTTGTGAAAGTTAGAGGGCGGCAAAGGTTTGTCCGATAAAATTGAGCGGATCACATCTTGCTCGTTCTCGGTAAAGCCCTTGAGCGATGGGATCGCGTCATCGGCCGAAACTGGAAGGTTCGGCTGAGCATCATCTTCGGTGAGACTGGCATTCTCATCATGAAGCAGCGCTTCAGACTCCGACGCGTTGTCCCCCGTTTTCTTGCTCGAAAAGCGCTTAAAAATTGACATAAGTGTCGCTTCCGATAGATTCGTTTTATATTTTATGAAGAAACAGCCTTAACAAGCCATTAAATAACCATTTAATCGTACAATTAAATTCAACAATAAATTGTAAATATGAGAGGGCCATAGATGGCATTTGCGTTTATTTTTCCTGGGCAGGGTAGCCAAGTCGTGGGGATGGGCAAGGAATTGGCTGAGGCTTTTCCAAGTGCCCGGGACGTCTTTCAAGAGGTCGATGAGGCCTTGTCACAAAAACTTTCTAGCCTCATGTGGGATGGTCCCATGGAGGATCTAACGCTGACTTCCAATACGCAACCCGCCCTAATGGCGACGTCAGTTGCCGCGATGCGAGCGCTAAAGGCCGAATTCGGCATTGACGTGACAAATGCAAAATTTGTAGCTGGGCATTCTCTTGGCGAATATTCTGCTCTGTGTGCTGCAGGCGCCATTTCTCTTTCAAAAACAGCACAGCTTCTTCGTATTCGAGGTAATGCCATGCAGGCCGCTGTCCCAGTTGGTGCGGGTGCTATGGCGGCTTTGCTTGGAGCCAGTTTAGAAGATGCAGAGGCAGCAGTAGCCTCCGGCTCAGAAAAAGGGATTTGTCAGATTGCCAATGACAATGCGACGGGACAAATTGTTTTATCAGGCGAAAAGGCGGCCGTTGAGAAAGCCGCTGAAACCGCCAAAGCGCTTGGCGTTAAAAAGGCTGTTATGTTACCAGTTTCCGCCCCATTTCACTGCGATATGATGAAGCCGGCAGCCGATGCCATGGCCGAAGCTTTGGCGGAAACTGTCATTGCAGAACCGGCCGTTCCGGTCGTGAATAATGTGACAGCGAGACCTGTATCCGATCCAGATCAAATTCGCTCAGATCTTGTGGCTCAGGTTACGGGACGTGTGAGGTGGCGGGAGTCCGTTGAGTGGATGGCTGGTGATGGCGGCATAGAAAAGTTTGGTGAGCCTGGCTGCGGGAAAGTTCTGTCCGTTATGCTGCGTCGCATTGTTAAAGGTGTAGAAGGTAAGGTGCTCAATTCTCCTGAGAGCTTTGAGGCCTTCGCCGAAAGTTTGAAGTCATAAAGGAAGAAAGAGATATGTTGGATTTATCAGGAAAGCGCGCTCTCGTTACCGGGGCGACCGGAGGGCTCGGTGGTGCCATTGCGAAAAAATTGCATGCACAAGGTGCTCAAGTAGCCATTTCAGGGACGCGGGCGGAAAAACTAGAAAGTCTGGCGTCTGAACTAGGGGAGCGATGTGCTGTGACACCTTGCAATCTTTCCGACGCCGACGCGGTCGATGCTTTAGTGAACCAGGCTGGTGAAGCTCTGGGTGGCAATATTGATATTCTTGTCTCTAATGCGGGGCTGACCCGTGACGGCCTGTTGATGCGGATGAAGGATGAAGACTGGAATATGGTTCTCAAAGTCAATCTGGAAGCCTATTTCCGGCTTTCTAAATCCTGCCTGCGCAGCATGATGAAAGCCCGATTCGGTCGTATTATCGGCGTTACATCTGTCGTCGGCGTCACAGGCAATCCTGGGCAAACAAATTATGCGGCGTCCAAAGCGGGCATGATCGGGTTTTCCAAGTCTCTCGCCCAAGAAGTGGCTAGCCGCGGCGTCACCGTCAACTGCGTAGCGCCCGGTTTTATTGCCTCGCCTATGACAGATGTGCTCACAGATTCGCAAAAAGAGGGTATTTTAAGTCGTATTCCGGCTGGAGACTTGGGGTCAGGAGAAGATATTGCCAATGCTGTCGCTTATCTCGCCAGCGCCGAAGCTGGTTATGTGACGGGTCAAACCCTGCATGTTAACGGCGGAATGGCCATGATTTAGACGTAATAGTATAGCATTGTAATGCGTTAATACAGGGTAGCCATGCCTTTGTATGTGTGTTAGACGCCCCGCCGACAACACAAAGGGCTTGTAATCACGGATTTAACCCCCATGTTTCGGGCCTGAAACCGCCGCGCAAGTGGCCTTATAAAGGAAGAAAATATGTCAGATATTTTAGACCGCGTTAAAAAGATGGTCGTCGAGCATCTGGATGCGGACGAAGATAAAGTAACTGAGAAAGCTCATTTTATTGACGATCTGGGCGCTGACAGCTTGGACACTGTTGAATTGGTTATGGCTTTTGAAGAAGAGTTTGACATTGAAATTCCGGATGATGCCGCTGAGCACATTCAGACAGTTGGTGATGCTGTAAAATTCATCTCTGAAAAATCCGGCTAAGCCGGTCTAGTTTGCAATGCGACGGGTAGTAGTTACAGGCCTGGGTCTCGTCTCTCCCGTCGGTTGCGGCGTCTCCACAGCGTGGGAACGCATTAAGACCGGAACTTCCGGTGCCTCTAAAATCGAACATTTTGAAACCGATGACCTAGCCTGCAAGATTGCAGCTATGGTACCGAAGGTCGATGGTCAGGGCGGTGGCGGCCCGGACATTGAAGGGTCTTTTGACCCGGATACGGTTATGTCGGCCAAAGACCGCAAACGTATCGATGAATTTATCCTCTATGCGATTGCTGCCGCGGACGAGGCGGTTGCTGACTCCGGATGGAATCCGGGCGAAGACAATGTCGCCGCGCAGGAACGAACCGGCGTCTTATTTGGCTCTGGTGTCGGCGGATTGCAGTCAACTTATGAAGCTTCTTTAAAGCTAGAAGAAAAAGGCCCAAGACGTCTCTCGCCTTTTGTTATTCCGGGTATGTTGATCAACCTGGCATCAGGTCAGATTTCTATTCGTCATGGCTTTAAGGGCCCAAACCACAGTGTCGTGACAGCTTGCGCCACCGGTGCCCACGCCATTGGCGATGCGGCGCGTCTGATTAAAAACGGCGACGCTGATGTTATGTTAGCCGGCGGTGCCGAAGCTGCGATCTGCCGTCTGGGGATCGCGGGCTTTGTGGCCTGTCGGGCCATGACGACCGGTTATAATGATACGCCGGAAAAAGCCTCCCGTCCTTATGACGATGGTCGGGATGGATTTTTGATGGGCGAAGGCGCGGGTGCGCTCATGCTTGAAGAATATGAGCATGCCAAAGCGCGCGGCGCTAAAATTTATGCCGAGTTTAAAGGCTACGGCCTGTCGGGGGATGCTTACCATATCACGAGCCCAGCGCCTGATGGCAATGGCGGGTATCGCGCCATGAAGGCAGCCCTGGATAATTCCGGTCTGGATGTCAGTGATATCGGTTATGTCAATGCACACGGAACATCTACGCCCGTTGGTGACGAGCTCGAAATTCGTGCTGTCGAACGCCTGTTTGGCGGTAATCCCGAAGGCGTCTGCATGTCATCGACCAAATCCATGACAGGTCACCTATTAGGTGCAGCCGGTGCCATAGAAACGATCTTCACAATTCTGGCTTTGAGGGACCAAATCGCGCCGCCGACCATCAATCTGGATAACCCCAACGTGGAGACCAGTATTGATCTGGTTCCGCACACGGCGAAGCCGTTGAACTGTAATGCGGCCATGTCCAATTCATTTGGATTTGGTGGGACCAATGCTGCTTTGATTTTTGCCAAGGCGCCCTGACGTCAAATGGCCGAAGAGAAAGAAACCCAAGATATCAACGAAACTGGGGGCAACGAAGCCGTTCAAAAGGTTCGTCAAAAGCTACCAAAAAAACAAAAGCGTTTAATTGCCTTTATTGGCACTATGGGCCTTCTGACCTTGATGGCAGGTATTGCCTTTGTGGGTTGGACTTACGTCCAATACCAATTCACCTCCAAGGGCCCGTTGGCCGAAGATACCGTCTTTACCGTTCCACAAGGCGCAGGGGCTTCCAAGATCGCAAGTAAGCTGGAGAAAGACGGCCTGATCAAAAGCGCGGATATGTTCAAACTTCTGGTCCGGATGGACAAAGTCGGAGGAACACTCAAAGCGGGAGAGTTTAATATTCCGGCCGAGGCCAGCCAGCGGGAGATTGTCAAAATCCTGCAAGAAGGTACGGCCATCCTTTATCCGTTTACAGCGCCAGAAGGATTGACCAGCGCACAGATTGTGCGGTCCATGTCAAAGGTGGAAACATTGGTCGATGACAAACCAGAAATCCCGGCAGAGGGCTCGATCTTGCCCGAAACCTATATGACGCCCCGTGGCATGACCCGCTCGGAATTATTGGAAAAAATGAAAAAAGCTCAACAGGATGTTCTGGATGAGCTCTGGGATGGACGAGCCAAAGACTTACCTTTTGATACCAAATATGAAGCGCTTATTCTGGCTTCGGTCGTTGAAAAAGAGACCGGAATAGGATCGGAGCGCGATGTGGTGGCCGGCGTATTTGTCAATCGACTGCGCAAAGGCATTCGCCTGCAATCCGATCCGACGATAATTTACGGCGAAACCGGCGGAGAACCATTGGGCCGTGGTATACGGGTGTCGGAGATCAACCGGGTCACAGATTGGAATACCTATCAGATGGACGGACTACCCAAGACGCCCATCTGTAATCCTGGACGCGCCGCGATTGCCGCCGTGCTCAATCCAGCGGATACGAAATATATCTATTTCGTAGCGGACGGCACAGGCGGACATGTTTTCGCACGGACCTTGTCAGAACATAATGAAAATGTGAAAAACTGGCGCAAGATCGAACGCGCCCGCAAACGCAAGGCGGCCGCATCTAAAAAACAGGGAAATTAATGGACTTCGCCAGGATGAAAACCCAACGTCGCGGCTTGATGATTGTCCTATCCTCGCCCTCAGGAGCGGGTAAGACGACCCTGACCCGGCAACTTCTGTCCGAAAATCAAAACATGGCCATGTCGGTTTCCGCAACGACACGCCGTCCGCGCCCTGGCGAGGTCGATGGCCGCGATTATTTCTTTGTCGATAAAAATGCGTTTTCTACCATGATCGAAGAAGGTGAGTTCCTCGAGCATGCCAAAGTCTTTGATAATTATTACGGCACACCGCGCGGGCCGGTGGAAGAGTCGTTAGAGCAAGGCAAAGACGTTATTTTTGATATCGACTGGCAGGGCGCACAACAGCTCACACAGGCCGCGTCTGATGATCTGGTGAAGATCTTTATCCTGCCGCCCGGCATGCAGGAGTTGGAAAAACGCTTGCGCTCCCGCGCGCAAGACAGCGACGAAGTTATCTCAAAACGTATGAGTAAATCCGAGGCTGAGATCAGCCACTGGGCGGAATATGACTATGTCATCGTCAATGAAGAGGTAGAGGTCGCCATGGCCGAACTTACGGCTATTGTCATCGCCGAACGTTTGAAGCGCAAACGGCAGCTCTGGTTGAACCCATTTGTGAAAACCTTGGTGCAGGGTGGGTGATGAAGCTCTATTTGGATGAAATTAAT
>JAHDBU010000013.1:26611-31663 GCA_020630275.1 Hellea sp.
TTGTGAAAACCTTGGTGCAGGGTGGGTGATGAAGCTCTATTTGGATGAAATTAATCCAAAAAATACGGTCGAAATTTCTGAAACCTGTATTGAGAATCCGACACTATCCGAAGTTCACGAAGCCTTGGATAAACTAGACCAAAAACGCCATACGCTTCTCTCATTAGAAAAAGAAAATGAAACCCTGCTTGTGGGTGGCGGACCCGATAAATTCATCATCTTGAATGTTTCGTCAAAAAGCCGATCTCTCTTACGGGAGGGGAATTCAAAAAGCTTCGATACCATTACTTTGTGCGTCGGTGGCCAGAATGGCGATTATCCAGAAAACATGGTGATCTATCCATCGCAAGCCAAAGAAATTCTCCTAGCTTTTGTTGAAGACAATCATAATCAATATAATTGGGTGATGGATTAGGCCGTCTTCAAACTTGCGCTCCTTTCACAATTATATTATAACATCCGCCATGTGGAAAAAGATCTTATTAGCAACATTATTTCTGGCGGGCTGTGAAACGGTTGAGAATTCGCCTCAAAAATCAGGGGCTCAGAGCCTGTCTGAATTGTCAACGACAACAGCACAGGTCCCGGCCAGCGAAATCACAAAAGATGATATCAGATCTGTGGCGCGAGGCAGTCAGGCCCTCGGTATTGATCTGTTTAAGGAAATTCGCAAAGGCGAGGACGGAAATGTGTTTATCTCGCCCATCAGTATTTCTTCGGCCTTTGGCTTGGCCTATGCAGGTTCTGCGGGGCAAACAGAATTGGAAATGGCCGAGGTTTTGAATTTCGAACTGCCAAATAACCGAATCCACCGGGCTCTGGGACTATTGCAGGCGACCGTTGAGGACGAAACCAAAGGCCAGCTTTTTGACACCGCCAATACAATTTTCGTCGAAAAAACGGCTGGCCTAACACCCGCGTACAAGGCCTTGATATCGGACAATTATGAAGCGGGTCCGCAATCCGTAGATTTTCAGTTCGCGCCCGGCGAAGCGATCGAAGCCATCAACAAATGGGTGAGTGATCAGACACGGGGCTTGATAAAGGAAACCGTGAACGACATATCTGTGCGGTCTGATACTCGGTCCGTCATGGTCAATACGGCCTATCTCAAGGCCGATTGGCTTAGTCCATTTAAAGCCTCCAAAACCGAAGAGGGAGAATTTTTTGCGCTCGAAGAGACCAAGAAAATCCCCCTCATGTTCCAAAGACATCGATATAAATTAATGGATGAGCGCGGCTTCAGGGCCATTGAATTACCCTATCAAAATTCGACCATGTCAGCGATTGTTTTTCTACCAGATAGCAAAACTGGATTAGACGATTTCGAGCGCAAATTGACATCCACGAAGTTGTTAAAGTGGATAGAAGCTCTGCATGAGGAGAAGATAATTGATGTAGATTTGACCTTGCCCAAGGTCGATCTGAAATATCAATCATCTGGCTTCGACCAACTTCTGAAAGCATTGGGCATGACCACAGCGTTTTCAGACTTTGCTCAGTTTCCAGGGCGGCTAACGAATACGCCACGGACCAAGCTTGATAAAGTCATCCACAAAACGGTGTTGAAAGTTGACGAAGACGGGACAGAAGCAGCCGCAGTAACCGCGATAACCGAAATCACTGTTTCGGGTACGCGTTTGATCAAAGATCCAGAAGTTTTCCGCGTCGACCACCCGTTTTTCCTGGTTCTCAAAAATAATAAGACAGACGCGGTTCTATTTATGGGGCGTATCGTGGACCCTATGCCGGAGCCTGTGGAATAGAACTACATAATTTTTGAAAGGCTTCGACTTCTAAAGCCTCCGGCCTCTGCGTCGGCTCAATGCCACATTCACCCAACCAGTCTTCCAAGCTCAGCCCATATTTCGTCGCAACCGGTTTGAGTGATTTCCGCAGCATCTTCCGTCTTTGCCCGAATGCTGCCTGCGTGATTTCGCCGAGGCGTTTGAGGTTGGGAAAGCGCTGATCCGCGGGCAAAGGATCAAGCACGACGACGGCGCTGTCCACTTTGGGGGGCGGGGAAAAACAACTGGCCGGCACTTCAAAGGCGAGGCGGCACTCACAGACAGATTGAGACAATACTGCCAGACGTCCGTAATTTGGATCGCCCGGGCCAGCCACAATACGGAATGCGACCTCTTTTTGGAACATGAGGACGGCTTGTTGCCAAAATAGAGGGTCTGCTGTCAGCCAGTTGATGAGCATTTTCGTGCCGACATTATAAGGCAGATTTGCGGCGATTTTGATGGGTCGTTCTGTGCCGAGTTGTGTGCCGATGTCCACTTTTAGCGCATCGCCCTTGATGATCGATAAGCGGTTATCACTGACATCTGCGATATCTTTTAACGCGGGCAAAAAGCGCTCATCCATTTCAATGACGGTCACGACAGCTGCACCGGATTTGAGCAAAGAGCGGGTCAAGCCACCCGGGCCGGGTCCAATTTCGGCCACATGGCAATCCTCGAGCGGAAGAGCCAGGCGCGCGATCTTGTCGGTGATATTCATATCCAGTAGGAAATGCTGCCCCAGGCGTTTATTGGCTCCCAGCCCGTATTGACGGACAGTTTCTGACAGGCTCGGGAGCTTATCCAGCATGGCGGGTGCCAGCGATGTTCCGGGCCATTTTGATCGCCGCAATCAGGCTGTCTGGGCGGGCGATATTCTTGCCCGCAATATCGAAAGCCGTGCCGTGATCCGGAGAGGTACGAACAATGGGCAGCCCCATAGTGATGTTGACTGTTCCGTGGAAGTCGATGGTTTTAACCGGTATCAACCCTTGGTCATGATACATGCATAGGGCAGCGTCATATTGATCCCGGGCTTCTTTGTGGAACATGGTGTCGGGCGGCATGGCATCCGTAATATTGATGCCTTCAGCACGAAGTTTTTGGGCGGCCGGATTGATAATTTTGATTTCTGCATCCCCCATCGCGCCACCTTCGCCTGCATGCGGATTCAGGGCGGCTAGACCGATCTTTGGGTTGTCCAGGCCAAGGTCCCGCTGTAATGCGCCGTGCAGAATGCGTGCGTGTTGGATGATCGTTTCCTCGCTCACGGACCGGGCCGCTTCTTCGACGGATTTATGCACGGTCACAAGGGCCACCCGTAGTTCTGAATTGGCCAGCATCATCAGGGGACCGCGGGCATAGGGCGCTGCGTGGTGTTCAGTCAGCTTGCCTAGAAATTCCGTATGACCGGGATATTTGAAGCCGCTGTCATAGAGGACTTCTTTGCTAATAGGATTGGTGATAACAGCTGTCGCTTCCCCGGAAAGACAATGGCCTACAGCGCGTTCGATACTGCCCGTAATCATGGAGGCGTTGGCAGCGGACGGCTTGCCATCGGTGATTTTATCGCCGGATGCCATTTGCAAGATGGGCAGGGCATGGGCGAACACATCCGTGGCTTCAGGCGGAGAGCTGATAAGTTGTGGCTTGGGTAGGTCGGCTTCGCGAAGCTTGGCGGCGTAATGTTCGAAGGGGCCTATAACTGCAAAGGCCAAGGCAGGGTCGTCGCGCAGGGCGCTCCAAGCTTTGACGGTAATTTCTGGGCCAATGCCGGCGGGGTCCCCACAGGTTAAGACGAGGGGCGCCCCCATAGACTTATCGGACGACGATGGTCGCGTTGCGGCGCAAATCGCGGAGGTGACGCTTCGAAGCTTGCGCCAATTGTTGATCCATCAGGCGGTCTTCGATTTCATCGCGTGTCGGAATGTTGGAACCTGATGTTGATCGGTCACAGACAAGAATAGACGCGACACCTTGAGGGGTTTCAATAGGATCAGATAATGCGCCGACATCTGTTTCGGCCAGTTTTTCGAGAATTGGTTCAGCCAGATCGGATGTCTTGAGTTCGCCCATATCAGCATATCTTAAGTCTTCGTGCTCATCGACATCCGAGGACAGTGTATCGCAACTCGTAATTTTACCCTTCAGAGCAAGAAGCTTTCCTTTGGCGGCATCTTTCTCGTCCTGGGTTTCTGCCAGATAGTTCACCTGTTTGAGTTTGAACAAGGTTTCCGTTTCAGAAACTTGCTTGTCTACGAGGGCAATCACGTAAACACCGCCTGGTACTTGAATAGGTTTGGACAGATTACCTTTTTCCATTTGCAGGATAACTCGGTCGAGTTCTGGCCGTAATTCCCCTTCGCGAACCCATCCGATCACGCCGCCTTTGGATGCAGAAGGTGCGGATGAGAACTGCTGGGCTAAAAGCTGAAACGGAGCTCCCTGAGAAAGCTGGGCGATCATGGCGTTAGCGCCTTCCATGGCGCCTTCCATACCACCAATTTCTTGTGAGGCTTCAATGTAGATTTCAGCGACATTATAGCTCGGCTTGGAGGCGTTGGCGGACAAGCGATTCAAAGTCTCATTAATTTGAGCATCACTGATTCGAATACGCGACCCATACAGACCATTGACGATGCGTTGCCACGCAATCTCAGACTCGACCTGACTTCTTAGGGTTTCAATGCCGATACCAGCCGCGGCCAGTTGCGCGGCCACTTCATTGGGGTCAAGGCCGTTTCTGCCAATCAGGCGTGAAACAGATCGGTTAATTTCGTCATCAGAAATTTCCTGGTCATATTTTTGCGATTCCTGGATCTGGATTTTCTCATTAACCAGATTTCGCAGGGCTTGCGCTTGAACGCGTTGCAGCGACTCCTCCGTTCGCTCAACGCCAGTTGTTGCAACAATAAACCTGACCCTTTGGCGTAAATCATGGGAAGTTATGATATCATCGTTTACAACAGCTGCGATACCATGGCTAGACTGAGCCAGTGCGGTAGGCGTTGCTAGAACAAGACCGAACAATGCACTGCCGGCCATCACCAAGGATTTGAATGTTTTACGTTTCATGGAAAGGTCGAACCTCTTTCAAATTACGTGCGGGACTATACTCATAATCATCGCAGTTTCAATTCAGGATATCATTAAGTTTTGAGCTCAAAATAATTAAATTTCGGTCACAACGCAGCCTCTAGCCATCCTCTATAAGGCTCAGATAAGCCATGCCGCAGGAAAGAACAAAAACGGGAATCAGCCATAC
>JAHDBU010000121.1 GCA_020630275.1 Hellea sp.
CATTGAGGGACTGAGCGCCGGCCGCCATCTGAGCTTCGAGCTCTTCGTAAAACTCTGTGTACATTTCGGCGAGACGCGCGTCCTCGCCCTCAGGCATAAGGTCTTCCCAGGCCAAATCCATGGGCGTCTCGTTGCGGGCTTCGACGACGGGTTTGTCCTTTTGCGCTTCGGCTTCTGGCGTCTGCGCGCCGGAGCAGCCGATCAGTGCGGCCGTCAATAATATGAGCGAAAGTTTTTTCATGCGGGGTCTCACTTCGTTAGCTTGAGTGTGTTTTTACCGGGTTGCAATGTGGATTGGATCTGTGTGGCCGGGCCGAGATAAATCGTGTCCAATTCGCTCATTTCGGGGAAGTGATCGAACAGGGTGGTGGTCATTACGGTGAGTTTTTTCGGGGTCTCACAGGTAAAGATATATTCCAGCAGAATGTCCTGATGGTCTTCGTCTTCATGGCCGTGATCATCATGGTGGTCATCAGGCTCATCTGGCATGAGGGATACCTTTGATCGCGGGTCTGTTGTGCAACTGGCTTTCGGATTGAATACGAATAGTTCTGCCGAATTGGTCAGGGCGGCTTGTGCCTTTGACAGACTGGCTTTCTCGGCGTCGGATTGCGGCGCCCGTTCAAACCCGACCAGATTATAAAGCGGGCTTTCCAGCTCTATGACCAGAGTATTGCCATCCAGCGCCAGAGCCAGCGTGGCGTCGCCGTGAACATGGCTGTCGGCCTGACGGATGGTTGTAGTATCGGAGTTGTCGCCCTGATGATTTTCGGTATGATCATCCTCATGTTCATGGTTGTTTTTCTCGATCGGCTCCTGAACGGCTTCGATGATCTTGTCATCATGTGTATGGCCATCGGCGTCATGTCCATGATCATCACACCCCCCGAGGGACATTACAACGAGCGCTAAAAAAGTGGTATGGCTTTTGGTTTTGATCATAACTTTCCTGGTGACTTTCTATGGACAATCCATAGGCTTCGCAATGGTCAAAAAATCTTCACATAAATAACTGTTATCCGGCTTGTTATTCTAGATATTCTCAATTACACGCGCGCATTATGTAATAACATTAAAGCGCTCTCAAGCAAAGATTTCATATGAAAAACAAGTTGTCAGGACTGATTTCTCTGGATGGTGTCGCCATCGGTATATCCGGAGCATGCATTGTGCATTGCTTGTTTTTGCCGATCATTATTTCGGTTTTACCAGTGTTTGAGTTCTGGATTCAGAAAGAATGGATCCACCAGTTTATGGTCATTCTGTCTTTACCCGTCACGGGCATGGCTTTGATGAATATCATGCAGCGGAGATTCCTGATTTCCTCATTTATGGTTGTCGGCCTTTTGCTCTTATTGGTTGCTGCTTTTATCCCCGCACTCCACGATCATGAAACCGTTTTGACGGTGTCCGGCGCAATGATACTCGCCAGCGGTCACTTACTACGCTGGCACGCGCGGAGTTTTTAATTTTCACATAGGAATATAAGTCTATTCCATTGACTCTTTTGGCATGAGAACAAATAATGAACGCGTGTCTTATGCCGAGCTTTCCATAACCACCAACTTCACCTTCCTGACGGGGGCGTCGCATCCTCATGAATATATGGTGCGGGCGGCAGAGCTGGGCCTGGGCGCTGTGGCGGTGACGGATACCAACACATTTGCCGGGATTGTGCGGGCTCATGCGGCGGCCAAAGAGCTGGGTGTCAAATTCATTGTGGGTGTGCGTCTGGTCTTGCAGGACGGGCCGGATATTCTGGCCTTGCCGAAGACGCGCGAAGGCTATGCGCGGTTGTGCCGTTTGTTGACCGTCGGCAAGCGCCGCACGACCAAGGGGCAGTGCGAGCTTTACCTGAAGGATGTGATGGAGTGGTCGGAAGGGTCCGTCCTGATCATATCCAGTGAAATGAAAGGGCAGGTGAGACGTCTGATCAAATCTCACAAGGATGAGATCTATCTCGGCATGGCACCCAAATATGACGGGCAGGATCATGTGCATTTCGCAGCACGCGCCAAGCTGGCGCAAAAATATAATCTCCCGCTGGTCGCTATGGGTAATGTACTCATGCATAAGGGCGCGCGACGTCGCCTCGCCGATATCCTCTCCTGTATTCGCGAACATACAACTATTGATAATCTCGGACGGTTGGCGCTGCCTAATAGTGAGCGGCGTCTTAAATCTGAGTTTGAGATGAGACGGCTATTCTCGGATTACCCCGAAGCCGTCACGGCCACAGGGTATATTGCCAATCTATGCACCTTTTCTCTGGATGAGCTCAAATATGAATATCCAGATGAAATCACGAATGGCTTAGCGCCCAATGACCGCCTAAAACAACTCACTAAGGTGGGTCTCAAATGGCGTTATCCGGACGGGGTGCCGCTCAAGGTTCAGGCCATGGTGGAGAAGGAGCTGCGGGTTATCGCGGATCTGGATTATGCGCGCTATTTCCTGACCGTTTATGACGTGGTGCAGTTTGCCCGGGAGCAGAAAATCCTCTGTCAGGGGCGGGGGAGCGCGGCCAATTCGGTGGTGTGTTATGCGCTTGGCATTACAGAAGCCTCGCCCGAAACCATCTCCATGGTGTTTGAACGGTTCATATCCGAGGTGCGCAATGAACCGCCGGATATTGATGTGGATTTCGAACATGAACGCCGCGAAGAAGTGATCCAGCATATCTATGAAAAATATGGTCGCCATCGCGCAGGGATCTGTTCCACCGTGTCTCATTTTCGTTCCCGCGCCGCCGTCCGCGAAGTGGGTAAGGCTATGGGTCTGTCCGAAGATGTGATCACGGCTATCTCCTCGCAAGTTTGGGGTTGGTCCACCAAGAAAATCTCTGAGGAGCGGGTGACATCGGCGGGGCTCGACCTCACCGATCCGCGCCTGAAACAGACCTTTGAACTGACCCATGAGATTATGGGCTTTCCGCGGCACTTGTCGCAACATGTGGGCGGCTTTGTGATTACGCGCGGGCGTCTCGACGAGCTCTGCCCGGTGGAAAACGCCGCCATGGATGAGCGTACCATTATTGAATGGGACAAGGACGATATCGACGTGCTCGGCATGCTCAAAGTGGATGTGCTGGCGTTGGGCATGCTCACCTGTCTGCGCAAGGGGTTTGAGCTGCTGCGATCTTGGAAAGGGCTCGACTACACGCTGGCCACACTCCCACAGGAAGACCCCGAAGTGTATGACATGCTCTGCATTGCTGATACTGTGGGCGTGTTTCAGGTGGAGAGCCGGGCGCAGATGAACTTCCTGCCGCGCATGCGCCCGCGTACGTTTTATGATCTCGTCATCGAAGTCGCGATCATCCGTCCCGGCCCTATTCAGGGCGATATGGTGCATCCTTATATCAAGCGCCGCCGGGGGGAGGAGCCCGTCGTCTTTCCATCCAAAGAGTTGGAACCGGTTTTAGGGAAAACACTCGGCGTACCGCTGTTTCAAGAGCAAGCCATGCAGATTGCCTCTGTGGCCGCCGGGTTTACGCCGTCCGAGGCCGATCAACTGCGCCGGGCCTTGGGCACGTTTCGCGGGGACGGGACGGTGGTCCGTTTTAAAAACCGTTTCATTCAGGGCTGTCTGGATAATGGTTATGATCTGAATTTTGCAGAAGCTGTATTCCGACAGCTGGAAGGTTTTTCCGGCTATGGTTTCCCGGAAAGCCACGCGGCCAGTTTCGCGCTTCTGGTCTACGCCTCCTCCTGGATCAAATGCCATCATCCGGAAGTGTTTTGTTGCGCCATATTAAATTCACAGCCGCTCGGCTTTTACGCGCCGGCACAGCTCGTGCGCGATGCCCGCGAGCATGGTGTGGAAGTCCTGCCTATTTGTGCGGAGAAATCCTATTGGGATAATGTGCTGGAACCTGTGGGCAATGGCATGCTGGCCGTGCGCCTGGGTTTCCGTCAGATTAAAGGCTTCAAGGAAGAAGACGGTCTGTGGATGGCGGCGGCCAGGGGGAATGGCTATCAGAGTATTGATGCTATTTGGCGGCGGGCCGGGCTGACGCGGCGGGCACTCTCCAAACTGGCCGAGGCGGATGCGTTTTCAGACTATGGTCTGTCACGGCGGGATGCGCTTTGGGCTGTCAAAGGTCTGGGCGGGGAGAAGCCTTTGCCGCTCTTTGAAGGGACGGGTGAGGGGCATGAGGAATTACCCGCTAATCTCCCGCCCATGAGCCTGCCCGAACATGTCTTTGCCGATTATGTGGCCACAAGACTGACCCTGCGGGCTCATCCGGTGGAGCTGTTATCAGATCAGTTGGGGCGACGTATAAAGAATGAAGCTATTCGTGACACGCCAGACGGGCAATGGATCAGCGTTGCAGGTCTGGTTATCACTCGTCAGCGCCCGGGCACAGCTAGCGGTGTCATTTTCATTACGCTCGAGGACGAGAGCGGCGTGGCCAATGTGGTGGTCTGGCCGAACACATTCGAGACCCACCGCAAGATCGTCATGGGTGGACGTCTCATTAAGGTCTCGGGCAGGCTGCAGCGTGAGGGGATCGTCACGCATCTCATTGCCAATAAGATCGAGGACATGTCCTGGCAGCTCGACACGCTGGCCGACCCGGATGTCTACGGCGACACCATTGAACCAACCCGCTTTAATGCGGATGAGGCCAAAAACCCGATCCCGCTATCGGATAAGGCCATGACCGATAAATCGCCCAGAGATGCTGTGCCAACCAAACAAAAGCCGCCACCAGGTGACATAACAAAATACTATGCGACGAGTGGTGCCCGCCATCCCCGAGAACAGGCCAAGAAGCTCTTCCCGAGCCGGGATTTTCATTAGAAATGCAACTCAACGCAAACCAAGAAAAAACTTAAAACCCAAAGTCACTAAATGCTTTCGCCGCCTAATTTCCGCCACATTTGCCTACGAGTTACGGTTCGTCCTTTACGGACAGCACAAGGGTAACCGTCTGTTCAAACGGGTGCGGCGCAAGCTGCGAGGGAGTGTTTGAACATAAAGGCGGGTGTGCGGAGACGTGGTCAAAAACACACATAGATAAACTGTGTACACATTTAATGGAGGAAGTGTCTGTGACCAGATAAAAAACAGTGAACGTACATAGCCGTATGGGGTTACCCCCCTGAGGTGAAACAACATAAATTGTTATGTAATGTTCCAGCAAGTAAATTGAGTTTCGAGTTAAAACTCGACAGCTACAAATCATTATTACTTCGAAAACGGGGCCTTACCAATCAGGTGAAGGAATATCTTGTCGATTTCGGAAACGAATTCGGCAGCACGCATAAACATGGAGGAAACATGCGTACTCAAAAAAACTATCTCAAAGTTTTAAAAACAACCAGTGTGAGCCTGACGGCAATTATTGCCCTGTCAGAAACGGCTTACGCGGCCAAGCTCTTCGATAGCCAAGGCGCATCACGGGCG
>JAHDBU010000122.1 GCA_020630275.1 Hellea sp.
ATCTTTGAATTCATAACGCTGGTGAAAGTTAAACCTTCTGGTTCGTATACCCTTTGAGCTCTTTTCGGGCCACCTGCATACGGTGGACAGCATCAGGGCCATCAGCAAAACGTAGGGTCCGCATCTGCGCGTACATCATCGCCAGCGGCGTATCCTGAGACACGCCCGTCCCGCCGTGCATTTGCATGGCTTCGTCGATGACTTTCAGCGCCATATTGGGCGCGGCCACTTTGATCTGTGAAATCCAGGGAGCTGCCGCGCGGGCATCGCCCTGATCCATCATCCAGGCGGCTTTCAGGCACAGCAGACGTGCCTGTTCAATTTCGATGCGGCACTGGGCGATGATATCGTAATTGGCACCCAGCTTAGCCAGAGGACGCCCAAAGGCTTCTCGCGTCACGGCCCGTTTACACATCAACTCCAGAGCCCGCTCAGCCTGACCGACAGCGCGCATACAGTGGTGGATACGGCCCGGCCCAAGACGGCCCTGAGAGACTTCAAATCCGCGACCTTCACCGATCAAAAGCGCAGACGCCGGGATGCGGACATTGGTAAAGCGGATATGCATATGTCCGTGCGGTGCATCATCATTGCCAAAAACCTGCATGGCTCGGAGGATTTCAATGCCCTCAAGACCAGCTGGCAGGATGAACATAGAATGCTGAGAGTGACGGGGCACGTCACCGTCGCGCGGCGCGGTACGTGCCATCAAAATATAGACCGCACAACGCGGGTCACCGGCACCCGATGACCAGTATTTCTCACCATTAAGGACCCACTCATCGCCGTCCTTTTTGGCCGAAAATTCCAGGTTCGTCGCATCGGACGATGCCACCGCTGGCTCTGTCATTAAAAATGCTGAGCGAATTTCGCCTTCAAGGAGAGGCTTAAGCCATTTCTCTTTGTGCTCTTCGGTGCCGTAGCGCTCGATAACTTCCATATTGCCTGTATCGGGCGCGGAGCAGTTAAACACTTCTGGCCCCAAAGCACACCAACCCATTTGCTCGGCCAAATAGGCATATTCCACCGTGGAAAGACCATAGCCGCGCTCTGAATCTGTGAGCCAGAAATTCCAGAGGCCCTGCTCTTTTGCCTTCTTCTTCAGACCTTCGCGGATTTCGTTCTGGCGGTCGGTAAAGGCGAAACGCCCACCCGGGGCCTTACCCACTTCGTGATGATATTCTGCGTCCAAAGGCAGGATTTCTTCCTGCACCATTTTGCGTACTTTTTCCCAGATCGGTTTAACCCGATCCGACATTCCGAGATCCATTGTCATGCTAGTAGCCTTTCATGGAAGCAATTTGCTCCATCTGGTAGTTTGCATCGCCGAATAACTCCTGGGCGACGCGAATGCGTTTTAAATAAAGTCCAATATCGTATTCGTCGGTCATGCCGACACCACCGTGCATTTGTACGCCTTCGAGACCTGCCAGTTTGGACACCGAACCCAGCTTGGCTTTGGCCATAGCCACCGGCATTTCAGAACCAGCAGCGTCCATATCCATGGACGTCAGGGCCATTAAAACAGCCGAGCGGCAAATCTCCAACTCAGAGTATAAATGCGCAGAGCGGTGTTGCAGAGCCTGAAAAGAGCCGATCTCGACACCGAACTGTTTGCGCTCGCGAATATAATCCGTGGTCTGACGGAACGCTTCGCCGCCTGTCCCAAGAAGTTCAGCGGCAATAGCCGCTTTACCGGCATTGACGATAGCTTTGAGTACGGCAGCGCCATTATCCACTTCGCCCAAGACCGCATCAGCATTAACTTCAACATCTTCAAATTCGATGCGCGCTGAGTTTCGGCTATCGACCATTTGCGTACGCTCGGTTGCGATGCCTTTGGTTTTTGGATCAACCAGGAAGAGCGTAAGCCCGTCCATATCGCCCGCCTCGCCAGAGGTTCGCGCGACGACAATGAGTTGATCGGCGACGTGGCCGTCCATGACCATGCCTTTTTGACCGTTGAGCTTGAACCCATTCCCGGAGCGCTCTGCACTCATATTGGTTGCAGCCGGGTTATGCTTACGACCTTCTTCGAGCGCCAAAGCCATGATGGTTTCGCCGCCTGCAATCTTGGGAAGCCATTCTTTCTTCTGCTCGGCTGACCCGCCCTTATTCAAGGCTGTCGCCGCCAGAATAGCGGTTGATACGAAAGGAGAGGCTGTCAAATTTCGACCCATCTGTTCGGCAATGAGACCGGCTTCCATAAAGCCCATATTAGAGCCGCCATGATCTTCGTCGATCAGAACACCCGCAAAGCCCATCTCGGCCATCTCGGCCCATAGGCCACGGTCAAAACCCGTTTCATCGCGGTTATCACGGAGTTCGCGCAACTGTTTAACAGGCGCTTTGTCGGCGAAAAATCCTTCCGCCATTTCAGAGATCATTTTCTCTTCTTCAGTCAGTACCAATCCCATTATCTACGCTCCTGGCATTCTGAGGATATGTTTCGAGATAATATTGAGCTGCACTTCGGACGTACCGCCCTCAATGGAATTACCTTTGGTCCGAAGCCACATACGGGCCAGATCGCCATCATTAGAGCGCTCCCCTTCCCACTCAAGGCCGTCGTGACCGGCCGCATCCATCATCAGCTCATAGCGACGCTTGTTCAGCTCTGTGCCGTAATATTTCAGCATGGAACTGTCTGCGCCCAGTGATGCTCCGGCTTTGGCTTCGGCCAGCTTTCGGGTGAGCGTCAACATATAGGCCCACTCATCAACTTCAGTTTCGGCGACCTTTGCTCGTAGCATAGGGTCGGCGAGTTTTTTGTTGTCATCAAGACCGACGGAACCCGCAACAATTTCACTGATCGGACGGTTGCCACCAATATCCCCAATCATTTCCCGCTCATGGGTCAGTAGGTATTTCGCAATGGTCCAGCCTTTGTTGAGTTCTCCAACCAGATTGTGTTTCTCAACACGGACATCCTCAAAGAATGTCTCACAGAAAGGCGATCGACCCGAGATGAGCTTGATAGGCTTGGCCTCTACGCCCGGTGTTTCCATGTCAAAGAGCACAAAGCTGATACCGTTATGTTTCGTAGCTTCGAAATCTGTGCGAACCAGACAGAAAATCCAGTCGGCTTTGTCAGCATATGACGTCCAAACTTTCTGGCCATTGACCAGGAAATGATCGCCTTTGTCTTCGCATTTGGTTGCGAGCGCCGCCAGATCAGAGCCCGCGCCCGGCTCTGAATAACCTTGACACCAGCGAATTTCGCCGCGCGCGATGGGCGGTAGATGTTCCATTTTCTGGGCTTCATTACCAAATTTCAGCAGTGCAGGCCCGAGCATCCAAATCCCGAATGAACTTAACGGGCTACGCGCTTTTATGCGCTTCATTTCGGAGGCCAGAACCTTGGCTTCTGCTTTAGACAGGCCGCCGCCGCCATATTCTTTCGGCCAGGTAGGCACAGTCCAACCCTTTTCGGCCATGGCCCGTAACCAGTCTTCCTGAGCCTGGCTGGCAAATTTATAATTGCGACCACCCCAACAGGCGTCTTCGAAACCCTTCATCGGGGTCCGCATTTCTTGGGGGCAGTTTTCATCTAGCCAGGTTCTAACTTCCTGACGGAAAGCGTCGAGATCGCTCATCATATTTCTCCTGTGTCTATTTTAATGCGGGATAATTGGCCGAGTGCGTTGACCATTTGGCCAAACGGTTTGAACCGTGGATTATCAGTTTGACCATGATAATAACGGTAATAAATCTGCTGAATAATAACGGCGAGACGCCAAATCCCGTACACATAATAAAAGCGGAAATCAGACACGTCAGCGCCAGTCCGGTCTGAGTAGAACTTTAAGATATCCTGACGGGTCATCATACCGGGTGCGTTGCTGGGCTGACGGACCATAAGCTGCATCATCGGCGGATCATCTTTTTCTATCCAATAAGACAGCGTATTACCCAGATCCATGAGCGGGTCACCGAGCGCACAAATCTCCCAATCCAGAAGCGCATCAATTTTGGTGGGATCGTCTTTATTTAGAATACAATTGTCAATGCGGTAGTCGCCATGAAGGATGCCCGGCGTGTTCTCTACAGACGGCTTATTGGCTTCCAGCCATTCGCGCACGTCCTCAAATTTCTCGACATCCTCCGTCCAGGCCTTTTCGAAACGACGATTCCAGCCGCCAATTTGGCGGTCAACATAGCCCTCGGGCTTACCAAAATCCTCAAGGCCGATGGCCTTGTAATCGACCTGATGGAGATCGACGAGTTTTTGAAAGAAGTTCTCGCACAATGTGCTCGCTGTCTGCTCGCTCCAATCTTTAGGCCAAGAGATGATCATATGACCGTCAACACGGTCCATGACATAAAACTCCGCCCCGATAATACTCTCATCATCTGTATAGAAGACTGAATTAGGAACCGCAGGATAGACGGGTTTGAGCGCCGTGATAATCCGGTATTCCCGATGCATATCATGTCCGGATTTAGGACGCGTACCAAAAGGCGGGCGTCTGAGAACCAGAGAGCGATTGGGATAGGTCAGCGCATAAGTCAGGTTCGACGCGCCACTGGAAAACTGCTTGACCTCTGGCGTGCCCTCAAGGCCTGAGACATTATCTTTGAGCACAGCATCAATGGCTGCGATATCCAGCTCTTCGCCTTTACGAACGTCGCCTGCCGGGTTTTCAGTGCTCATAGAAGCGTCTTGCCTCCGTCGACGACAATACTTTGACCGGTCAGATAGCTGGCTTCATCAGAGAGCATAAACATTGTTGCGCCTACCATTTCTTCTGGTTGAGCCATACGCTTGATCGGTAAAGCCTGGATCATCTTCTGAGCCATTGGGTTTTCTTTAAGCGCGGAAGCGAGCTTGGTGTCTGTAAAACCGGGGAGAAGCGCGTTCACGCGTACACCCTGTTGACTATACTCAATGGCAAAACCCTTGGTCATGTTGATAACCGCTGCTTTGGTCATTCCGTAAATGACGCGAAAAATCCCTGGATTCAGGCCATCGATAGACGCCACGTTTACGACCGAACCACCACCGTTTTTTAACATCAAAGGAATAGCTTTCGACGTCAAAAAGTATGGGCCTTTGGTATTGACCTCAAACGTCTTGTCAAAAGCCCAGTCCTCGGCCTGATGGGCGGGCCCCATATAGGGGTTCGTGGCCCCATTATTGACCAGATAATCCAGACGGCCATGCTCGGCCATAATCTCATCGAGCACGGCTTGGTGCGTGTCGATTTCGCCGAGATGAAGTGTTTTGGCTGAAGCCTTGAGGCCTTTGGCGCGGATATCGTCCGCAACCTTTTCACAGGCCTCAAGCTTACGACTCGTACAAATCACGGTGGCACCATGTTCTGCTAGACCATGTGCGATGGCCTCGCCAATCCCGCGGCTGGCTCCTGCAATCAGGGCCACTTTGCCCGTAAAATCAA
>JAHDBU010000123.1 GCA_020630275.1 Hellea sp.
ACCAACCGGCTTTGTTTTAGCGCTGCCCGGATGAATCCGGAAAACAACGGATGGGGATCAAACGGCCGAGATTTCAGTTCCGGATGATATTGAACACCAACAAACCAGGGATGACCAGGAATTTCAACAATTTCTGGCAAGACCCCGTCGGGTGAAAGACCGGAGAATAACAATCCAGAATTTTCGAGTTTTTCTCTGTAATCAATATTCACCTCATACCGATGGCGATGACGCTCAGAAATATTCTCTGTGCCATATTCCGCGGCAACGAGTGAGCCTTTGGTCAATTTGGCTGGGTAAGCTCCAAGGCGCATTGTCCCGCCCAAATCCGTTTCGGCATCGCGCTCAACTTTTTCATTGCCCTTAGTCCATTCAGTCATAAGGCCTACAATATGTGTGCCCTTATCACCGAATTCTGATGAGGTGGCGTTCTTGATGCCAGCCAGATTGCGGGCCGCTTCAACCACAGCCATCTGCATGCCGAAGCAAATTCCAAAATATGGGACGTCTTCAGTCCGCGCGATATGGGCCGCCTTGATCTTACCCTCTGCCCCGCGCTCGCCAAACCCCCCAGGCACAAGGATACCGTGCACATTTTTGAGCACGGCCTGTACATCTTCGGTGTTGTCAAAGTCTTCGGCCTCAAGCCAACGAATGTTTACTTTGACCTTGTTGGCAATGCCGCCATGAACCAAAGCCTCTGTGATGGATTTATAGGCGTCTGGCAGGACGGTGTACTTACCGACCACCGCAATATTGACCTCCCCATCCGGGTTCTGGAGATTACTGGATATGTCTTCCCATTTGGACAAATCCGCAGGCGGCGGATTTTCAATACCGAATATAGAGAGGACTTCAGCGTCCAATCCCTGGGCATGATAGGTCAAAGGCACATCATAAATCGATTTGGCATCGAGGCCCTGAATTACCGAGGTTTCCCTGACATTACAAAAACGTGCAATTTTGCGCCGATCATCATCAGAAATTCGACGGTCAGCTCGGCACAAAAGAATATCTGGCTGGATGCCTATGGAGCGCAATTCTTTGACACTATGCTGCGTCGGTTTTGTCTTCATTTCGCCAGCCGCCTTGATGAACGGCAGGAGAGTCACATGCATGAATAAAGTCTGCCCGCGCGGCAATTCCTGCGAAAGTTGGCGTAAGGCTTCGAAAAATGGCAGGCCTTCGATGTCACCAACCGTTCCGCCGACTTCACACAGAACAAAATCAACATCGCCAGCATCCGACAACACAAAATCTTTAATCTCATTGGTCACATGCGGAATGACCTGGACCGTCGCTCCGAGATAATCTCCGCGCCGTTCTTTCTCGATTATATTGGAATAAATTCGGCCGGTCGTGATGTTGTCGCCTTGAGACGCAGATACGCCTGTGAACCGTTCATAATGACCCAGATCGAGGTCAGTCTCGGCTCCGTCATCCGTCACATAGACCTCTCCATGTTGATAAGGCGACATGGTTCCAGGATCTACATTGAGATAAGGATCAAGTTTTCGTAGCCGGACATTATACCCCCGGGCTTGAAGCAAAGAACCGAGCGCCGCAGAGGCCAAACCCTTGCCAAGTGAGGATACAACACCCCCCGTAATAAAAATATATCTCGGCATTGCCGGCCCGTTCATTCACTTACCGGCTTGGTCGCAGGAAAACGCTTATTCGTCTTCCGGACTATCCGGTTCCGCTGTCGATTCTTCTGTGATTTCGTCGGAAGTTGTTCCCGTTTCCATCGTGTTTTCTGCGTCAGCTAACGGGTCTGTCGTCTCGCCTGAATCGGTTTCCGTCGTCAAGGCCTCATCTTCAGAAGATGTCGAATTTTCCTGTGAATTATCAACAGTCTGCACTTCTTCGGCTTCCTGAATGATATCCCGCTCATTGGCGGCCTGGGTCATAATCACGGATAGAGCCAGACAAACCAACAGAAAAATACTGCCCAAAATCCAGGTCATGCGGGAAACTGAGCTGGCCGCTGAACGACCAGACATAAAGCCGCCGCCACCGCCGCCGCCGCCAATACCCAAAGCACCACCTTCAGAATGCTGGATCAAGATCAAACCTGTCATAATTATGCTGATAATCAGCAAGATAATAAGTAATACGGTATCCATATCGGTCTCTTTTGCCGTGAATAGCGCGCGCCTTAACCCAAAAGCCCGCGAACTTAAAGAGCTAATTAAGGTCGGACGTCAAATTTACAATAGGTCAACCAGCTGCTTTAGCAATAGCAGCCAAATCCGCCATATCCAGGCTCGCCCCGCCGACCAAGGCACCATCCACATTCGGCACCCCTAAAATATCTGCAGCATTGCTAGGTTTTACGGAACCCCCATACAGAATTCTAACAGTGTTACCACTGAGACTTCGAATGTGTGCGTGCATAGCCTTGATATCCTCAATGCCGGCAACTTTTCCAGTTCCAATGGCCCAGACGGGTTCATAGGCGATCACGTAGTCTGTTAATCCCTCTGGAACGCTGCCATCAATTTGGCTCTGAACCACCATTTCAGCATGACCGGCTTCTCTTTGATCTAACGTCTCACCAACACAAATAATCGGAATTATCCCGGCTCTTTGGGCGGCTTTCGCCTTATCCAAGATATCAACATCGGTTTCACCGGCGGCGCGGCGCTCAGAGTGTCCGAGGATAACAAAAGACGCGCCACAATCAGCCAGCATCTCTGCGCTGACTTCACCTGTATGTGCGCCTTTTTCATTAGCATGACAATCTTGCCCCCCAACAAATATGCTTCGTCCTCCTGCCGAGGTGAAAAGTTCGCGAATAAACGGAAATGGCGGGCAAATCAGGACATCTATATGTGCCCGGTCCTGGGCCGCATATATCCGGTCGAAACCGGCCGGCTTGACTGACCAGGCCTGAGCCCCATTCATTTTCCAATTTCCTGCTATAAGTTTGCGCATTTTGATTCCTATTCGTCGTCCAGCTAGTTTTAGCTTTGCGTTTTTTGTCCGCTTTTCGCAAGCCATTGCTTGCGAGCGCGGCGCGGCATCGTTATGTAGGGCGCAAATTTAAAGGATTTATTTAATGGCTGAGTCGCGCAGAAGTTACCGTAGTGTCGTTGTCGGGATTTTGATCGGTTTACTCGTATTGGCATTCGCCATGTGGGGCGTTGAGGATGTTTTTAACCCGCAATCCGGTAATCATGTTTTGAAAATCGGCGAAGAGGAGGTCTCATCGAACGAGTTCCGACGACTATACGAACAGGAATTGCGCTTTATCGCCGAAGAAGAGGGTAAAACCCCGACCAATGAACAAGCCATGGCCCGCGGAATCCCGCAACGCGTCATAAGCCAGATGCTTAGTCGAAAGACACTTGAAGTCGACGCATCGGATCTTGGCATCGGTTACAATGCCAAAAGCGCAAGGAAAGACCTGTCCGAAATGGATGTCTTCAAGGACCCTATTTCCGGTGAATTCAGCGCAGAACAGGTTGATGTGATCATGGCGCGTCAATATCCGCCCATGACACGCCGTCAGTTTGCCGATGACTTGGTTCGCCGAATGCGTCTCGAGCAGACCCTGCCTGCAATTACCCGCGGCGTTGAAGCACCAGCAAAATTTGCTGATACGTTTTACAACTACATAAATGAAACCCGCACCGTTTCCGTACTGACACTTAATGAGAAAGCGGTGGATGCTGCCCCCGAGCCTACGGATGAACAAATTCAAACCTACATTGATGAGAATATCAATACCTTCACCCTGCCCGAATTTCGTCAAATCAGCATGATCCGCTTGGAACCGACCGATTTTGTTCTAATCAAAGATATTGATGCGCTGGGTCTGGCATCTGAAGAAGCCGCCCGTTCCGCCTACAACAATATCTTTATCACCGAACAAGAATTTCAGGACCAATATGATATAAAAATAGCGTCTGAAAATCTGGCGACACCGGCGACCCGTTCTCTCTCTATGTATTTTGCCGAAAACGAGGATACCGCCAATACAATTGCAGAAAAACTCAAAGAAGGTTTAAGCGCCTCGGAAATCACGACTTTGTTGGGCCTGTCCGAACCGACCACCTATGAGGATGTTGAAGCTGCCGAAATCATTGATCCGGCTGTCGCAGAGGTCGCCTTCGAGATGGCGGAAAATGAAATCAAAACACTGGAAGGTGGATTCGGACAATGGGTAGCTGTTCAGGTCACCAAAGTAACCGAAGAGTTCAAACCGGCCCGAGAAACAGTTGAGTCAGATATTGAACGCGAAATTCTCAACGCCAAGGCGCAACAGCAAATTTATAATAAAATCGATGCTGTTTTTGATGAAATCGAAGATGGCCGCACTCTGGAAGAAGCTGCGGCTGCTGTTGGGGTTCCCTTTACCCATATGCCTTTTGTCAACCGGTTTGGAGCCACGCAAGACGAGCTGACCATGCGTGGCAGCCAACGTCTGCCCGGTATTGCGACGGATCAGGAATTGCTTCGAACAATTTTCACATCAAATCCCGGATTTGAAGTGGACGCATTTGAAACTTCCAATGGTGGACAAGCGATCATTCGGGTTGATGAAATCATTGAACAGACACCAAAATCTTTCGAAGCTTCGAAAACACAAGCCACCATTCTTTGGAAAGACCAGTACGTTGAAAACGCCCTCGAGGATTTGATGCAGACGGTTGGCGACAGAGTTTCCGGCGGAGAGTCCATAGAAGATGTCGCAGCAGACCTAGGAGATGGTGCCGAGTTTAAAACCTATACTTTGGAGCGCCTGCGCGGGGAGTCCGAAATCGGAAATCAACTTTGGGGCGCTCTCATTGAAGGTGAAGAAGGCGATGTAACCCGAGGACAGGGACCAGAGAAAATGACCCGTCAGGTGGCCAAGCTGGAAAAGATTGTCCCCAATAACAAACCTATCCCTGAGCAAGAGCAATCCCTTATCCAGGACCGCCTAACCGCCATGATCGTTGAGGATATTTTGATTGCCTATCAGAACGCTGTGCACAAAGACACGCCCTATAATGTCAATGATGCACGTATTGAACAAATCCTCGGTGTGGATCGATCTGAGCAATAATGAGCGTTCATATCAAACCCGACTTTACCCGGTTTGAGGCAATCTATCAGGCGGGTCAGCCGCAGCTCGTTTATGTAAAGGTCGTCAACGACCTTGATACCCCTGTCTCCGCCTATATGAAAATCGCCAAGGGCCGACCCTATGCTTTTCTGTTTGAAAGTGTCACCGGCGGTGAGGTGCGCGGACGCTATTCTTTTATGGGATTTTCACCGGATCTTGTTTGGCGGTGTTTCGGGGACGCTTCCGAAGTCGCGCGCGGGATAAATTCTAATGATTTCAAAGCGCTGGACGGAAAACCTCTAGATGCCTTCCGGGCTATTCAGGCCGAAAGCGCCTTTG
>JAHDBU010000124.1 GCA_020630275.1 Hellea sp.
AGCCGCCCAAAAAACTCATTCATATCCCGGCGCACATCTGGATCGGCATTTTCAGAGATGAGAAGCGAACAAGAGGTATGGCGAACGAATAATGTCAGAAGACCGTTCTCCGCGCCGTGACCGACAACATATTGGTTCACGTCGGTTGTAAAATCATAAAGGCCGGGGCCAGATGTCGAAATTTCAAAAATATGACTCATAATAATCATATAAGGTGATTCAATTCAGCTTTCATCCGTATAAGGGATATTATGAATACAGTTACTGCAGGCGTACTCCTCATCGGAGATGAGCTCTTATCTGGTCGGACCCAGGATACCAATCTGAAAACGATTGCGGAATTTTTGGCGCCTCTGGGCGTTCAAATAGGTGAGGCGCGTATTCTAGCCGATGAGGCAGAAATTATCTCGGCCAATGTGAGGGAGTTCTCCGAGCGGTTTGATTATGTGTTCACCACAGGCGGCATTGGTCCGACCCATGACGATATTACGGCGGATTGCGTGGCTGCGGCTTTCGGTCTTGGGATTTGGCAAAGGCAAGACGCGGTGGATGAGCTGTTAAAACGTTATGATCCTGATGACCTGAATGAGGCACGGCTTCGCATGGCCCGCATCCCAGACGGGGCAAGTCTAATCAAAAACCCGGTTTCGTTGGCGCCCGGTTTTCAAACGAATAATGTTTTCACTCTCGCCGGTGTGCCGCAAATCATGCGAGCTATGCTCGAAGATGTGGAGCACCGGATCGAAGGCGGCGCGATTATGAGCAAACGAACCATTGCGGTTCAAGGCCGGGGCGAGGGCGATGTCGGAGGTCCACTGGGCGAAATCGCCGAAAATCACCCAAATGTCTCTATCGGGAGCTATCCCTATTTTGACGGGGATGGCTATGGATTGAACATTGTTATACGGGCGTTTGAGTCGTCTGAGCTGGATAAATGCGAGGCAGCTATTCGTAAGTTTTTGTCCGAATAGGTTCTCAATCCCGATAAAATTGACATCTTTTTCAATCACTTAATCTTAAATTCTACAAAAATATAGAAAATTATCTTGCGTTCTACAAAACTGTAGCATATGTATTTCTACACAAATGTAGAGGGAGTTATTATGTATTCCAAGAAGTCGCAATCTATACGTTACATTCTCGCCGCCACTGTGGCGCTTTCCTGGTTTTCTTTCGTCAAGGCAGAAACACCGACCTGCAACGAAAGCGAAGAAACCGTCATTGTTCAGCCTGAGGCCATTAGCTACCGGATTATTCCAGGCGAATATGAATGGGTTGAGGGGGAGATCCGCGGATATGCGCTTAATTTTAAACTACAAATGCCTAAATTTGATAATGGGCAGCTCGTCGCCGACGCTTATCCAATCTCGAGCTTCAAAGCATATGAGATCCGCGACGGTCGTACGCGCATTCAGACAAAGCGGCCTGAATATGAGGCGATTACCTTGCCGGCTCAGACGAAGACCTATTCCCGCGCTGGTGAATGTAGCGTGGTGTCGACTCAAAAGGCAGGAGAGTAATCATGCGCCGGTTTTTATTGTCATCGCTCTCGATACTCGCTCTGACTGCTTGTCAAACAACAGAGCAAGCCGAGCCTGTGAGTGTTGAAGTGCAGAAAAACTGCGCATCGATTTCGCAAGGGAAAGCGAAAGTTGTTGACGGTAAGTGCTTCGCTCAGGTCGAGGTGCCGAATACATATACCACTAGCCAACCCATTCCTGCGAGTAAGCGTAAGGCTATTGCGTCGCAAAACGTGAATGCGGGCGTTTCGCAGACTGGCCTGGATGCAAGTTCAGAATTCGTTGTCGAAACCATCCCGGCGGAATATGACACTGTTAAGGAAAAAGTCTTCATTCAAAATGCGTCGACTGAACTCATCTCTTTGCCAGCTCAGTATGAAACGGTAACAGAGACGGTGGTTGTTCAACCGCAAAGTGTTGAATATGAAACCATCCCTGGGAAATATGAATGGGTTGAAGGCGAAATTCCCGGCGAGAGCATTGTTTATGAAACTATGCCTGCGGAATATGAAACCTATCAGGAAACAATCGTCGTCCAGGAGGCCTCTACCGAATTGGTGACAATTCCTCCGACATATGAAACACTTCCCAATGGTACTGCGGTTGTCAAAACTCCGGCCAGTACAACGGAAAGAGTCATTCCGGCTGTCACCAAAATGGAAACCCGTCGGCGCGTGAAAACGCCGGCTAAAACCGTTGAGAAGATCGTTCAAAATGAAATCCGCGAGGGCAAAACCCGCATCCTAGTGGAACCCGGGCAAATCGTAGAAAAAACAATCCCGGCGGTCACAAAGCAGGTTACGAGGCGGGCTGTCAAAACGCCGGCCCGCACAGTCGAGCGGGTCATTCCTGCGGGCGAAAGAGAGGTCGAGCGCACAGTCCAAAAAAAGCCTGAGAGCTATATCTTGAGAGATCCGGACGGTCGCATCATCAAAGAGTTTGCCAATGCGGACGAGTTCGCCCGCTATCAGGTCAATCCTTACAAACGCGTCGAGGCGAACCCCGTTTCAACATTCAGCGCGGATGTCGACACGGCCAGCTATAGCTTCGTCCGTCAATTCGTCAAACGCGGCCAACGGCCTCCCGCTGGCAGTGTTCGCGTGGAAGAGATGGTCAATTATTTTGACTATGGCTATGACAAGCCAATCGACAAAACTGAACCCTTTAAGCCGAGTATCACAATCGTTCCATCCCCGTGGAACGCGGAAACCCGGCTGGTTCATATCGGTGTGCAGGGCTATGAAGCTCCCTCCCAGTCCCCGCTGGCCCGGCCCGATATGAACCTCGTATTCCTGATCGATGTTTCTGGATCCATGAGGCCTGAGAACAAATTACCCTTGCTCAAAAAATCCTTCGATCCGTTGATCAAGCAACTCCGGCCACAGGACACGATTTCAATCGTCACCTATGCCGGAAGTGCAGCTATCGCCTTGGAACCGGTTTCCGGCGATAAAAAGGACGAAATCCGCGCGGCTATTGTCCAATTGGGCGCTGCCGGAAGCACGGCTGGCGCAGCAGGTATTCAGACGGCCTATGAGTTAGCTGCCAAGAACTTTGACCCGAAAGGCACGAACCGTGTCATCCTAGCCACAGATGGCGATTTCAATGTGGGGCTGTCCGGTATAGAGGCGCTCAAAGCCTTTATATCGGATAAGCGTAAAAGCGGCATTTATCTGTCCGTGTTGGGTTTTGGGCAGGGTAATCTCAAAGATCACCGCATGCAGACATTGGCGCAGAATGGTAATGGCATTGCGGGCTATATAGATAGTTTGAAAGAAGCTCGGAAATTTTTTGAGCAAGATATGGGAAAGAACATGGTGCCCATCGCCGATGACCTCAAACTGCAAGTAGAATTCAATCCAGAGCGCGTCTCAGAATACCGGCTGATTGGCTATGAGACCCGGGCGCTAAAACGAGAAGATTTCAACAATGACAAAGTGGATGCGGGTGATGTGGGGCAGGGCCATGCGGTCACCGCTATCTATGAGATCAATCCAACGGGCTCCAATCGCCACTTCGTCGACCCGCTGCGTTACGGCAAAGAAGAAGCCAAACGGGATACGTCGTTCTTTAATGAATTTGGATTTCTCAAAATTCGGTACAAGAAACCCGGGGAAGCTAAATCCAAACTCCTCAGCACCTCTATTTCGGACCGGAATAGATTTGATAGCCTGGATATTGCGCCGTCTTCAACCCGATTTGCTGTTGCTGTAGCTGCCTATGGGTTAAAGCTGAGTGGCGACAGTTATATGGATGGTATGGATTGGAACGCAGTAACGGATCTAGCCTTAGAAGCTAAGGGGCTTGATGAGTTTGGACATAGGGCCGAATTCGTAGAGCTCACGCGTTCTGCCGAGGGGCTGTATGGATATCAGCAATGAGAAAACTTGCGTTGATATTATGCGTTTTTGGTCTGGGGCACTCGGCCAAGGCTACGGCGCCAACACTTGGATGTGATTTTCGTTATTATCATGGTGATCGAAAGATTGAGGCAGGGGACGGATTTAAAGTTGTCGCCATAAAGCCGGAATATCAGGAAATCCAAACCTACGGATTTCAACCGGCCCGGAAAACCTACCAACGAAAGCAGGCCTATGATGGCGGACCCTGGATAAATGTTGAGCGGGAGATTTCACCTGCCACAAATACGATCACACAAAAGCGGTTAGTAGCACCGGGGTATTTCAAAATTGAAGATCATTCAGGACGTTTTATAGGGCGATTTGAATACCCGGCAGACGTCCAAAATTATGTTTGTAATGTGATCTTTCCGAGCTTTGGGCGGTCCAAATAACCTTATGGCGCCGCCTGAAAAAAGGCTGCTAAATCTGTGAAAACCGGCGCAATACAATAAACAGTTATACAATGGAGTGATTTCAGTCCGGCAAGGGAAACCAATGTGACAACGAGAGCATATTCTAGAGCAACCGCGCCAGACTCGTCGTTCGCGAACTTTTTAATAATCTTCATCGGTTTCCACCTTTATTTCTATAAATTTTGGGGCCGTTTGCGCAAGAGACAGAAAAGTCAGAAACAAAGCAAACAGGAATGAAGCCGCGTAAAAGGCCATATCGTGTCGATCAAAGATCATTATTACGCTGCACCACAACAATAGTCCCATAAAAGGGATAAGACCTCGTTTTTGTGTCATTTTTCCACCTTCCTCGATGTTTACCCCGAGGGTTGCAACCTGCGTGCCAAACTCGCTTGCTTATACATTTAATTTATTTTCCAGGTTTCGTCTGTCGCGGGTTTTCAATCGGGGCTGACTTGGGCTAACTTGTGCGAAATAGGGAGACGAAAATGAAAACACGCGCTGCTGTAGCTTTTGAAGCTAAGAAACCATTGGAAATCGTTGAGGTTGATCTGGAAGGCCCGAAAGAGGGAGAAGTCCTGGTCGAAATTATGGCCACGGGGGTCTGTCATACGGATAGTTACACGCTGGACGGTTATGACAGTGAGGGGCTTTTCCCGAGCATTTTGGGCCATGAAGGCGCTGGGATTGTGCGCGAAGTGGGCAAGGGGGTAACGTCGCTCAAGGCCGGGGACCATGTGATCCCGCTTTACACGCCCGAGTGCCGCCAATGTAAATCCTGCCTCTCAGGCAAGACCAATCTCTGTACAGCCATTCGCGCCACACAGGGCAAGGGTCTCATGCCCGACGGCACGAGCCGGTTTTCCTATAAAGGCGAGACCATTTATCACTATATGGGCTGTTCCACTTTTTCCAATTTTACGGTCCTGCCGGAAATCGCTCTGGCGAAAATCCGCGACGACGC
>JAHDBU010000014.1 GCA_020630275.1 Hellea sp.
GAGATAACTTTCCAGCGACGTAGGTTCCGGACCTCTGTTTGTCCGGGGCCAGGGCGAAACGGGTTGGCTTCGAAAAGTACGGCTTCGAGCTCTTTGTAGCTATATCCACCACAATAAGAATAGCGTTCATTCTTGCCAGGAGTCGGCTTCGTGTCGGTCTTTATGTCATACCAGATACCATTCTTTTGGACATGATAGTGAGTATCGCTCAAAATTTTGAGTGACTCCGGTGGTTTTTTAGATGTCCATCGAAATCGCGTCGGTCGTTCGAGACCCAATTGCTTATAAAGCGCATTGGTTTCCTTGAGGCTACCGTCCATTGGGCAGACATATAAATCCGCCCACCAGCGGTTTGGTGGTTTCGGTCCCCAGCCGTCACAGCCCCAAAATTGACCGTCTTCATCAATACGTACATTGATCATGACAAAGTCGTCCAAGTGCTCGCGCACATGCATTTTGATCGTGCTCCCTGTATCCAGATGTTCACAGATCTCAGAAAACACATCGTCCCATTTACGGCCACGCTGCTTGAATAAATAGCGTTTCAGCGGTGCTAGATTTTCGTTGAGCCACTTTCGGTCCCCGATTTCACACGCCAAGCGGCGGCCAGTGATCTTGGACCGGTCGTCCCGCATGTAGCGGAGCTTGGTTTTTGTGGATTTACCGCGAGTTCGACGCGGACGCTCAACGATGACCTTAAACATATCCTCACGCATTGGCACCTCCGTCAGAAGGCACAATTGCGCTGTATTTTAAAAATTGATTGTCGCTTCGCGCAGGCACGAAGCTTTGGAAATTGCCCATGACAAATCCTGATGCTCAGGCGGGCAGACCAATAGATTAGAAATTTAGGTAAAAGGAGGTCGTGCCCTGCCTAGTTAAAAGTAGGGTTAGTAAGTATGTTTAGGCATTGCCGCATGTAACCCTCCTCTTGTCTGGTTGGGCGTTGATTTGAAGCGCGCACTTAGTGGGGGCCACCCCAGAGCGCAAGCCCATATTGCGACAATCCGTCAAAATTCTGACGACTGTGGTTTTTGCGCAACATTCCCCTTGTGAGCGCGCTTAATGCTGCTACATGCGGCCTATGACAGATTTCACTGATATTTCCGGCCTCGGCGAAATTGCCGAAGATTATGATGCACTACTCTGCGATATCTGGGGCGTTATGCATAATGGCAAGGTCCCTTACCCTGAGGCCTGTTCAGCGCTGGAGCGGTTTCGGGCTGAACGGGGACCCGTTATCCTTATTTCAAATTCCCCCAGACCGTCAGCGGCCATTCCGGCACAGTTCCAGCAAGTCGGTGTTCCCGGCGAGCCTTTTGACGCCATCGTCACCTCTGGCGATGCGACTATTAACGAGCTGGCTCGTCGCGCTCCGGGACCAGCCTTTAAGCTGGGACCAGATCGGGACGATATTATCTATGAGGGTATGGAGATGCATTTTTCGAGCCTGGAAGACGCCGCTTTCATTTCCTGTACTGGCCTATTCAATGACGACGAGGAGACGCCCGAGGATTACCGGCATATGCTCAATGAAGCCGCGGATATGGGCCTGTCTATGGTTTGCGCCAATCCGGATGTCCAAGTTAAACGCGGCGGCAAATTGATTTATTGCGGCGGGGCCCTGGCGCAACTTTATGACGAAATTGGTGGCAAGGTCATTTATGCGGGTAAGCCTCATCCGCCCATATATGAGTTGTCCCGCGCCTGGATCGAAGAAATCGCCGGTTATGATATTCCCAAAGACCGGGTTCTGGCCATTGGTGATAATATTTTTACGGACCTACTGGGCGCTCAACAAGAAGATTATGACTGTCTTTATATCCAAGACGGCCTGCATGCGGATAATACGGAACAACTCAAGGCCATTTTGAATAAACACGGCATTGTCGCCCGTTATATGGCCGATGGGCTGCGTTGGTAATTTCCTCTTTAAATACTGAACCAAAACCCCTAAATACGACGCTCGATTAAGAGAGACACAGATGAGCATTACGCCAAAATATTATCTCGAGGACTTGGAAGTCGGCATGTTTGCCGAAGCAACCATGGAAATCACGGGTGAGCGGATCGACGCCTTTGCCGATATTATCGGTGATCATAATCCGCTGCATGTGGATGAAGAGTTTGCTAAGCAGACCATGTTTGGCCGCCGGATCGCCCATGGCGCGCTGTCCGCCTCGCTGATTTCAGCCATTCTGGGCAATGATTTGCCGGGGCCTGGCGCTGTGTTTGTGGAGCTTAATCTGCGCTTTCGCCGTCCCGCTTTTATCGGTGACACTGTCATTGCCCGCGCTGAGGTGGCCGAGATCAATGAGAAGACCGGCCGTATTAAAATGAAGTGCTATTGCAAAGTTGACGGCAAGCAGATTTGCCGCGGTGATGCCGGCGTCATGGTTCAAAAGCGACCTGTAGCCGAAGAAGAATAGATCCGTGAACAGTGACGATATTTGTGACGTTGCGCCGCAAATTGAGACGCGTGGTGATTTTGTTAAGTTCCTAAAAAATCTCGAGATGAACAATGTGCACTGTGGCAGTGATTGGGAAAATGACACGCTAGATAGATATATCGAGGCCATGGGGCGATGGACCCATGATTGCGACGGCTATTTCAAAAATACGGATCAGGATGTGAATCCAGATCTTCCGACTTGGAAATTATTCGCGGAAATTTTGCTCGCTGCCAAGGTTTACGAATAAGTGACCCAGATCTTCCAATCGATTTCTGACCTCAAAAAGTCTGATCAAGGCGCGGTTATTGCGCTGGGCAATTTTGATGGTTTGCATCGGGGGCATCAGGCGGTCATAAATGTGGCTAGAGAGGTCGCCCAAGATATCGGTCAGCCTCTGGGGCTCGGCATGTTCAATCCCCATCCCACACGTTATTTCAAACCGGAATTACCGCCTTTTCTGTTGATGAGTCGCCGGGTGCGGAGGGAGGTTCTGGACGGTCTCGGCATCCACATGTGCTATGAAATTCCTTTTGATGATGCCCTGCGCAATATGGACGATGAAGAATTTGTCGAAATTATCCTGCGCCAAAAACTCGGCATATCTCATGTCGTGGTCGGAGAGGATTTCGGCTATGGGAAAAAGCGCTGCGGTAATATCGAGACCTTACAAAAACACTGCGCGGCGCGCGGCATTGGCGTGACGCCCGTTAAACCCGTTGGCCTGCATAAATTGTATGGCAAATATGGCTCGACGGAAATTCGCGACGCTCTGAAAAATGGCAATGTCTTTCATGCGGCCCATATGCTCTCTCGGCCCTGGCAGGTGGATGGTATCGTGAGCGAAGGGGCCAAGCGCGGCCGGACGATTGGCTTTCCTACGGCCAATGTACCTTTCGGTGACTTCATTCGTCCTAAACATGGAGTTTATTGTGTGGAGGTCCGCTTGGAGGACGGTACGGACTGGCTACCCGCTGTTGCCAATACGGGCACTCGTCCGACCGTGGGCGGCGAAGAAGCCCGGATCGAAGCCCATATTTTTGACTTTAATCAGGATATTTACGGCCAGCATGTGGATGTGCGTTTTCGCAGCTTTATCCGGCCGGAAATGAAATTTGACAGTTTCGATATCCTTAAGGAACAAATCAATAAAGATGCCGCTGGGGCCCGCGCTGTGTTTTCAATTTAGGAAACGTCGTCGTAATTTGATGCCTCGATCATGATATCCGCAACGAAATTGTAGAGTCGGATCCATAACTGTTTTTCGGTGCTCGACCACTTGTTTTCAAACGTTTCATCCAATGTCTGTATCAATGCTTGACCAACAATCTGATAATGGTCGCGTTCGGTCCCGTATTTCACATGGCGTCTCCCCATGTCTGCGATCATAGGAACGATTAATTTTTTATCGCGCAAATCCAGTATTATAATTGACAGTATCTCAATAAATTTCCGACCCTGTTTTTTGATATCCGCGGCAAATAACGGCCTCAAATCAGGCGCAATCTCGAACAGGTTCATATAAAAATTTTCGCTGAATTTATCAGCATTCTCATAAATCCGCGCGTAACTTTCTTGAATTATTCTAGTTTCTCGTTCTGATAACATGTTTCATCGAATTCGTTGCTCAGCCGGTCCATAAGATAAAGGCCTTAAAAATTTTGCAATATTTTATGAACAGCTATTAAGGCGTAGCCGTTTTTAAAAAGTAGAACCCATTACATTCCTTGACTTGCATTATACCCCCTATGGGTATAAGTGCCGCTTCATGAAAGCTGAGACTAAAAGCAAAGCGAAAAAGCGACTAGCGCGCATAGAGGGTCAGGTTAGGGGAGTTTCCCGTATGATTGAGGAGGATCGCTACTGTGTAGATGTCGTCCGTCAGATCCAGGCTATACGCGCAGCACTCGGCAGCCTCGAAAAAATGGCACTAGACGATCATCTGGAAACCTGTGTCGATGCGGCTTTGTCGTCGGATGATATTCGCAATCGAAAAGCCAAGGTTGAAGAGTTGGTACAGATTTTTGGCGGCCGTACATGAAGCGTCTGGCCGCCTATATGCTGAGTGCTGTTCTGCTCGCGTCATGTGTGAACGTGCCCAAGGATGCGGGTTTTTCTGAATTGGCTGAGTTGACCGCACCCATGTTATCTGCACCGGCAGAATGGGTCGGCGAAACTATCTCTGAACAAAGTGCCAATGACCGGATATCCGCGCTTTTGTCATCGCCTCTGACCGAGGCAAGCGTGGCCGAGATTACGGTCCTAGCCAATAAGGACTTGAGAGCGACCCTCTATGGGTTGAAAGCTGCGCGGGGCGACTATGTGGATGATGCCAGCCTGCCAAATCCATTCATCACGGCCTTGTTTATCGACTCACCGGGCGAGAGCGAAGAGGATTGTTTCGGCAATCTGACTAAAACTGATATTCCCATCGGCGGCAGTATTGGTATTGGCTATGAAATTCTGGATCTCTTGTTTTTCCCACGTACGCTTAAGGCCGCTAAAGCTGAATTCAATGCCGCCAAATACGGTTCCGTCCGTCAGTTTGCGGACTATGCCTATAAAGCGCGGCTGGCGTTTTATCAGGCCATGGCGGCCAAGCAGATGGTTGGCCTGGCGGAGCAAAGCTATAAAGCCACAGAGGCATCAGCTTATTCGGCCCAAGCACTTTACGATGCGGGTAATATTCCCATGCTCAACGTCAATCGGGAAAAGCTATTTGCAGCGCAAATGGAAGCACAGCTCATTCAGGCCAAACGCCATCAGAAAATGGCGGAACGCAGACTGGCTCAGGCTATGGGCCTGCATCCTGAAAAAGCGGGATCGATTAAACTCGAAGGGCGGTTGCGGACACCCGATCGGAATGAGCTGGATCCTTTGCCCATACAAGGCGTTATGGACCGAAATCTCGAACTCAAACATCGAGGCGCATTAATTCAGGCCGCCGGCGCGCGCATGGGACTCAGTGACGTCATGTCCTTTGTCGGTGACGTTGAGGGTGAGTTCGAAGTCGAGCGTCATGATGGAAAATATGAATATGAGGCCGGTATTGGTTTTGAGCTGCCGATCTTTAACTTTGGGCAGGGAAAGCGCGAAGCGAATCGTGCCCGTATGGAGATGATGGCGCAGCGCTATGAAGCGGCTATGTATTCGCTAAATGCCACGTCGAGAATTTTGTATGATGAGTTGTCGGCGGCGCGGGAGAACGTCCTTCTGCAGCGCAAAAAAGTCCTACCCCTGTCCAATAAAGTTCTGCAGGGCATGCAGCTCGATTACAACGCCATGCAGATCGGCGTGTTTGATCTCTTGGCGGCCAAACGGGAGCAGCTGGCTATCGGTATCGCTTATATCGAGTCTGTTGAAGATTATTGGAGAACCCGAGCGGCCTATGAATATTTACTGGCCGGAGGTTCGCCGGAAATTGCCATGACCTCTGCGGCTTCGATGTCTGCGGGACAATCCGCCAGCGAAGGAGATCACTAATGCCCTCACGTCGCGATACATTGAAAATAGCTGGATTAACGGCAGGCGCAGTGGCCTTGGGCGGTGCCTCTCGCACTGGTGCCCATAAAGGCGAACATCTCCATAGCGAGAGCGTTCCTCACAAAGGACACAGCTATGCGCCCGGACAGCCGGGTGTTGACTATAAGCCGGTCGTCACCCCGGATGGCTCGACATTACCATTCAAAGTGGTTGGAGGGGTCAAGGTTTTCCACCTGACAGCCGAAGAGGTAGAGCATGAATTTGCGCCGGGCCTGAAGGCCTTTTGCTGGGGCTATAACGGACAGGTTCATGGCCCAACCATTGAATGCGTAGAGGGCGATAAGGTCCGAATTTATGTGACCAATAAACTGGTCGCGCCCACGACAATCCACTGGCATGGTGTGATTTTAAACTCCGGCATGGATGGTGTGGGTGGCCTTAATCAGCGCGCTATCAAACCGGGCGAGACTTTTGTCTATGAGTGGACCTTCGTCCAGCACGGAACCTTTATGTATCACTCTCATCACGATGAGATGACCCAAATGGCTATGGGGCTAATGGGCATGATTGTTGTCCACCCCCGCAAACGCACAGAACCTATGCCGGATAGAGAATTTGCCATGATGTTGGGGACCTGGGCTATACGCCCCGGGGCCAAAAGGCCTGATCCCAATGTGATGTCAGATTTCAATGTTTTAACGATTAATGCCAAGACTTATCCCGGCACTTCGCCCTTGGTTGCGCGAACCGGGCAGCGCGTGCGTTTTCGTATCGGAAATCTCTCGGCCATGGACCACCATCCCTTTCATCTGCACGGCTATGCCTTTGAGGAAGTCATGACGGATGGCGGGGTTATCCCGAAATCGGCAAGACGTCCCGAGACAACCGTTCTAGTGCCGACCGGCACGACACGAACTGTCGAACTTGTCGCCCATAATCCAGGCGACTGGGCCATGCATTGCCATATGACTCATCATGTCATGACACAGATGGGCCATGATATTCCAAACATGGTCGGCGTCGATCCCAAGGACCTGGACGGACAAATGGCCTCTCTCTTGCCGCACTACATGACCATGGGCCATGACGGCATGGGTGAAATGGGTATCCATGTGGAGAGCGGCCATATGAAAGTGCCGGAAAACTCCCTGCCCATGGTCGGCGCACAGGGGCCGCATGATTATATCACTATGGGCGGTATGTTCACCATATTCAAAGTCCGGGACGGGATTACCTCATTCGAGGACCCGGGATGGTATGACGATCCGCTTGGCATGGCGCGCCCGGCAACAGAAGCTGAGTTGTCCCGGGACGGGATCAATCCAGACACCATGCATATGCCGGTCAATAGCCATGGGAGTGGGACCAGCTATGGGAGCGGCCACTCAGGCCACTCAGGCCCCTCTGGGCGTGGTGAGTGGCATAAAGGCGGCCATGACGGTCACTAATTTTGTTCACCGCCCGTAAATACGAAATTTGATACGGAAAAGTGAAAATACGGAGAATATCCATGCGCATTTTACTTGTAACGCTGGCTTCAACCGCCCTGATTGCAGGGACAGCTATGGCTGACCATGGTCATGGTAAAAATAAGCAAGACGCTCAGAAGGAGCAAACAGAGCATCACTCCCATGGGTCGGGTACGTCATATGGTTCAGACTCTTCATATGGCTCGGGCACACATGGTGATGAAATGAAGAAAAAGGCGGATGATCATTCTGCTCACGGAACCATGTCTCACGGTATGGACCATGCCGATATGGAGCACGGTGAAGGCCATATGAAGGGGTCTAAAACCATGCCAAAAGATGGTGCTGTTTTAAACCACGCGCCCAAAATGATCGGCGTAAATTTCGGTCACGCCATGATGGTCGATGCCATTACTGTTTCAACGCTGACCGGTGAGATGATTGAGCTGGACGTCTCTGAAATCGGTGAGACCAGCCACGTTATGGTCAAAGCGCCAGAGTTGCAACCCGATGACTATATCGTCGATTGGCGCGCCAAGGGCCATGATGGTCACGTCATGAGCGGGACCTTTTCCTTCACCGTTGAATAGGCGGACATAATTTTCTAATGTCCAGTGATGAAAATTCTTCGCTGGACACTCAAGCTCCATAAATGGATCGCCCTGATCATTGGGCTGCAAATCCTGGCCTGGGTGCTGGGCGGGCTGGTCTTCAGTGTATTGGATATAGAAAAGGTTCGCGGCGAACACAAAATCGCTGAACAGCCGCATCTGCCATTAACGCCTGAATCTATTATCACCCTCAAAGAAGCGGCGCGAATGAACCAGATCGTTAAGGTTCAAAACGCCTCGCTCGGGCGAGTATTAAACCGCCCGGTTTGGCGGATTAAGTTGGGAGATGACAAACATATCACCTTGGATGGGCTGACCGGTGAGGTAATCTCTCCCATCTCATTTGAAATGGCCAGCCAGATCGCCGAGGCGGATTATGCGGGCAAAGGCAAGCTGGAGTCGGTTGTTTATGTCAAAGACCCGCCTACCGAATACCCCCATAAAGGCGAGGCCTGGGTGGCACGGTTTGACGATAAGGATAATACAACCCTGTATATCAATCCAGACAGCGCCGAGGTGAAATCCAGACGATCGACGACCTGGCGGATATTTGACTTTTTCTGGAAACTTCACGTCATGGATTATGACGATGGGGCGAACTTCAACCATCCTTTGCTTGTGGGGGCCGCGTTTATCGCTCTAGGGCTCGTTCTGTCAGGGTTTGTCCTGTTGTTCATCCGATTACGCCGGAAATGGCACATGCGTCGCTCTCGACGAGTCTCAGAGGCTTCGGCGACGTCTGGCGATGACTAGGATCCCAAGAAGTATGACGACTCCCGCGCCGGCGGTAAACAAGATGTCATTGAAGACAGGTTCTGAGTTCAGGCGTTTCGCGATTAGCCAACCAAGCCCCCAGACAGGCGGAATGACGTAAGCGACATTGCCTTTGGATCGCCAGGTCACGGATGCTATCCAAACCAATGCCAAAACCAAAATTAACGACGCGCCCAGAGAAGGGGATAGGCCCGTGTTGGCTAACCATCGCGTTCCCTGCGGGGCCCAATTCAAGAATACGGCGATAGAGCACCATCCGGCAATCATGGAAATACCGGTAAACGAAAAAGGCCATTTCTGTCCCGTAGTTGTTCGGAGGGCGTCGAATTTGAACATGGTGGCCACCAAGATCAACATAATCGGGATAAAAATAATGGCCGTTGCCATTTGTACTGAAGCCATTGGCCAAAATCCGTTGACTAGACCCCACAAACAAACCCCAGAAAATCCGGCGATGGTCCACCATCCGATTTGCTCGAATATAGGATCATTCTTGTATTTTGGCAGGAACTGAATGATCCCATAGGTAATGCACAAAATAAAAATCGGGAGCCAAATGGAAAAGGCTATCCCTGATGGCACGAGGAGGGAAGGATTAGCATCTGACATGGCAGAGGGACTGCGGGCCGCGCTCGTGAACATGTTCATGGATGAACATATCCACATCAGCCATGGTAAGATCAGATTGAGAAAACGCCTTGCCATATTATATCCCCTGTTTGTGGATTTTTACGAATTAGATCGTATCTCAGTTCACTCACCTTACATTTCCTTGACCCAATGGTAATGCTGCCCTTAGAGCTTGATTAACGGCTGAGGGATAAATAGGTCGGGTTATGCGTTTGGTGTTTCTATCTTTATTGCTGTTATTTCCTGTCGTAGCGCAAGCAGATTCAGCGGCCGAAGCGATTGTTTCCTCGGCCCGTGAACGCACGTTGGCTGATGTCACTTACGACCCGAAATATGTAAAGCTGACTTATCCAGGCGGCGACGTGCCAGCCAATACGGGCGTATGCACAGACGTCGTTATTCGAACTTTCCGCAATGCTTTTAACTTCGACTTTCAAAGGGCCGTCCATGAGGATATGCGCGCTAATTTCAAGTCTTACCCCAATCACTGGGGGTTGAAATCCCCAGATAGAAATATTGATCACAGACGGGTCCCAAATTTGGAAGTATTCCTGAAACGGCAGGGCGCGGCCGTTCCTTTAACCGATAATGCCGAGGATTACCTTCCAGGTGACATTGTTAGTTGGCGCCTAGGTGGACGGATTTCCCATATCGGAATTGTTTCAGATAAAAAGACGGTAGATGGAACGCCGCTGGTCATTCACAATATCGGTGCGGGACCAGTCGAGGAAAACATCCTCTGGATACCTGAAATGACGGGTCATTTCAGATTTAAGCCTAAAGGTTAGGGCGAAACCGAGGTTACCGTTCCGGCATCTGCGACGGGTTCTGAAACATTTCTGTCTTCAGGTACAAAACACGGCATTTCCCAAAAAAGAACCCGGTGGCCGCCAATATCTGCATTGTCTACAGAACCGGCTCCGTTCCAAACGGTCGTATGGCCGTTAAACGTGCTGCCTGGAAAATCCATAACCAAAATTCCCGGACGATTGGGGATAGCCCAAGTATCGGCTGACCCGTCAACGATCGCTAGATCGGGCGCGCCAAATTCTTTAAGAAGATATTTTTCCAGATCACGTACGCGGTAATAATATTGATCTTTATTGCCGCCACTGACGGTTTTATTTCCGTCTTTAGGGATTTTATAGCCAGCCTTGTTTAGCATGTGCGACAGTCTGACGGTGCAAGCATTTGTCCAGCGTCCCTGATCAAGCGGCAAATTTCCATTGATCTCAACATACCCGCCGATCTCGCCCCAAATGCCATCGGGACGATCGTAAAGGTAGTTTTCCCACATCAGTTGGAGATTAGGGCGTTCCGCCATTGCTCCAGTTGCCGGATAGGGGGATGAGCAAACCAGAGGAAGTTCTTGACCATATTCGATGGTTTCGTACTTATCCCGTATGGAGGCATTCGGGTCAGATGAAACCGATGCAGGGGTGCTTGTCGTCGCATCAACGACGTCAGGCACTGGGTCTGGGGTTGATTTGCAAGCACTCAATGTGAGCGCGCAAATAATCGCTGCTGCCAATGATTTACGCATAATTTTCCCCAACCTTGCCCTGACCCTGTGATAGGGCCACGGTAAGGCAGGGTCAATGTATTATATGGAAATGGCTTATTAGCCAGGCTTCCTGGCCATGGCGACCATGGAGCACCAGAGTAATGGACCGCGGCCGCTGCCTTTGATTGCTTCATGTTGGAAGTTTTGTTGCTCGAGCATGGTTCTTAGCGTTTTTGGGCTGAAGAATTTAATGTGCCCACCCACTGAGCTGACCATGAAATGGCCGTCCCATTGATTGACCAAAGAGAGCACCAGGTTTTTCACATATCCATGATATGGCGTCGTCAGGATCAAAAATCCGCCAGGTTTGATGGCTGTCCAAAGATTTTCCAGGAATTTTTCCGGATCGAATAAATGTTCAATGACCTCAAGCGAGATTATGCCATCATAACCACCAACAGGAACAATTTTCGGAGGTCCAGCAATAAGATCAGCCTGAAAAAATGTTAAATTGGGGAAATTGTTTTGGGCCATTTCAACTCCAGACTCGGAGTAATCTGAGCCCCAGACGTCATGGCCCTTTTCCGACAACCAATTGGCAACATAGCCATTGCCGCAACCGGCATCGAGAAGTTTGTGTTTGCCAGCCGGCAACATTTTTTCGATTGTGGGCAGGTTATACCCATGATGTATTGAAGGCTCGACGTCTTTAAAGTTATAGGCGCCTGTCTGTTCGACATCGACTTTTTCCAAGGTTAATCTTGGCATATTTCCCACCTGTCATTTATGGTATTATTGACCAAGCATATAACCTCAAACCTTTAAGAATTTATGCTTGGCCGGACGTCATTTTAGTTAACTCGCGCTTAACCAAAAATCACAATAAATACATTATAATTTAAGGATTTAGACCTAATAACGGGACAATAAAAAAGATAGTTAGGTGATCCTTAATGGCGCAATCAGTGAATTTCCTCCGGGGGTTTATAAGCCTGTGTGTGATGACAATATTCTCATGGCACAATCAGGCCTGGGCACAGCTCGGGCCTACGCCTTATCCTATTCCAAATTGTACAGCGAATGATGCAACAATCTCGGCGATTGCGACGTCGACATTCAGCTTGGTGAACCAATGCTCGCTGCCGACTGATTCGGCCACAATGGAATTTGATGTGACCTACAGTCAAAATGCCAATAGCCGGTATGATCTGGTTATTGGTGCGATCTATGGCGGTCAGGTCATCAGCCAAGAATTCTTCAGTACTGTGCAAACGGGTGGTGATGCTATTTTCCAGGATTTGGACGGCGAGGCTGATGCTGGAGACACCAGCTCTATCGCGACCAGTGCTGTTGTCGTCCAAATGGACATACCTTGTGATGTTGATTTTGACGGAAACATAGATTTATCGCCGACTTTCCAGTTTATCGTGGGCTATAATGCTGCCCAAGGTGGTTCGGGATTGCCAACGGATATTGACGGCCCGAAATGTGCGGTGTCAGATCCTGTTTCTCTGCCACTCACAACATCGATTACGATCGTAAAAGAGGTGATCAATGATGAAGGGGGCTCTAGTACAGTCGCCGACTTTGGTATGGCCACAGATGCGGGGGCATTGACCTTTGACGCGGGGACGACCGTTGGCAATACGACGACATATACATCCGAGCCAATTGTTGCTCTGAACGCAGGCACTTATAGCTTAACTGAGCTCGACCTACCTTATTATACAGAAGGAACCTGGTCTTGTACTGAGGGAACCCTTACCAATTCATCAGCCACGGCCGGGTCTATTGATCTCGTGATCACGGACAACCCGGTTTGTACCATCACAAATGATGACATTCTATTTGTTCCAGCTCCGGCCAATACCCTTGTTAAAGCCGCACCTACCTATTCGGATGTTGATGGATCAGGCACGTATAATGTTGGCGACACATTAGAATATACGATTACCGCGACCAATACGGGTAACATCGATCTTACAAATGTTGTGGTTTCAGACCCGTTGCTTTCGCCCAGTAGCACGACTTGCGCGACCGTTCCCATTGGAGGGACTTGCGTCCTGACAGGAACTTACACACTGACCCAGGCTGATATCGATGCAGGGACATTTAGTAATACGGCCGAAGTTGTTTCGACGGAATTACCAACGGCTGTTGCAGATACCGAAGTCACGACCATTCCACAGGTGGATGATTTGTCTATTGTCAAGCCGGCTCCAGCCAATGCGGACGGCGATGGTTCCGGCGATATCTCTGTTGGTGACGTCTTGACCTATACAATTACGGCGACCAATGACGGAACAACAACACTGAACAACGTCATCGTTACTGACAATCTGATCTCGCCAAGTTCGAACACTTGTGCAACCCTGGCACCAGGGGCAACGTGTGTTTTGACCGGAACTTACACGGTCACCCAGACAGATGTAGATGCGGGAGCCATCGACAATACAGCAGGGGTTGTATCTGACGAAATCACGACACCTGTAGAAGCGTCAAACACATCGGTTCCAGCGCAGACAGATGAACTGTCTATCATCAAACCGGCTCCTGCTAATGCCGATGGTGACGGCTCTGGCGACATCTCCGTTGGTGACGTGCTGACCTATACGATAACGGCAACCAATAGCGGAACAACGACACTCAATAATGTGATTGTCTCCGATAACTTGATCTCGCCGAGTTCAAATACTTGTACGACATTGGCACCTGGTGCGACTTGCGTGCTAACAGGTGCATATACTGTAACTCAGGCCGATATTGATACGGGTTCGATTGACAATACAGCTGGCGTTGTTTCCGATGAAATTACGACGCCGGTTGAGGCCTCAAACACATCCACACCCAATCAGCTTGATGAATTGTCAATTGTAAAACCAGCCCCGGCCAATGCCGATGAGGATAGCTCAGGTGACGTGTCTTTGAATGATACGCTGACCTATACGGTGACGGCGACAAATACTGGTACGACCACTCTGACGGGTGTTGAGGTGACGGATAACCTGATTTCGCCTAGCTCCAATACTTGCGCGACATTAGCACCGGGAGCAACTTGTGTATTGACAGGTACTTATACCGTTACACAGGTTGATGTGGATAACGGCTCCATTTCTAATACGGCCAGTGTGACGGCCAATGAACCAACGCCTCCGGTTCAGGCGACGAATATTGTCAATACCGGACAGACGGATGAGTTGTCGATCATTAAGCCGGCGCCGGCCAATGCCGACGGTGACGGATCTGGTGATGTGTCTGTCGGCGACGTTCTGACTTATACAATCACGGCCACGAATAGTGGCACGACGACGCTTAACAATGTCATTGTTTCAGACAATCTGATCTCACCAAGCTCCAACACTTGTACAACATTAGCGCCTGGCGCAACTTGTGTTCTGACGGGGACCTATACGGTTACCCAGGCAGACGTTGACGCAGGTGCGATTGACAATACGGCTGGTGTTGTATCCGATGAAATTACTACGCCTGTTGAAGCCTCGAATACGACGACGCCCGCACAACAAGATGATTTGACAATTGTGAAACCGGCTCCAGCTAATGCGGACGGCGATGGTTCCGGCGACATCTCTGTTGGCGACGTACTAACTTATACGGTGACCGCGACAAACTCTGGTACAACAACGCTTAGCAACGTCATTGTCTCCGACAATCTCATTTCGCCAAGCTCGAACACTTGTACAACGCTGGCACCTGGTGCGACATGCGTCTTAACAGGAACATATACAGTTACCCAAGCTGATGTCGATGCGGGCGCAATTACGAATACAGCGGGCGTCATTTCTGATGAAATTCCAGTCCCCGTCGAAGCGTCCAATACGTCTGCTGCCGGACAGAATGATGCTCTCTCAATTGTTAAGCCTGCGCCGAATAACGCTGATGGTGACGGATCCGGTGATATCTCTGTCGGGGATGTCCTGACTTACACCGTTACAGCGACAAACAGTGGGACGACGACACTGAACAATGTGATTGTTTCCGATAATCTGATCTCACCCAATTCAAACACTTGTACGACATTAGCGCCAGGTGCCACTTGCGTCCTGACTGGAACGTACACGGTTACCCAGGCTGACATTGATACGGGATCTATCGTCAACACAGCGGGTGTGGTTTCAGACGAGATCACAACACCTGTCGAAGCTACGAATACCAGTACGCCCAATATTGTTGATGAGTTGTCTATTGTAAAACCGGCTCCAGTTAATGCTGATGGCGACGGTTCTGGTGACGTCTCAGTTGGTGACGTTTTGACGTATACCATCACCGCTACCAACAGCGGGACGACAACGCTTTCCAATGTGATCGTTAGCGATAACCTGATCTCACCAAGCTCAAATACTTGTACAACTCTTGCACCCGGCGCGACCTGCGTGCTGACCGGAACGTACACGGTCACTCAAGCCGATGTTGACGCGGGATCAGTCGATAATACAGCAGGCGTCGTATCGGACGAAATTACGACTCCGGTGGAGGATTCCAACACGACCAATACAGGCCAGACGGATGACCTTTCGATCGTCAAGCCAGCCCCTGTAAACGCTGACGGCGACGGTTCCGGCGACATCTCAGTTGGCGACGTTCTAACTTATACTGTAACGGCCACGAATAGCGGAACGACGACGCTCAACAATGTCATTGTTTCTGACAATCTGATCTCACCAAATTCAAACACCTGTACAACATTGGCGCCAGGCGCGACGTGTGTCCTGACAGGGACCTATACCGTCACGCAGGCTGACATTGATGCAGGGTCTATTGTTAATACTGCAGGTGTGGTTTCCGACGAAATCACAACGCCCGTTGAAGCGACGAATACGAGCTCGCCTGCTCAACAAGACGACCTGACGATTGTTAAACCCGCGCCGGCAAATGCCGATGGTGATGGTTCTGGTGATATCTCAGTTGGCGACGTTCTGACTTATACTGTAACCGCCACCAATAGCGGGACGACGACGCTGAACAATGTCATCGTTTCTGACAATCTGATCTCACCAAATTCAAACACCTGTACAACATTGGCGCCAGGCGCGACGTGTGTCCTGACGGGTACCTATACCGTCGCGCAGGCCGACGTTGATGCGGGGACCATCGCCAATACAGCGGGCGTCATCTCTGATGAAATTCCTGTCCCGGTCGAGGCGTCTAATACATCTGTTGTTGGACAGAATGATGCTCTGTCGATCGTTAAGCCAGCGCCAAATAATGCTGACGGGGACGGCTCGGGCAATATTTCTGTTGGCGATGTTCTGACATATACAATTACGGCGACGAATAGTGGGACGACGACACTTAACAACGTCGTTGTGTCTGACAATTTAATCTCACCAAGTACCAATACATGTGCGACCCTCGCGCCCAGCGCGACCTGCGTATTGACGGGTAGTTATACGGTCACCCAGGCTGACATTGATACGGGTTCTATTGTCAACACGGCTGGCGTGGTCTCGGATGAGATTACAACGCCTGTCGAAGCCACGAATACTAGCACGCCAAATATTGTTGACGAATTGTCCATCGTCAAACCAGCGCCGGTTAACGCTGATGGCGACGGTTCTGGTGATGTGTCCGTGGGCGACGTACTGACTTATACTGTCACTGCCACAAACATCGGTACGACAACACTGAGTAACGTTATCGTTTCAGATAATCTAATCTCGCCAAATAGCAACACATGCGTAACATTGGCTCCGAGCGCTACCTGTGTGTTGACGGGTACCTACACAGTCACTCAGGCTGATATTGATGCTGGATCCATCGACAATATAGCAAGCGTTGTATCGGACGAAATCACAACTCCTGTCGAGGATAACAACACAGTAACAACGGGTCAGTTCGAAGAGCTGTCCATCGTTAAGCCTGCGCCTGCCAATGCGGATGGTGATGGATCGGGCGATGTCTCAGTTGGTGACGTACTGACATATACAATCACGGCGACAAACTCAGGTACGACTACCCTGAACAATGTGATCGTTAGTGATAACCTGATCACACCTAACAGCACAACATGCGCAACTTTGGCACCTGGTGCCAACTGCGTGTTGACGGGGACTTATACCGTTACCCAAGCTAATGTGGATGCGGGTTCAATCACAAATACGGCTGGGGTGGTATCAGATGAAATCACGACACCCGTCGAAGACACGAATACAACCAATACAGCTCAATTGGACGGTCTGAGCATTGTCAAACCCGCGCCTGCCAATGCGGACGGTGATGGATCGGGCGATGTCTCCGTTGGCGATGTGCTGACATACACCATTACGGCCACCAATAGTGGGACAACGACGCTCAACAATGTTATCGTCAATGACAATCTGATTACACCTAACAGCACAACATGTGCGACCCTGGCACCCGGCGCGACTTGTGTTCTCACAGGAACCTACATGGTCACCCAAGCTGACGTCGATGCGGGGTCTATTGTTAACACAGCTGGCGTGGTTTCAGATGAAGTCACGACACCTGTTCAGGACAGCAACACAACGACCCCGGGTCAAAATGACGGCCTGTCTCTGGATAAGCCATCACCGGTGAATGCTGATGACGATGGTTCTGGAAATGTCTCATTGAATGATACACTGACTTACACAATCACGGCGACCAATACGGGCACGACAACGTTGACCAATGTGATGGTCAATGATGCCATGATTTCGCCAACGACCAATACCTGTCCGACTTTGGCGCCGGGTGCGACTTGCGTTTTAACCGGAACATACACGGTCACTCAGGCAGATGTAGATGCCGGAACGATTGACAATACGGCCATGGTAGCATCTGTCGAGATCGCGACCCCTGTGGTCGCTAATCAGAGCGAACCCGTTGCCAGTATGGATGAATTAACACTGGATAAGCCGGCTCCAGCTAATGCGGATGAAGACGGGTCTGGCGATGTCTCTGTCGGGGACACTCTGACCTATACCGTCACAGCCACAAATACAGGTACAGGCACACTCACCAATGTTGTCGTGACAGACAACCTGATCTCGCCGAACTCAAATACTTGTGCAACTCTTGCGCCGAACGCAACTTGTGTTTTGACCGGTACCTATACAGTTGTCCAAGCGGATGTGGATGCCGGATCTATCGTCAATACGGCGGAAGTTATCTCTGACGAATTCGGTGTTCCAGTGGACGCAACCAATACCACAAATACTGGCCAGACAGATGCCCTGTCTATTGTGAAGCCGGCCCCGGCTAATGCTGATGAAGATGGGACTGGTGATGTATCCGTTGGCGATACCCTGACTTATACAATCACAGCGACGAACACCGGTACGACCACTTTGAACAATGTGATTGTCAGTGACAATCTAATTGCGCCCAGCAGCAATACTTGTACAACCTTGGCTCCTGGCGCGACCTGTGTTCTGACCGGAACATACACGGTAACTCAACCCGATGTAGACGCTGGATCCATTGTGAATACGGCCGGTGTGATTTCTGACGAAATCACGACTCCTGTCGAAGACGGCAACACAGTGACTGTTGGTCAATTTGATGAGCTTATTCTTGTCAAACCTGCTCCCGTGAATGCTGATAATGACGGTTCTGGTGATGTATCCGTTGGTGATATCTTGACCTATACGGTCACGGCTACCAACTCTGGGTCGACCACGCTCAGCAATGTGGTCGTCTCAGACAATCTTATTACGCCAAACTCCACAACTTGTGCGAGCTTGGCGCCTACAGGAACCTGTGTTCTGACAGGGACATATACAGTCTCGCAGACGGATATAGATGCAGGTTCCATTACCAATAATGCGAGCGTTGTGTCCGATGAAATCACAACACCGGTTGACGCCAGCAATACGACAGATACGGGTCAAACCCCTGACTTGGCTTTGGTTAAACCTACCCCGACCAACGCCGACGAAGACGGATCTGGTGATATCTCCGTTGGAGATACTCTGACCTATACTGTCACGGCAACGAATAGCGGGACAGTCACGTTGAACAATGTGATCGTCAGTGACAATTTGATCTCCCCAAGCAGCAATACATGCGCAACGCTCAATGTGGGGGCGACTTGTGTGCTGACAGGAACTTATACAGTTACCCAGGCTGATGTCGACGCGGGTTCAATTACAAACAATGCGAGCGTTATTTCTGATGAGGTAACGACACCGGTCGACGCAACAAATACAACCAATACAGGCCAGTTCCCTGAACTCACGCTGGTGAAACCGGCGCCGGCGAATGCTGATGAAGACGGGTCTGGAGACCTGTCGGTCGGCGATACACTGACTTACACAGTCACGGCTACTAATAGCGGCACAATTTCTCTGAACAATGTCGTTGTCAGCGACGCACTGATCACGCCAAACTCTAATTCATGCGCCCTGATAGCGCCAGGCGCGACTTGTGTCTTGACCGGCACTTATACCGTCACACAGGCCGATGTGGACGCCGGTTCAATCACAAACAATGCGAGCGCTATTTCTGATGAGGTCACAACGCCGGTTGATGCCAGCAATACATCCAATACAGGTCAGACGCCGGACTTGGCTCTGGTTAAATCTGCGCCTGCTAATGCAGATGAGGATGGCTCAGGTGATGTCTCCGTAGGGGATACGTTGACCTATACCGTGACCGCCACCAATAGCGGAACAATCACGCTCAACAATGTTGTCGTAAGCGACGCGATGATTGCACCAAGCAATAATACTTGCGCTACCGTGGCTCCAGGAGCGACTTGTGTGCTTACCGGAACATATACAGTTGCCCAAGCAGACGTTGACGCAGGCTCGATCACCAATAATGCGAGTGTAATTTCTGACGAGGTCACAACACCGGTTGATGCGACTAACACGACAACTACCGGTCAGACACCAGAATTGACTCTCGTAAAGCCAGACCCTGCGAATGCAGACGAGGACGGTTCCGGTGATGTTTCTGTCGGTGACACGTTGACCTATACCGTCACTGCTACAAATAGCGGGACTTTGACATTAAACAACGTTATTGTGAGCGATGCTCTGATCGCGCCAAACTCCAATACATGTACGACCGTTGACGTGGGTGCGACTTGCGTTCTGACCGGAACATACACTGTCACGCAGGCTGATGTCGATAATGGTTCCATTACCAATAATGCAAACGTGGTCTCGGACGAGGTTACAACGCCAGTTGAGGCGACTAACACGACAAACACGGGGCAGACTCCAGCTTTGACACTAACCAAGCCTGCACCTGCTAACGCCGATGAGGATGTCTCCGGAGATGTATCAGTCGGTGACACGCTGACCTACACTGTTACAGCGACTAATTCCGGAACTTTAACGCTTAATAATGTTATCGTGAGTGATGCGCTGATTTCACCAAACTCTAACACTTGTGCCGTCTTGGCGCCTAGCGCGACCTGCATTTTGACAGGTACCTATACGGTGTCACAGGCTGATGTTGATGCCGGTGCCATCACGAATAATGCCAGTGTTGTCTCTGATGAAGTCACAACTCCAGTAGATGCGACCAACACAACGAATACAGGCCAGACCCCTGATCTAACTCTAGTGAAACCTGCGCCAGTCAATGCAGATGAGGATAGCTCTGGTGATGTCTCTGTGGGTGATACATTGACCTACACCGTCACCGCCACAAATAGTGGGACAATAACCCTCAATAATGTGGTTGTCAGCGATGTTCTAATAACACCAAACAGTAACGCATGCACAACTCTTGCGCCAGGAGCGACTTGTATACTGACAGGGACTTATACTGTCACACAGGCGGATGTGGACACTGGCGGGATTACAAACAATGCAAGCGTTGTTTCCGATGAGGTTACGACACCTGTTGACGCGACCAACACAACTAATATTGGACAGTTCCCAGAGTTAACACTGGTCAAACCAGCTCCAGCCAACGCTGATCAAGATGGTTCCGGTGATGTCTCTGTCGGTGATACATTGACCTACACCGTCACTGCCACAAACAGCGGTACAGTCACGCTCAACAATGTCACAGTTAGCGATGCGCTGATCTCACCGAACAGTAATACATGTACGACGGTGTCACCGGGAGCGACTTGTGTCCTAACCGGCACTTATACGGTCACTCAGACCGATGTGGATGCGGGAGCGATTACGAATAATGCCGGTGTGGTTTCAGATGAAATTACGACACCCGTAGATGCAACCAACACGACAAGCACTGGACAAGTACCCGCTCTGACCTTGGTCAAGCCGGCACCTGCCAATGCTGATCAGGATGGCTCTGGTGATGTCTCTGTCGGCGACACACTGACTTATACTGTCACGGCAACCAACAGCGGAACAATCACGCTGAACAATGTCGTCGTTAGCGATGCTCTGATCACGCCAAATAGCAATAACTGCACGACGTTAGCCCCTGGTGCCACCTGTGTCCTTACAGGGACTTACACAGTCTCACAGGCGGATGTTGATGCAGGCGCTATCACCAATAATGCCAGTGTTGTTTCCGACGAGGTTACGACGCCTGTAGATGCAACCAACACGACAAACACCGGACAAGTGCCCGCTCTGACCTTGGTCAAACCTGCACCTGCCAATGCTGATCAGGACGGGTCAGGCGATATCTCACTTGGAGACACGCTGACCTATACGGTCACAGCTACAAACAGCGGTACCATTACGCTTAATAATGTGGTTGTCAGCGACGCTCTGATCACACCAAATAGCAATAGCTGCACGACCTTAGCCCCAGGTGCCACCTGTGTCCTTACAGGGACTTACACAGTCTCGCAGGCTGATATTGACGCTGGATCTATCACGAATAATGCGAGTGTTGTTTCTGACGAAGTGACAACGCCCGTTGATGCAACAAACACCAGCGACACAGCACAGAATTCTGCGCTCACTCTGGTCAAACCTGCACCAGTCAATGCGGATAACGATAACTCTGGAGATGTAACGCTTGGTGATATCCTGACATACACTGTCACGGCTACGAACAGCGGGACAATCACGCTCAATAATGTGGTGGTCAGCGATGCTCTAATCACCCCAAACAGCAATGTTTGCGCCACTCTTCTACCAGGTGCGACCTGTATCCTTACCGGGACTTACGCTGTCACCCAGGGTGACATTGACGCTGGTACCATTGCTAATACCGCTAGCGTGGTTTCTGACGAAGTCACTACCCCTGTCGATGCCACTAATAACCAGACGGTAGCTCAGACACCTGACATGACACTGGTCAAGCCTGCGCCTGTTAATGCGGATAATGACAACTCAGGTGATTTGTCCGTTGGCGATGTTCTGACTTACACTGTAACGGCTACCAATAGCGGCACAGTTACATTGAACAATGTCACGGTTTCTGACGCGCTGATCACGCCAAACGCCAACACATGTGCGACCTTGGCCCCGGGTGCAACATGCGAGCTCTCTGGCACTTATACGGTAACACAGGGCGATATCGACAATGGTGCGATCGTCAACAATGCCAGCGTGACATCCGATGAGATTACAATTCCGGTTGCAGCTAATAATAATCTTCCGATCGTCCAGCTCCCGGCTCTAGGTTTGAATAAGCCCGCGCCTGCCAACGCGGATCAGGACGGCTCTGGGGACATCTCGCTGGGTGATACACTCACCTACACGATCACAGCGACGAATACGGGGAATATTTCTCTGACTAATGTCATGGTCAATGATACGATGATTACACCGGACACGCGGACATGCGCGACTGTGAATGTGGGTGCGAGCTGTGTGTTGACGGGTACCTATACTGTCACTCAAGCCGATGTGGACGCTGGCTCCATCGTCAACACAGCACGCGTGGCCTCAGTTGAAGTCCCGACACCTGTGACCGATACTAATACCTCAAACGTCGTTCAGACCCCACGACTGGCACTGGTCAAACCTGCTCCGGCGAATGCCGATCAGGACGGCACGACGGACGTGTCTCTTGCGGATACGTTAACTTACACAATTACCGCCACAAATAGCGGTAACCTGACCCTGACAAACGTCATTGTTTCTGACCCGATGATTTCGCCTTCAACGCAAACATGTCCGACGCTTCTGCCGGGCGCTACCTGCGTACTGAGCGGTACTTATACGGTCGCTCAGGGCGATGTGAATGCAGGTAACATTGCTAATACGGCGGGTGTCAACTCTGCAGAGATCACCGTGCCTGTGGTCGCGACCAATGATCAGGAGGTCGCTCAGACAACCGCACTCGATGTCGTCAAACCGGCTCCTTTGAACGCCGACGAAGACGGTTCTGGCGATGTGACAGTCGGCGACACGCTGACCTATACTGTCACCGCAACCAATACAGGTACCATCTTTTTGAACAATGTCGTTGTAAGCGATGCCATGATTACACCTAACAGCCAAACTTGTGTGACACTCGCACCGGGTGCCAGCTGTGTGCTGACCGGAACTTATACCGTTGTTCAATCTGACGTCGATCGTGGCGAGATTAATAATACGGCCTCTGCCTCAAGTGATGAAGTCAATGTTCCAGTGCAATCTGTCAATGTTCAGGATGTGCCACAGACAGGGTCTCTGGCGGTGCTCAAGACTGGTGTCGTGAATAACGGCCCGAACGGCTACGCCAATATTGACGATACTATCACTTACACCTTCACCGTGATCAATACGGGTGTGGTAACCCTGACGGATATCACGTTAGATGACCCATTTGTCGAAGTTCAAGGTGGACCGATCGCCAGTCTAGCACCGGGTGAGTCTGATAACACGACCTTTACGGCAACCTACGCTCTGACGCCAGAAGACATCACGACAGGATCAGTTCTCAACACAGCTTCGGCTGGTGGTCTGCATCCTGATGGACGCCGGATCTTCGGCCTGTCGGATGATCCAACCAACCTGGCTAATGATGACGAAGATGGCGACGGAAATCCAGATGACGACACGATTACAAACCTGGTTTTGGGTCCGACATCCGTTGTCACACCGTTCACGGTCGTCAAGACGACTCGCCAGCGAAATGTCAGCTTTGGTGACTTGGTTCCTTATGAAATCACGATTACAAATAATGACGATTTCGACCGGGCCAACCTGACCTATGTTGACTTGATGCCGACCGGCTTTAACTATGCGCCAGATACGGCCCGTTTAGACGGTGTTGCTGTCGATCCGATTGTTACGGGTAGCGAGCTGAGCTTCCCGAACCAGACATTGGCTGCCAATGAGTCAGTGACGATTAATCTGGTCTTGGTTGTGGGTGCCGCCGTTAATGAAGGCGAATATACAAACCAGGCCTCAGTTGTGAGCTCCATCTCAGGCATTCTGCTCTCAGAGATCGGCGAAGCGACGGTCATCGTCGGCCCAACACCGGTCTTTGATTGCGGGGAAATTATCGGCAAGGTCTTTGATGACCGCAACTTGGATGGATATCAGAACCCAGGCGAGGAAGGCATTCCGGATGTCCGAGTTGTCACCGTCAAGGGTGAGCTGATCACCACTGACGCCCATGGTCGCTATCACATCGCTTGTGCAGACATTCCAAACGGACAGATCGGCTCCAATTACATCTTAAAACTGGACCCACGCAGCCTGCCAACGGGCTACCGGATCACGACAGAAAATCCACGGGTCGTACGTCTTACACGCGGTAAGCTGACCAAGTTGAATTTTGGTGCGACGCGCCCACGGATTGTGACACTGGATCTTTCTCAGCAGGTCTTTGTACCAGGGCAGCAATTATTGCAGCCTGCCATGCAACCGAACATCGCACAGTTGATAGATGTCCTGCGTAAGGAGCAGTCTATCCTGCGCCTCAACTATCACACTGTTCCAGGCGAACCTGCCGGTCTGGCCGGCGCACGTATGGAAGCGGTTGCCCATCATCTGAACCGATTATGGGAGGAGCAGGCCTGCTGTTACGACCTGACAATAGAAACGAAAATGATCTCCCTCGGCGGGCAAGGTGCTGCGGGGTATAGACCATGGTAATTCGAATGAAAAAATATAATAGATCGGGTTTAAAGCGTCTCGCTCTTGGGACTTCAGCGATTGTTGCTCTGACATTTACGTCGGTCGCGGCTGCTCAAAGCTATCCTGTACCCCATAGTGGAAGCTATGTGCCACCGACGGCTCATATGGTTTCAACGCAATCGCTCGCTCTGCGCGGACCGATTAATGGACAGTCAGTCACCTTTGGACAACCGAATGTGGTACAAAATTCCAATCCGCTTCAGTATGCTCAACCGGTAAGCTATCCCGTACCGTCGCGACACGCACATCCGCAAATGATCCCGCATCAGCAGGTCATCGCACCAGCCGCTATGCCGGTGGCGCATACAGGATGGGCCCCGGTGCACAACCACGGACCGCACGGCCATAAACGTAATGAGCCAAAGGCGGATATAGTGCGGTCATTACCGGATAATCTTCAGGGCGACATCCTTCGCCCGAGTGGTTTGGGACCTGGTCCTGGGTTTAAGATCAGCGTTGACGGTCACACAGTTTCTGGCGGTGGATTTGACTATGAGTCCCATCAAGAACACTCGGACATCGCGCTCAGAGATGCCGACGTCCAGGTAAAGTTTGATGGCTTTGATGTTACGCCGCGTTTGAACGTTGGCCTTTTGCACAATGATGCCAGTGTCTTCCGCGGGCAACAGGCTGAATTCCATGTCTATTCCAACTACTGGAATTTCATCAATCGTGGCGAGGTGCGTTTGTTTTTGCCGGGTCAATCTTTTGACTCGCGCCCGCATATGATCTTGCCTGTTGTGGACGGTGTCGCCGGCTTTATGCCGGGTCATCATCTGCCCGAGAGCATGGCCTATACATTGCGTGTTTATGATGCTCATGGTCGGTTTGACGAAACACATCCAAAGTCATTCTACGTCACAGATCACGAAAAAGCTGATAGTTTGGCGCATCATGATCCGCGCGCAACCCTGAATATATACGGTGAAGATCATACTTTGCGCCGGAACATTCCGGTCAAAGGTGCCAATGTCACCGTCTCAGGCGAAAACGTGCCTTATGGTTTTGTACCGTCGGTGTTTTACGGTCCGGTGCCTGTTGATGAGGCTGGTAGATTTGTCTCACAACAAATCCTGCCATTTGGTGATCGCCGCGTACACGTCAAAATTCAAAACGAACTCGGACAGGGTGTTGATATCGCCCGTGATATCCACGTTAAGCATACGGATTTCTTCTATGTCGGTCTGGGTGATCTGACACTGGGTCAGCGTCAGGCGCTAGGTCCGGTCAATCTTCAGGCCGCCGATGACGAGGATTGGGACGATATGGTCGTCAATGGCCGTGGCGCGTTTTATCTTAAGGGTAAAGTGCGTGGCGACGTTCTGATCGCGGCAGCTATGGATACAGGCGAAGAGCGGATCAAGGATCTGTTCAATAATCTGGACGAAAAAGACCCGCGTCAGCTATTAAGACGTCTGCATGCAGATCAATATTATCCGGTCTATGGTGACCACTCTACATTGACACAGGACGCGCCAACACAAGGCAAGTTCTATATTCGGGTTGAAAAAGATGATAACCATGTGATGTGGGGTAACTTCGTCACGGATATCCAGGAGACGGAGTTCACGAAACACGAGCGCGGCCTCTATGGTGGTATTGTTGATCTCAATAGCGAAGCGACGACCAGTTTTGGAGAACGTAAATCAGAATTGACGGCCTATGCCGCCGATCCGGGCACGATTCCTGAGGTAGAAGTTTTCCGCGGAACGGGTGGCTCAGTCTACTTCCTGCAGCATCAGGATATTTCAATTGGGTCCGAGCGCGTTCAGATCGAGATTGTCGACAAAGTTACTGACATTGTCAAAGAGCGACGCACGCTGCGCCCATATGATGACTACGATGTGGATTACATTCAAGGACGCGTCGTTTTAACCGATCCATTGCAATCAACCCTGAACGACGGACAGATTGTACGTGATGGCCCGCTGTCGGGCGATAAAGTTTACCTGGTTGTTCGCTATGAGCATACGCCAGGACTGGAAGCCGTATCTGGCTATTCCGTGGGTGGTCGGGCCACACAATGGCTGGGCGATGTCGTCCGGGTCGGTGCCAGCGGTAAGAAAGATACGACCGGTATTGCCGATCAAGAAACATACGGCGCTGACGTGCTTCTCCGCGGCGGGGCGAATACATTCGTACGCGGTGAATATGCCGAAAGCCGGGGCCCTGGTTTTGAACAGACTGAATCCACGGATGGCGGTTTTATCTTTGATGAATATGTCAATACGGGCGCCAGCAATATGATTGCCAAGGCTTACCGTTTGGAGACGCAGGTCGATTTGGCTGATCTGGGCGCGCGCCATGACAAAATCAAAGGCCGTTTACGCGGATTGATGGAAAAAACCGACGATGGTTTCTTTGGCACAGGTCGCGCTGGTCGTGGTGATCTTGAACGCTATAGCGCTGGTGCTGATTTCGAATTTAACGAACGTCTAAAAGTCCACGCTACCTATGATGATGTCGATAGTGAAATACGTGGTGAGCGCACATCCGCCTATGCTGATGCGCGTTACGCGATCAACCGCCGCGTTGCCGTCGGTGTCGGTGTGCGCCATGACGAACGCGACAATGGTGATTTGTTGGTCAATACGCCAACCGTCAATCCATTGATCGAAGGGACGCGGATCGACGCGTCTGCTGAGGTGGAGTTGCGCCCTAGTGAAGACGTCACGGTCCGTGGTTTCGTCCAGGAAACACTTGATCGGGACGGAACTCGGGTTCGCAATGACCGCTACGGTATTGGCGGAGATATCCAACTCACTTCGCGCATCAAAGTCAGCGGTGAAGTTTCTGATGGCGATGGCGGATTAGGAGCCAATGCTCATGTCGCTCTTAAGCGAGATGATAACTCAGAAATTTATCTCGGTTACGCTTTAGACCCGGATCACCCGGAACAGCGCTTTAATGGCTCCGGTGTTGATCTACGCTCCCACGGCGTATTAACAGCTGGTGGTCGTGCCGAACTGTCCGACGCTCTGTCTTTCTACGGCGAAGAACGCATCGGATGGGGCCCTGAAGCCCGCAGCTTTACCCACGCTTATGGCGTGAATTACAAGCCAGACGAGCACTGGTCTTTGACGGCCAGCGTTGAAGCCGGCGAGATTGAAGACGAAATCAATGGCAATTTTGATCGGACGGCTTTTGCAGTCTCGGCTAGTCATGCAACCGACAGTTTGCGGATTGCATCCAACCTTGAAGGCCGTTTCGAAGAAGGCGTCTTGCAGGGTCAAGAGCGCGACCGAACAACCTGGCTGATGCGCAATACAATTGCCTATGACGCCTATGAAGATGTGCAGGTTTTGGGTCGTTTGAATTTCGCGATCTCTGAGAGTGATCAAGATGAATTCCTCGATGCCGAGTATATCGAGGGTGTAGCCGGTATCGCTTACCGCCCAATCGAAAACGACTGGTTCAATGGCCTGTTTAAATACACATATTATGAAGACCTGTCTCCGGCCCCACAAAGATCCAATTTGGGCCAGACAGCCCTACCGCGTCAGAAAAGCCAGATCCTCTCAGCTGATACGATTATGGACGTCAACGAGAAGCTCTCACTGGGCGTCAAATATGGCTACCGCATGGGAGAGGTCGAGCTAAGCCGTGGTTCCAATGACTATGTTAGCAGCGATGCTCATCTTGGCATTATTCGCGCCGATTACCATGTTATCAAAAACTGGGATATCATGGCCGAAGGCCGGATCATGAAAACCGACCTAGTGGACGAAACCCGGTTTGGTGCTTTGGCGGGCGTCTACCGTCATGTTGGTGACAATATGAAAGTCGGCGTCGGCTATAGCTACAGTAAGTTCTCAGACGATCTGACCAATTTCGATAATGATCAGAAGGGTGTCTTCCTGAACGTGGTCGGTAAAATCTAAGTGAGTTTGACTGACTTGGTCTTTTTATCAACGATATAAGACCCGCCAATCGCAATCACATTAGGAAGCGCCAGATAGTCTGGTGCTTTTTCCGGACTAATACCTCCGGTTGCCATAAAGGTCACATTAGGAAGCGGGCCGCCCCAGGCTTTAAGTGTCTTCACGCCGCCGAGGGCCTCTGCCGGGAAAAACTTCTGGTAGTCATAGCCAAGGTCATAAAGATGCATGGCTTCGCTGGGCGTTGCGGCCCCCGGAAAAACGGGAACAGAAACATCCATAAGGGCAGATAAAAGCTTGGGGCTGGTGGCGGGCGTGACTAGAAATTCTGCGCCAGCATCCAAAGATTTCTGCATATCCTCTTCGGTACGTACCGTGCCCATACCAACAATCAAATCAGGCGCCGATGCTTTCATGATTTTCATCACGTCGATGGCCTCTGGTGTGCGCAGAACAACCTCGGCTACTGTAATTCCAGCATCCCTAAGGTCTACGGCCAGCTGCGGGATCCAGTCCAGGTCGGACAGTGCCATAACCGGGACGAGGGGACACTTCGCCAGCGCGTCTATGATTTGAGTTTGAGCATCAGTCATCATCTATCCATATGCATCATAGCGGTGGGTGACCGCAACTGTGATCTGCTTGATCAATTCATTGGCGCGTTCTAGCGGCTTGATGATGGATGACACCAAATGCGGATAGGACTTGGTCCGACCGGCTTCTTGCGATTTCTCTGTCAGTGCATCCGTCCAGCTCATATCTTCACCCTTTTGCGGATAGGCGGCCTTCAGGCGTTCCACGGCCGGACCGGCTTGCAGATTTTGCAGATCCTTTAGGATATCAATACCTGACGTGCCGGGTTGTCCATATTGCGGCAGTTGTGTAGCCAGCAATGTCATCTTCATGATCACGGCCAGGCGCAGCGCATGAAGGATCACGACAGGCTTGTCATATTCGATCTGTCCGCTGTTAATGCCTGAGATATTCAGGAAATCCAGGCGCAGGAAATTGGCCAGATTGACCATGCGCGAGCGGCTCTCATTATGAATGAGCGAGTTGGCGATCATGCGGCAGCTTTCCGCCAGATAGGGTTCTTGTTCCGAGAGCTGACGACCGATCCAAAAACCCGGATCAAACAGGCGCCCATAGGCTGTCAGCACATAGGAATTTGAGCGGAGCAGGGCTTTGCGCGCCAGTCCAAAGACATGTTTAGCCCGGTGGGAGGATTTCAAGAGCCCATTGAGGGCGTCCGGATCGATGGAGGCAATCTTGCCTGTGCCGTAATAAATGTTCGCCGGAATACCAAATTGCTGCAGGATAGCATTGTGAGGAATGGCCCGAACCGTGCGTGGGTTAAAGGCTGTCGACCCGCCCGCGGCGCGTTTGGTCGCCCGGGAACCCGTCGGGACCAGCAGGCTTTGCCCAAACACGCCCAGAAGGCTCACATAGTCTGGATTAGCATAAAGTTGTGCCTGTTCCGAGGACATGGTCCGGAACAAGTCCCAAGAGAAGTCCCGCTCTGTGTAAAACGGGTCGTTTTCGGCTTCCGAGCAATCGGCCAATCGCGAGAGCAGGATAGAGGTCACACTGGC
>JAHDBU010000015.1:0-15281 GCA_020630275.1 Hellea sp.
TTAACGTTTTAACCTCGTTGACAAAATAACAGAACTCTCCGTGCGTTCCACGCCCTCTATTTCGATGATCTTATCAATTACCGCGTCCAGTCGTCCAATGTCGAGAGCGGCGACCTGCGCAATCAGATCAAATTGGCCGGAAACCGAATAGACGGCCCGCACTTCCTGGTAAGCCTTCATTTTCTGGATGATCTCATTTGTTTCGCGCGGGCGTACCGTAATCAAAACATGAGCCTTGATCTCTCGGTCCAAATATTCCCGGGACAATCGGACTGTATACCCCGAGATAACCCCCGAATCTTCCAGGCGTTCCAGTCTTTTCTGCGCGGTTGAGCGGGAGACGCCCAGCATCTTAGCCAAATCGGTAGTCGTCGCGCGGCCATTATCGCGCAAAATATTCAGGAGTTGCTGGTCTTTATGAGTAATTCGCATCAAAACGCTCAAAATCTACGCATTATGTCTAAATAAATACATGAAATCGCTCAATTTACCACTGCATTTTATTAGGAGTTCCATGCGATAAAATCCAAAACAGCGATTCCGGGGAGTGTTCATGAGCAAGCAGATACCCAAAGATATTTCTATCAGCCCTGTCAAACCAGTTGACGTTGATATGCTGCTGGAAATGGTCACGCGCTCATCGGGCGGACTTTCCAGCCTTCAGCCGCGTCGTGAATTCCTGCTCGATTACATCAATAGCTCCGTCAAAAGCTTTAAAGGTGAAAAGCCCATTGAGGAGCCACACAAATATCTTCTGGGCATGTACCACAGAGAGCGATTAATAGGTTGTGCCGCCGTTAAAACTCAGATTGGTGTCGAAAGCCCCTTTATCAATTTTGACATTATTGGCGATGGATTAGACCAATATTTGGTGGCGTCTTCACGGTTTACTGGGGCGACCGAAGTTGGATCGCTTTTTTTACACCCTGACTACAGAGCTTATGGTCTTGGGAAGTATCTTGCAAAAGTACGATATTTATTGATGGCATCCGAATCTTGGCGGTTTGGGGATACAATTATTGCGGAACTTCGGGGCATTTGTGGCCCCGAGGGTAGTCCGCTTTATGATCATCTGTTTAAAGACAAACTCGAGAAAACCTTTCTTGAGGCTGATACGGAGTATTACGACCGAAACCCCGACGCCTTGGGGGATATAGTGCCGATTGGCCGGGTTGATGTTTCAACGTTCCCTCTTGATGTCCGTGCCACTATCGCCCAACCTCATCCATCGGGCAACGCTGCCATGCGGATGTTGCAATATGAAGGTTTCATATTTTCGGGAACGATAGATTTGTTTGATGCTGGACCGATCGTCTATGCCTATCGAGATACGATTCGAACGGTTTTAAATCGCAGAACAGGAGCGGCGGTTCCGGTTTCGTCGGTTTCGGGGGGGCATCCCCATCTTATCAGTGCAGGAACTGTTACGGACTTCCGAGCCGTTTTATGCGACGCTAGTGCAGGCGAGAATGGTCTTTTGATTTCAGATAGCGACTATAAAAGGCTGGCGTTAAAGCCAGGCGAGTCTGTGGCTTTTTGGAGCCATAACCCTGGAATTGTTCAAACCCGCCGAGGGCCAGTGAAAGCACACCACTAAATTATATAATTCGAAAGCATGAAGGGCTACATTTAGACATGGCTAAATCCGATTCGACACTCTCCCACGACTGGGCTGATCCTTTATTTCTTGAAACTCAACTCAGCGAGGATGAACGTATGATCCGGGATACGGCCCGGAGCTACTGTCAGGACAAGCTGATGCCCCGCGTTATATCGGCGAATCGGGAAGAGCGATTTGACCGGGAGATATTTAATGAAATGGGCCAGTTGGGACTCTTGGGTTCTATGGTTGCTGAGGAATATGGCGGTATCGGTGCCAGCCATGTGGTTTACGGCTTGGTGGCTAGAGAGGTCGAAAAAGTCGACAGTGGCTACCGTTCCATGATGTCGGTTCAGAGCTCTCTGGTTATGTACCCAATAGAGGCGTTTGGCACCGAAGAACAAAAGAAAAAATACTTGCCTAAATTAGCCAGCGGAGAAATGATTGGGTGTTTCGGTCTCACCGAGACAGATGGCGGATCGGACCCAGGTGCCATGCGCACAACGGCCAAGGCGGTGCAAGGCGGGTATTTGCTGAATGGCAGCAAGATGTGGATTACAAATTCTCCAGTCGCTGATGTCGCTGTGGTATGGGCAAAACTAGATGGAGACATTCGGGGGTTCGTTATTGATCGGGGAACGGAGGGGTTTTCCACGCCGGAGATCAAAGGTAAATTGTCTTTGCGCGCCTCAATCACAGGCGAATTAGCCTTTGATGATTGTGTCATTCCGGAAGAAAATATCCTACCAAAGGTCAAAGGCTTGCGAGGACCGTTCTCATGTTTGAACAAGGCCAGATATGGTATTTCATGGGGTGCCATGGGAGCTGCCGAATTTTGCTGGCATGCTGCCAGGGAATATGCGCTGGAACGGATCGTCTTTGGCAAACCGATTGCTGGAACCCAAATCGTGCAAAAGAAGCTGGCCGATATGCAAACAGAAATCGCGTTGGGTCTGCAGGGATCATTGGCATTAGGTCGGGCGCTTGACGCTGGAGCGTGGTCTCCCGAGAGTATTAGCTTGATGAAACGAAATAATTGCGGAAAGGCACTGGATATTGCCCGCGTCGCTCGCGATATTCACGGCGGAAATGGCATTTCAGAGGAATACCACATCATGCGTCATGCCATGAATCTGGAAACGGTGAACACCTATGAAGGCACCCATGATATACATGCCTTAATCCTCGGTCGCGCTCAAACTGGTATACAGGCCTTTTTCTAAATTCTAATCTTTTAGCCCATTAATCCAATCTTTTTGTCTTACCTTTAGGCTCGCCCGAAAGATGATTTCGGCTCGTTTATTGCAACTCGAAGCCGAAATCTAGGAGAATTTGGGTGAATTCTGTTTCAAAACAGAACATTGGTAGAATTTCGTCTGCGCCATTTTTCGGCGCGCTGGACGGATTTCGCGGTTTGTTGGCGGTTTTCGTCGCAATTTACCACACCTATTGGTTCAGCAACATCAATAGTTCTCCGTTCTTTAACAATGGTCCTGTAATTATTGATTTGTTCTTTGTGTTCTCAGGTTTTCTGCTGTTCACATTGTATGGTAATAAAATGGATAGTCCCCAAAAGGGCATCCACTTTATCAAGAAACGCTTTGCCAGACTTTACCCTTTGCACCTGTTTGTCTTGTGCATATTTACGCTGTTTGCCAGCGCGAGGGTTGTGTTGCATGCCTTTGGATTTGCACATTTGGAACCAGGAGAAATTCTCCCTTTTCAGTCTGGGGCGCGTGAGTCCGTTTCAACATTACTTTCCAATTTGACTCTGACCCAAGCTATGGGGCTGCATGACTCTACGTCATTTAACGTACCGAGTTGGACCATCAGTGTAGAGTTTTTCGCCTATTTTACTTTTGCTGCCATACTCATTTGGGCGCCCCTCAAAAAACTTTGGCATTTTCTGGCTATAGCTGTGGTTGTCGCAAGTATTTATGGGTTATTATCCCGTCTAAAACCAGACATGAATATTACCTATGACTATGCCTTTTTACGATGCTTGGGTGGGTTCTACACCGGTGTCGTCGTTGCGGGTATCTATCCGTGGATCAAAAATTCAGGGTTTGTCAAAAATATAAGCTTTGCATTGGCCAGTGTTATCGAGTTGGCAATTGTGGTCATCAGTACGCTTTTTGTCATTTATTGTTCGGGAAAACTACAGTTTTTTATCGCGCCCGTTCTCTTCATTTTTGTGCTAGTCTTCGCCTTCGACAAAGGTCTGATTTCCAAGATCATGATGTTGCCGATTTTCAAATATTTGGCCAAAATTTCTTACTCTGTTTACATGACCCACATGATTATCGCAGTATTCTTTTATGCTTTCTCCATTGTCGTATTAAACCCGTTACTGGGAGAAGGGTGGTTCAAAAGAGGGATTTTGGGCGACCTTTACTTAGCGCCTTATCTGATCTGTGTGTTTACGGTTTCCCATTTTACCCAAAAATATGTTGAGGTCGTATGTCAGAAATACCTCATGAAACAGACTCTGCTTCCAAATTGGTTACATGGAAAGCTTCGTAATCCTCGTCGTTCATAAGTCTTGAACCCTTAGTCCTAAACGGGTACTGGCCCGTCCATGAGTAAAAATTATCAAAACCTAGATCAGTTGGGCGGAAATACACCCATCCCAACTTCACCGAATGCAGCAATTCTGGAACGTGTCAAAAGCCCAACGGAAGAACCCTATTTGGTTCGGCTGAGTTGTCCCGAATTCACATCCATTTGCCCTGTAACAGGACAACCGGATTTCGCGCATCTTGTCATAGATTATTGCCCGGATGAATGGATCGTCGAGTCCAAATCATTCAAGCTTTATCTTGGAAGTTTCCGAAATCATGGTGATTTTCACGAGGCCTGCACAACGGGCATAGGTCAAAGATTGGTTAGAGAACTCAAACCTCGCTGGTTGCGCATCGGCGGTTATTGGTACCCGCGCGGCGGTATTCCCATTGATGTGTTCTATCAACACGGAGAAATACCCAAAGGACTATGGGTGCCTGATCAGGGCGTGTCGCATTACAGAGGGCGCGGCTAGTTTAGAATGTCACAGCTTTGACTGGATGGTAAACTTATTTTTGTTTTGCATTTCCCAAGATGCGTACTATCTGTTCATCTAAGAGGAGAATGTCATGGCCCGCTTAAACATTGCCAAAGATGATAGAACGGATGTTTGCGCATGGGATTGCCTGCGCAAAGAAGCGGCGACCTATGCCACGAAAGAGCCAGCGCTTTCTTCTTTTCTTCATGCGACGATTTTAGAGCAGGAGACCTTGGGTACGGCTCTGGTCAATCACTTGTCAGATAAGCTTGCGACAACGGATTTCACGACCTTGAAATTACGCCGAGTCTTGTCAGAGGCGATAGAAAGCGATCCGACGATCGTAGATAGTGCTGCACGAGACTTGTTGGCAACTATGGACCGTGATCCCGCATGTAGAACCTGTCTCCAGGCTTTTCTCTATTTTAAAGGTTATATGGCCATCCAAACACATCGTTGTGCGCATGCGCTTTTTTCGCAGGGACGAGATTTGATCGCATTCCACCTGCAAAACCGTAGCTCCGAGCAATTTGGGGTGGACATCAATCCGGCTGCCAAGATTGGTTCTGGGATTATGCTTGATCACGCGACGGGATTTGTTATGGGCGAAACCGCTGTTCTCGGAGATGATTGTTCCATTCTTCAGGGTGTGACCTTAGGTGGGACGGGTAAAGCTGATGAAGACCGTCACCCAAAAATTGGCAATGGTGTATTGATTGGTGCTGGCGCTAGCGTGTTGGGAAATATTAAAATCGGTGACGAGGCGAAGATTGCAGCAAATTCGGTTGTGCTTAAGCCCGTGCCTGCTAAATGTACCGTAGCGGGCGTGCCCGCCAAACCTGTAGGTGGGGCCTGTATGGAAGCTCCCGCTCACACTATGGATCATTCGATTGGAGATGCCAAATGACACCTGAGCAAATCGTTTCTGTCAGAAACTACCTCTGTAATCGCTTAGGCACGGAAGCGGTGACGATTAAACCACGTAAGGTTTCTGACAGTGTTGAGGTTTACCTAAATGATGAAATCTTGGGTCTTCTTTATATTGATGACGAGGACCCAGACGATATCTCATACGATCTGAATATTTCAATTCTTCAGCAAGATCTGGATGGCGTTTAATGGCCATTTATCAACTCGGTGAAGTCACGCCGACGGTTCACAAAACGGCTTGGGTCGCACCCACAGCATCAGTGATCGGTAATGTGAACCTAGCTGAGCAGAGTTCAGTCTGGTTCGGTGCCGTTCTTCGCGGTGATAACGAGCCAATCAATGTGGGCGTAAGATCCAATATTCAAGATAACTCTATTCTACACACTGATCCCGGATGCCCTTTGGATATTGGCGAAGGGGTGATCATCGGTCATCGTGTAATGCTGCATGGGTGCACAATTGGCGATAATTCGTTGATTGGTATTGGTGCAACGGTTCTAAATCGTGCCAAGATTGGCAAAAACTGCCTAATAGGCGCCCATGCTTTGATTACTGAAGGCAAGGTAATCCCTGATAATTCCATGGTGGTCGGGGCACCGGGGAAAGTTATCAAAACGCTGAACGAGTCTCAGATCGCCATGCTGCGTCTGAATGCGGAAGTCTATGTCAAAAATGCCGAACGTTTCGAACAAGACCTAAAACTGATGGCCAATGGCTGACTATTGAGCGGGGCGGTTTTCCCATAGAGCTCTGATGCGCTCATCGATATCGGCCCCAATATTGTGCCATGCGGTACGGTTGTTGAAGCTATCCATGATAAACAGTCTGTCCTGACGGGTCAAAGACGCTGCCAGCTGCTCGCGTAAAAACTCAATCGACATATTGCTCCGAAGGAGCCAAACGGTATCGCCGATACGCTGGGCGGTTCCCAATCTTTGAATAAGATGCAAAAAACGCATTCCGTTTTCTGAACTGATCTCAGCCATAACCAAAAAGACAGTCGAATTCGCTACCTGAGGCGCTGGACTTCTTGGCGTAGGGTTGTCAATCGTCTGCATAGGCTGAAACAAAACGGATTGGCCCGCAGACATGAACGTTCCGGAGCGGTTTTGAGTGACTTTTGAGTCGGGCACAATTCGCCCCTCCCGGATATAAGCCAACATCTGCCCTGTTTCATAAGGACCGTAAATCTGTCCCTCGACTTGAACATACCAAGGATGCGCGTTTTTTGTTGCAGTATTTTCCATTCTATCACCAGATTTTGGATAATTTATCCTGCACCCAAAATAGTGGCAAGCGGCTGGACTATCTTTTTAAATTTTACTGTTTATATGTCGGCCCATGCAGCAGCGTGAACCCATCTTTAATATCCAAGAAATGTCGCTTTTGTGGATGATCGTCCTATTATTATTGATTCACTTTACCGTTAAAGTGTTAGGACATGAGCTTTTAGTCTATAAATGGTTTGCGCTTCTGCCCCTTAGTTTTTCCGAGTTTGACGTCAGTTGGCCCCGGCAATTTATTGGGTTAATGACGCGAGAATTCTTCCATCTCAATCTGTCCCATCTTTTCACAATTGCCGTAAATTTGATGATATTTGGACTGATCACTTTTCAGGGGGTTCGTCAGGCACATGGATATGGCCGCAAGGGATCATTGATTTTTTGGGCAATTTTCTTTGGAGGTATAATTTTTGGTGGATTATCCCAATGGTTGGCCTGGCTACTTTTGAATGTAGAATCCGGCTTTGTGATTGGCGCAACAGCCGGTGTCGCTGCACTTTTTGCGGCAGCAGGCTGGGTTCTGGGCGGCATTCAAAGACTACTGCAATTTGGGTTGATTTTCATGGCCTTCAATTTGGCCACATATTTCTTTGTCTTTCGTGTGGCTTTGGCCTGCAATATCGGTGGCTTTGTCGCTGGCGCAGGATTGGCGGTTTATTGGCTCAAGCCGTTTAGTGCAGGCACTTCCATTCTGCGATAAGGGTAGATTTCCCCATTTACCTTAACGCTGACCAATCGTGCTATACCCTGGTCATTGATTGCCAACATGGCCGTTGAGGGGGTGTTTGGGTTGTTGCGAAAAATGGACTTTACATCTTTCGATGGTAAAAATGTTTCGAAGTTGTAACGAACCTGAAGGGAATCGTTTTCACGGCCTGTGACCTTGCCACGTATTGCAAATACAGAGGTGTCATTCGTGATCGGCCTGTCACTGGTAACAGCAAAAGGGTAGGCCACATTACTGGGCCCTTTGGACATATGAACATAGACGGTTTGACCGCGTAGGAAGTTATCGCCGCCCGATAACTCTTCTAGGTTCAAAAAATTAATCTCCGACCAGATTTCAAAATTTTCAACGCCCACGCGCGGAGAGATCGCTGATTTAACTTCTATCTGTACATCTTGTTCCTGAATATAATTGTGTCTCGCTATAGCCCCAAGGGGAAACCCGGCCAACAAGATGCCGGTCAATATCAACGCCCCGAATGTACGCTTTTTATTCATGAGCTGCTCACACTATTTCTAAGTCCGTCGTCCTGTTCTAGGAGCTGCGGTTCTACGGCGATAAGTGCGACAATGATTGAGGCCAGGGTTCCTGCTAGCCATATAACCCAGTTTTCCTGATAAATGAGGTCGATGCCTGATGCTATATAGGCCAGCGCCGCTATCGCGATAAGAGCAACAACAACTTTTCCGTAATGATGCCGCCTGAAAGCATTGCTGATGAAGAACATAATATTCCCTGTAACAATGCCATAGAGAAACAAACCAGCATTGGGATAAAATGGTAAATTCGTGACCGACGTAAAATAGACAGCCAAGGAATTTATATTCCAAATGGCCATGGGCAACATGGCCAGTAAAAATGTGGTCAGCATCACACCGGTCACACTCATATGCTCATGCCGGGTGCGAATGATATTCGCGATAAAGTAAATCATCAGGCTAACACTAACTACGATCAGCCAAGCCAGCCGCAACGCAGGATTTGTGTTTTGTGTCCCTGTCCAGATGGGGTCGAAAGGATCAAGCCCGTATTTGGCTAAAATTAACAGCGCACCATTTGCGACCATCCAGGCGAAGGCGACCTGCCATTGTGTAAAGGCCGTGCCTTCGTCTTCTGCAGCTTTCGCGGAACGGAGATGGGCATTTCCGACAACCGCTGCACCGGAAGCCAAGAACAAAGCTGATATTTGTTCGGCATTGAACGCTATGAACGCCGTCCCGGTTAGCCATATATATCCGATGACGGCCGCTACAAATATACTTAAGCCGGATTTAAGTCGGATGGCTTGTAAAATCGTCAGAGACAAAACGGCCGGAATAGCCAAGGAGTATATCCCAGGCACCATGTAACCCTCGATTTGCATCGCAGCCCAAAAAAGACTGCAGGCAATTGCGCATATAAGAGCCGTGACGGAATTATTGATAAAGGAAACGATCAGCGAGACCCCGATAAAGACAAGGAGGCCAGCGGGGAGCGAAAGAGGAAACCCCATTTGCAGAGTTGCCGTCACTAATAGCGCAATAAATCCTAAAAGAGACGATAATATAGCAGTTTCTGCAAGTCTTGGGTTGTCGTGATCAAGCGCCAGAAAGCGGGTCCAAAGACCTGACCATATTAAACCGATGGCCGCGAAGACGCGCGTTCCCATGGGCTGTGATGTATAAAATGCCCATAGGACGCCTGCGCCAAAACCGGACCAAATCAAGGCCGACAACCAAAAGCCGATATTATTCTTCTGGGTAAATTCTTCAAAAGCGGAATGAAAAGCCAATTCCTGTCGTTGTTTTTGTCGTTCGCGCAGCATGGCATTGAACCCAACGGCATCGCCTCGTGGGGATTTAGCCGTTGGTGAGTTATCGTTGGCTACAAAAGGTCTTATGTGGTCGAAATTAGACACAGGATCTTTGTAGTGAATTTCCGAAACGCCGATATCACTTGCACCTATCAGGCGAAATTTCAAATGGCGGTTTTACGTAAGGGGAATTAGGTATTGTTACCGGATGGAATTTGGCTCAAGACCTCAATCACAGATTGAATCAAGGGGATTTCGTGCTGCATAGCGCGATAGCCACGCTCAATTAATTCATCGGCCTTAGTAAACTCCATCATGCCGATATGGCCAATTCTCGGGGCAACAAATACATCCGGAGGATCACCGGCGAGCCGAGATCTGGAAATTCGGTCCATGACAATATTCAAGGTACTCATCATGACCGAGCCCAACTTCGGAGCCTTACCTTCTGGTGTGACTCCCATCATGCTTTTTAGTAATAGACGATCAGGCCGAAGTTTGTTGATGGACTGACTAGCCAGGTGAAAGGGATCCACTTTTTCATTGTCTTCCGGGTCAACATCCAATTCGTGTGAGCTTCCAATAGGGCCGAAAGCATCACCATTTAGGCTAACAGCAATAACCATGTGAGCGCCGAGCGCTCGACAAGCTGAAACAGGAACGGGGTTTACTAAAGCGCCATCGATCATATATCGGCCATCGACCCGGACGGGATCAAATGCGCCGGGAAGAGCGTAGGAAGCTCTGACCGCATCGATAAGCAATCCTTTTTGAAGCCAAACCTCGTAGCCGGTCCGTAGATCACAAGCGACGGCGGCATATTTACGGTCCAAATCTTCAATATGGGTGTCGCCTAGATAATGTTTAAGCACCCGTGCCAGACGGTCTCCGCGCATAAGGCCCGAACCACCCCAACGTAAATCCATGTAGCTCATCATTCGGCGCCGGTTGAGCGCACGGGCCCAGTTCTCTAGAACATCAAGCTTTCCGGCCAGATAGACGCCGCCCACAAGCGCGCCAATTGATGTTCCCGCGATAATATCAGGCTTTATGTCAGCTTCAAGGAGGGCTTTTAAGGCACCGATATGGGCCCACCCTCGGGCCACGCCACCGCCCAGAGCCAGCCCGAGAGGTGGTCTTTTCAGTGTCGTTTGCTCCGCGCCCGATGTATCGAGTCTCATGTTTAGCCCAAATTGATTTGCTTGTCCGTATGGACCGGAATGGTCGCAAAATAAAGAGTTTTTAGATGGAGAAACTAGTCCCACAACCACAGGCCGCAACGGCATTGGGGTTGCGTATTTTAAAAGCGGAACCGATTAATTCCTGCGCGTAATCGATGACCGATCCCCCTAAAAAATCGAGACTGACCGAGTCAATCAAGATCTTTGCGCCGTCCCGTTCTATGATGATGTCATCGGACTCAGCTTTGTCTGCAAAATCGAACTTGTATTGAAATCCAGAGCAACCGCCGCCCTCGACAGAGACTCGCAGAAACTCACCCATTTTTTGTTTGGCCATAATTGCATTAATCTGCTTGGCAGCGGATGCGCTCATCGATACGCCAGACGGTCTCAAATCACTGTTCTTTTCCATGTCACACATATAGAGAGTATTTCGAGAGAATCAAAGGGCATACCATGTCAAAAAAATTTCAATCCATGCGGCCTCGCGCGCCCTATGCGTCTGATCCTTATGGTAGTCGTGGTCGTCGAATTTCACAGCCACCCAGCTCAGAGCGTAGCCCCTATCAACGGGACAAAGACCGGATTATTCACTGTAGCGCCTTTCGACGCCTTAAAGGCAAGACACAGGTTTTTGTTTCTCATGAAGGAGACTACTATCGCACACGCCTGACACATTCCCTCGAGGTTGCTCAAATTGCGAGATCAATTGCGCGGGTTCTGGGATTGGACGAAGATTTGTCTGAATGTCTAGCATTAGCTCATGATTTGGGTCATCCGCCCTTTGGTCATTCCGGTGAGGATGCGCTAGCCAAATGCATGGAGCCTTATGGTGGGTTTGATCACAATGCCCAGACCTTGCGGATCGTTGAAAAACTAGAACATCGATATGCGGAGTTTGACGGGCTAAATTTAACCTGGGAAACCTTGGAAGGCATCGCCAAACATAATGGCCCTCTGTTATCAAAAAATGATGATCCAGAAAAATTACCTTGGGCCTTGCGGGCACTAGAGGATTGGGAACGTCTTGAATTGACGACATATGCAGGTCCCGAAGCACAAGTTGCGGCAATTTCTGATGATATAGCTTATAACAATCATGACATTGACGACGGTTTGAGGGCGGGGCTTTTCACGGTCGAAGAAATTTCTGATCAAGTACCATTAGTCAAAAATGCTTTTGATACTGTTTGGCAGCGGTTCCCTGATACATCCGAGAACCGGGCTATTCATGAAGTTATTCGTGATTTGATCGGGGACATGATCAGAGACGTACTTCAGGAAACTGAACGTCGATTGCAAAACGCTAATCCAAAAACATCCGATGAAATTCGTGCACTAGGCCATCAAGTCGTCACATTTTCTGATACATTTAGAGAGCAAGAAAAGCCTCTACGAAAATTTTTGTATGAAAATATGTACCGGCACTACAAAGTAAATCGTATGATGGGGCAGGCGTCTCGCGTCGTTAGTGAGCTGTTTGAACTCTTTATTAATGACCCATCCATTCTACCGACAGACATGCGCGTGCATTGTGAAGGCCCGAATGACGCGAAGACCGCGCGTATTGTTTGTGACTATATTGCGGCCATGACAGACTCTTTCGCAATTTCCGAACACAGGAAACTGTTTTCCGTAACAGGGTATCTGTGAAGTTAATGCAGCGTTAACGCTCAATATTTACCGTCATCTCTGGAAATTCAGTGCAAATTATTCAAGTCTCATTCCGCGACTATTGATTCGCAGGCGTGAGCCAGTTCCAGAGGAAGTCATGACAGTACCCCATGATGACATTCATAACCGAGATCCTTATGCGGATGACGAGCTTGTACCGTTTGACGTACAGGGATATTCAGGCAATCGCGGCATGTGGCTGTTGGGTCTTTTATTTCTGATCGCTCTGATTTTCATCTTTTTCTTGTTCAAGATGTATCAACCGGGCGTGCGTGATCGAGGCCAGGCTCCGCAAATTGCGGCATCAGAAGCTCCGGATAAAGTTCGTAACGAAAAAGTGGAATTGTCCGAGAATTCAGAATTGGACCTGGAAATCTATAATGCCATGAACGGCGAAAGCAGCGATAAGCCCGTGAAGGTTACAGAAAGCAGTGAGCAACCGGCGGATCGCCCCGGTGCTGTCGAAATTAATGTGACAGGAAGTGACACCATTGAGACGGCTTCTGAACCAGGCTCTGAGTCTGTTTCTGAGCCTACACCTGTGGTCAAGACTCCGACGACAACGGCGCCAAAAATTGGCGACAGTCGTCATGTTGTTCAGCTGGCCTCCCTGCGTAGTCGGTCAGCAGCGGAAGACACTTGGAACGCGTTTAACCAAAAACATAGTTCGATTTTACCACGCGGCGCTTATATGGATATTGTTCGTGCTGACGTTCCGAACAAAGGAACATTTTATAGATTGCGATTGGCAGGTCTTGCTGACAAATCAACAGCAGACAGAATTTGTTCCCGACTGAAATCCCGAAATCAATCCTGCTTCACGACAACAAAATGAGGCAGCTGGCAGTCATATTTGGGCTTTCCGGGCCACGGTTAACGACTGCCGAAAAGACGTTCTTTCGCGATGCCAATCCATGGGGCTTCATCCTTTTTGCCCGAAATGTGGAAACGCCGGATCAGGTCAGAGCCTTGACGGATGCTTTGCGCGAGACGGTTGGGCGCGATGTAATGATTTTTATCGATCAGGAAGGCGGGCGGGTCCAGCGATTACGAGCGCCGCATTGGTTTGATTATCCAAGTCTCGGGTCTATCGCAGCGACCTATAAATTGAACCGTCGCCATGCGCGCAGGACTATTTTTCTTCATCATCGATTAATTGCAGCGGATCTACGGGCCCTGGGTATCAATGCGAATTGCGCGCCTGTATTGGACATTCCTGTAAGAGGGGCAGATCCGATAATCTCTGATCGTGCTTTAGGAACAAACGCGGGACAGGTCATCGATTTAGGGCAAGCCGCACTGGCGGGGCTGATGACCGGCGGCGTAGCACCTGTGATCAAACATATACCCGGACATGGTAGAGCAACTGTTGATAGCCACCTGGCGCTACCAAAAATACAAAATTGGCTGCCGGGTTTGATTGGCTCCGATTTCCTGCCATTTAAAGAATTGGCACATGCTCCCATGGCTATGACGGCACATATTGTTGTGGAGAGCCTGGATAGTAAAAGGCCCGTGACCATCTCAAAACCCGCAATCAAATTCATCCGCAATCGAATGAACTATGACGGCCTTCTCATGAGTGACGATTTGGATATGAAAGCACTGAGTGGCTCGCTGTCCAATTTGGCCCGCGCCGCATTGACGGCTGGCTGTGACGTGGCTTTACAATGTTCTGGCAAATTGCCCGCTATGGTAGAAGTGGCAAAAGGGTCCCGTTATTTGGACGGTGAGTCACGCAAACGCGCTGATATCGCGCAGTTTTGTGCTGAAGATCCCAGAGATTTTGACTATGAGTCAGCGCAGTTTGAATATACCTCTCTGATTGAGAAAGGTGAGCGGTCCATCGCATGAGTGAAGAGGAATTTGAAGAAGACGTGAAGTTTGCGGCGGCCGATGATGCGGCTGACGACGGCGATGGGTTGCTTCTTGATATCACCGGGTATGAAGGACCTCTTCATTTGTTGCTTGAACTGGCTAGGCAACAAAAAGTCGATATCTCAAGGATATCAATTCTCGAGCTTGCCGAGCAGTATTTGGCGTTTATCAAATCAGCTCAGGACCTCAGGATCGAATTAGCTGCCGATTATCTAGTTATGGCAGCTTGGCTGGCATATCTTAAATCGCGCATGATTTTGCCGCGAGATGCTGATGAGGTCGTTATGCCGGAGGCCGACGAATTGGCCGCCCATTTGGCATTCCGATTACAAAGACTGGAGGCCATGAGACGGGCCGCAGAGGGCCTCTTGCGTCTGCCGCAAACAGGGCAACAGGTCTTTGTTCGAGGTAACCCTGAAGGCCTCAGATCCCGAACCACACCTTTGTGGGAAGCCTCCATGTTTGATCTATTGCAGGCCTACGGTGAAAGCCGGTCTAAAAATTACATCCGAAATGTTAAAGTTCCCAAACCTTTAGTAATGTCATTAGAAGAAGCCCGAATGCGGTTGCGGCGAGCTATGAAGAATGCGGCGAACGATGTTTCTAACTGGACCGCGCTGGAAGAACTTCTACCGATCACCGAGGAACTAACTGAGGATATTCCTCACCAGTCCGTCAAGGCGAGTTCATTGGTGGCGGGTCTCGAAATGGCCAAACTGGGCGAGATAGAAATTCGTCAGGTCGGGACTTTTACGCCGATATTTGTTCGCGGAACTGGTCAATCCAGACGGGTGGAAAGCAGCGAAGTTAATGAAAGTGAACCTTCATGAATGAAAATCGCGTAGAACGGGCAGCCGCTGGCATTGAAAGCGGCGTTGTCGATTTGACCGAGCGCTTGCGTCATAAGCCGGATACGGAAAATGAATTGCGTTTACTAGAGGCGCTCTTATTCGCAGCGGTTGAACCAATCGATATCGAAACGCTGCGTGAGCGCATGCCCGATGATTGTGATGTGTCTGCACTTTTGGCGCGACTGCAGCGAGATTACGCCGGGCGGGGCGTGAATCTGACACATGTGGCTGGGCGATGGCGTTTTCAGACGGCTCCGGATCTTGAACGCAATTTGATTGATGTCCGTGAGGCGCCGCGCAAACTTTCCAAGGCTGCGCTCGAGAC
>JAHDBU010000015.1:15381-30066 GCA_020630275.1 Hellea sp.
GAAGAGGCGATTGATGTCACACCCAAGAAAGACAAAGAAACCTAAAAACTAATCCTGTTGGGAATTCATTATGCTCCCGCAAATCGGATTTCCGGAAATGATTATCCTGGTCGTGTTGGCCTTGATCGTCGTCGGACCGGAAGATCTCCCGAGACTTATGCGTAAACTGGGCGGCTTCATGTCGCGCATTCGGGCTATGGGGCAGGAGTTTAAAGACGCATTCAACGAAATGGGTGATGCCACAGAGATGGCAGAGCTTCGCAAAGAAATCGAAGAGCTCAAGAAAATGGGTAATCTCGCCAATATGACAGGCGAGGATTTGAATGAAGATATGCGCAAGCTGGACGCAGAGCTCCGAGAGGCGACAACACTCGATAGCCCTAAAATTAAACCTAAATCTGATCCCGATAGCGGGGGCAAGTCATGAGCGACGCCCCGCGCCTAGAGTCTGAGATTGACGAAATCGAACAAAGCAAAGCGCCTCTTTTAGAGCACTTAAAAGAACTTCGATCGCGCCTGATGAAATGTATACTGGCGTTGGTTTTGGGCTGCGTTATTGTAATTCCGTTTCTAACATGGATTGAAAACTTCCTGCTTTCGCCCTTATTTGAAACGCTGGATGCCGTGAATGATAAGCTCGCTGAGAACGGCAAAGAACCCATCAAGACCCAGGTCATAGCGACCGGACCATTAGAGCAGTTTTTTGTAAAGGTCCGATTGGCTATTTTTGGTGGTATAATCCTGTCTTTTCCAGTTTTTGCTTATCAGGTGTATAAATTTATTGCGCCTGGTCTCTATAAAAATGAACGCAATGCGTTTTTGCCATATTTGATCATCTCACCAATGCTATTTTCATTGGGGGCAGCACTGGTTTATCAATTTATCTTTCCATATGTTCTGGAATTTGCATTTAACCTCACAGTCAATAGTAAGGTTACTTTCTTGCCGAGGATCAGTGAGTTTTTGAAACTGGCAATGACGCTGTTTATTGCGTTTGGGTTGTCATTCCAATTACCGGTTATTTTATCGCTATTGGGTCGAGCCGGAATTGTAAGTGCCGAAACTCTGCGTAAAGGACGCCGTTACGCCATAGTTGGTATTGCTCTATTTGCGGCTTTTGTAACGCCGCCAGATCCAATCACACAGATTGTTTTGGGGGTCGCGATCTATCTTCTTTATGAAATTTCGATAATTTCTGTGTCTATCTTGGAGAAAAAGGCTGACAAGGTTACATCTGCCGCCGCCGGAGCAGCCACCAAATAAACAAAGCCCCAACCATTTTACCAACAATTGACATGACTACATTAGGCGTAGTGAACATGCCCTCACGAATGTTTTCAGCCACATAAAGAAAAGCCGTCGTATCAATCGGAGCTGCCAAAGCCGATGACAACAAAACGCGCGTCGAAAGCCGGTATTTCGTAAACGTAAACATAGCCCAGTCGACAACTTCCGAAATCAAAAAAGCCAGGCCGGAAGCAAATGCAAGCTCGCCACCGCTTGTGTAATAAGTCAAAGCTAGGGCAATACCCATAGCGATAAGGACATAGTGACCGATCTCACGCTGAGCGAAATCTCGCGCGACAAGTACCAATCCGGTTACAACGGTTACGGGGTTAAATGCCCACCCTGGCAATAGTTCCCAAAATGGTGCCCAGGTAAAGGACCAGTTTATCAGGGGAATCAGAAGAATATAAATCAGGGTAAAGACCAAAATGCGCGGCCTTTTATTGGGATATTCTCGCTCTAATTCCATATGCTCTCTATACGGAATCAGTTGGCTGGTGTAACCCCGCTTTATGGGCATGTTTCCAAAATTATCGGCAATCGTCGCGCAGTCTCGAAACAACGTAATCGGGCGCGATGGTGGTCTGCCGTGGCATTTATCGTCTGATCTCAAGCTCTTTAAGAAATACACCATGGGTAAACCCGTTATGATGGGACGTACAACTTGGGAGGGCTTGCCGTTTCCATTGCCGGGTCGGCCCAATCTGGTTTTGACCCGAAATAAGGATTATTTTTCGCCAGATGCGGAAATATTTCATTCTATCAGAGGGTTAGTTGGGCGCGGTTATGAAATTGCCGGAGAGAAAAATCTCACGGAAGTCATGCTGGTGGGAGGAGCGACTTTATACAAAGAGCTGCTGCCATATTGTGATCGTCTTTATGTGACGGAAGTTTTGGCAGACATAGAGGGTGATGCGTATTTCCCCATACTTGAACGGGATGATTGGCGTATCACTAAAGAAGAGAGATTCGCTCGTGGAGAGCGAGACGACTTTGACTTTATCTTTCGCATACTCGACAGACAGCGCTAGAGCCGATTCATTCTGCGAATTTTGACAAACAGGACTTGATATCAACCGTGGCTCGCGCCACATATAGGCAAATCTAAACATGTGGAGACTTTATGTCCGGCAATAAGAGCCCTTGGGGTAGCGGTTCAGGTGGTAGCGGTAATGGCGGATCAGGCGGCAATAAAAGCCCCTGGGGCCAGGGCGGCAATAACCAGGGTCCGCGCCCATCCAATAACCGCCCAACGGAAAATCCGTTAAATGATTTGAAAAAACGGTTTGGACGCGGTGGCGGTGGTGGCCCTCGCAGAACGGGTGGTCCCGGCGGTGGCGGCGCATTAGGCCGCGTAGGACCGTTTGGGTTGTTCTTGTTGATTGGAGCGCTGTTCCTTTTGTTTTCCTGTGTTTATATGGTCGACCAGAACGAAGAAGCGGTCATTTTGCGTCTGGGCAAATACTCGCGGACTTCTTCATCAGGACTACATTTCAAATTGCCAGACCCATTTGAAACTAAGGAAATCGTCAAGGTTACAGACGAACGCAGTATCGATATTGGTGTGAGCAAAGACAATCTCATGCTGACAGGGGATGAAAATATTGTCCGTATCGCATACTCAGTTCTTTGGAATGTGAAGCCCGGCCAATCTCAGGCCTTCCTGTTCAATCTCGAAGATGTTCCGAGAGCGGTGAACGACGTTGCAGAAAGTGCCATGCGCGAAATCGTTGGTAAGACCGAGCTCGAACCTTTGATTACCGACGAACGGGACTCTGTTGCATCGCAAGTGCAGACACTTATGCAGCAAATGCTCGACGAATATGAAGCCGGCGTAAATATCTCGCAGGTGGAAATCAAAGAGTCTCAGGAACCTCGACAAGTCGAGCAGGCCTTTTTGGAGGTCGTTGCGGCAAAACAGGAGAAAGAACAGTCAATTCTCAGAGCGCAAGCAAGAGAGAATGAATTGATCCCGGCCGCGAATGCGGAAGCGGATCGTCTCATTCAAGAAGCCAGTGGTTATAAAGAGGCTGTCATTGCAGAGTCAAAAGGTGACGCCGCCCGTTTTGTTTCCATCTATGAAGAGTACAAACTGGCGCCGCGGGTAACACGCGACCGGATGTATCTCGAAACCATGGAAGAGGTTTATCGGGACTCGGAGAAGATCATTCTGGATGATACGGGGGGCTCTGGCGTGGTGCCTTATCTGCCGCTCGATAAACTGGGTTCTAAACCCGCAAAAGCCCAATAGGAGACAGACATGAAACGCACAATTTTACCTGTTATCCTCTTAGTCATCGCAGCGCTGATCGCCATTTTCTGTACCTTTATTGTTGATGAGCGTGAACAGGCCTTGGTTTTACGATTCGGCGAATTCAAACGAGTTGAGAATCAGTGGGACGGCAATGAAAAGGCCGTCGAGGCTGGTCTAAAATTCAAATTACCTTGGGATAATGTCGTTCGCCTAGACCGACGTAATCTGAACCTGGATTTCGATCCGGTACGTATTCGCGATATCGACTCTAACCCATTGTTTGTCGACGCTTTTGTACGTTACCGAATTACAGATCCTCTAGAGTTCTACAAAACGTTCCGAACCAAAGCCCGTCTGCGGTCTGTTTACAAGCCTGTTGTGGAATCTTCTCTGCGAAACTCTTTAGGTAAAGTGGATACGCAAACAATTATCGCTGGACGCCGCGCAGAGCTGATGCAGGAAATTCAGGACGCTGCCAATAAAAAAGCCTTGGATGAAAACTACGGCATCGAAGTGATTGATGTGCGTATTAAGCGTGCCGACTATCCTGAAGAAGTCGAGCGATCTGTGTTTGGACGGATGGAAGCTGACCGAAAGAAAGAAGCGGCGCTCTTACGGGAAACTGGTAAAGAGGAAGCTCGAAAGATTATCAATGATGCCGAACGCCGGGCCCGCGTCATTCGCGCTGAGGCCAAGCAACTTGCTGAGACAACAAAAGGTGAGGGGGATCGTGAGCGAAATCGGATTTATGCGGAAGCCTACACCCGGGACGCGGACTTCTTTAAATTCTACCGGGATATGGAGGCGTTGAAGAACGGGTTCAAAAATAACTCCACCTACGTGCTTTCATCCGATGGTGACATTTTAGGGTATCTCGAACGCGATCAAAATCCGCGCCGTCGCTAGGCCCTTTAGAGTGTCGATTACGACTATAATTTTGATCGCCTTTGGTGGAGCCTTGGCGATCGAGGGTGTTTTCTGGGCTATATTTCCGCACAAGCTCAAAGATATGTATCGGCAGATGATGTCTATGCCTGATCGGACTTTGCATCAGGCGGGTCTAGTCAGTGTGGGAGTTGGGGTGCTTTTACTCATGCTGGGCGTGAAAATGGGTGCACTTTAGCTGTTCTTGGCAATATATATGAAAGCTTTTTCACGCTAATGTGCTTTGGAAAAATACCTTGGGCCGCTAGGATAGTATCATGAAAACGATCTTGAAACTGACTGTCATTCCGCTTTTGACTGTTGCGACGAGCTTGGTTCTACCGAATACGAGTTATGCCAAAGGAGTGCCGGAGGGTTTTGTAGAGCTGACGAAACAACTGAGCCCGGCCGTTGTCAATATTTCCACAGCCCAGAATATCGAAGTCAAAGATGTTGTCCCGCTTTTTCCAGAAGGTTCGCCTCTTGAAGGGTTTAATGACTTTTTTAACAGGGATAATAACAGTGGACGAGTATCCAAGTCATTGGGCTCAGGATTCGTAATTGACGCTGCAGGCTACATTGTCACCAATAACCATGTTATCGAAGGCGCAGACGTCATTGAGGTGATTTTTCCGAATGAAGAGACTTATGATGCGACCCTGTTAGGGCGCGATCCTTCGACAGATTTGGCGCTCCTGAAAATTGAACGAAATGAACCGTTTCCTCATGTTCCATTTGGAGACTCCAACGCGTTGGAAGTTGGTGAATGGGTCATGGCGATCGGTAATCCATTTGGATATGGCGGTTCTGTATCTGCCGGAATCGTGTCCGCGCGAAACCGATCGATTAATCATGGTAATTATGACGACTTCATCCAAACTGATGTCGCTATTAACCGGGGTAATTCAGGTGGTCCGTTGTTTAACATGGACGGTGAAGTCGTCGGCGTGAATACAGCGATCCTGTCTCCATCAGGCGGAAGTGTTGGTATTAGTTTTTCCATCCCGTCTGATTTAACCAAATCTGTGATTTCGCAGCTGCGCAAATATGGTGAGACTCGCAGGGCCAGTGTTGGCATTCGTGTGCAAGAAGTTGATCGGACGATGGCCAAATCTCTAAAGTTGGATGAACCTAAGGGTGCGATTGTTTCTCATGTGGTCAAAGATAAACCGGCTGATGAGGGAGGGCTGAAAGTCGGTGACCTTATATTGAAAGTTGGTACCCGCGAAGTTGCCAGTGACCGGGCGTTGTTCAGAATTATTGCGGAGCAGGAAGTTGATAAAGCCGTTAGTTTTACAATTCTGCGAAGGGGTAAGGAAAAGGTCCTGAACATCACACCAGAACGCCTTAAGGAAAAGGTTACCAAGGAAAATCTCAACGGTGATAAACCTGATCCTGAAGATGAAAACAAAGATGTTATGGGGATTTCTATCGAGGCATTGAGCGAAGAAGTCCGTAAGGATCACAAAATCAAGGAAGAGACTGAGGGTGTTCGCGTTCTTTCCGTAAGCTCACGCTCTCCAGCAGCGGGTAAGCTCATGGAAGGTGATATTATCGAGCAGGTAAACTTTGAGGATGTGACATCTCCACAGGAATTTGAAGACGCGATTGCTGATCTTAAAAAGACTGGGCAGGCAGTGACCCTATTGGTCAATCGCCGCGGTAACTATATATTCCATTCTTTTGAAACATCCTAATCTAGGATAAAGTGTTCTTCCTTAAGTCCTTGAAAATAAAGCGCTGTTGTAAGGTCAGTGTGATTAATAGCGCAATGCGCCGCAGCCGCCACGGCAGGTTTGGCGTAATAAGCAATTCCAAGACCTGAAGCTGTTACCATAGCCAGATCATTGGCGCCGTCTCCTATGGCAACGGCATTTAATGGTCCGCCTAATTTTGCCGTATGATTTTCCAAGGCTGTCTTTTTGGCCTCGCGACCTAAAATGGGATCCGCTACCATCCCTGTCAGGTGACTGCCATTGTCCAATAGGATATTGGCCTGGTGATCTTCGAAGCCTGCAGCCTCAGCAACACGTTGGCTGAAATAGGTGAAGCCGCCGGATACGATAACGGTTTTAGCGCCTTGCGCCTTCATCGTCTGTGCCAAAATCCGCGCACCGGCATTGAGGTGAATGCGCTTGTCAAAGCAATCCTGCAAAACGGATAGCGGCAGACCTTTTAATAGCTCCACACGTTCACGCAGTGCTCCATCAAAGCCAATCTCGCCACGCATGGCGCGCTCCGTAATTTCGGCGACGTGGTTTTTAACTCCGGCATAGTCTGCCAGTTCATTGATGCATTCCTGTCCAATCAGCGTAGAGTCCATGTCGCAGATGAGAAGTTTTTTGAGTCGATTCGAATTGCGTTGAAGGCAGAAGTCAAATTTGAATTCGGTATTTGATAGCTCAGCAATCAAGGTTTTTAGCCTTTTTTCGCTGTTATAAAGGTCGACGGCTTTGTCATGCGAGAGAACATCAAAATTATCGTCAGGCAAATGACCGAGTAATCGATCAAATGTGGCCGCGTCTTTTTCTTTCAGGACAAGGGTCAGAACATGGGATATAGAGCCGTTCATATGGGACAACTTCCTGACAATTTAAAACCGGTAATCTGTATCGCAGGCCCAACCGCAAGCGGCAAGAGTTCGTGGGCGATTGATATTGCAAAGTCTGTGGACGGGGAAATCATAAATGCAGACTCAATGCAGATCTATGACACGCTTCACGTCATTACAGCGCGTCCAAGTCTTGAAGAAATGGCAGATGTGCCCCACCATCTTTTTGGCCAAATTCCGATTTCTCACCAATTCTCCACCGGACAATGGGTCGAAGAAGCCGTGGATCAAATTATGGATTGTCTCAGTCGAGGGAAGACGCCAATCCTAGTGGGAGGAACGGGCTTATATTTCAAGGCGCTGACAGATGGTTTGGCGATTGTTCCTGATCCCGGATTGGCGGCGATCAAACGATCCAAAGAATTTTTGAAAGAGGGAATCGAAATTCTAAGGGCCGAAGCTCAGCGGTTAGATCCAGTTGCAAGTGCTCGTGTGCTCGGTGATGACAGTCAGAGGCTCTTGCGTATTGTGTCTGTCGGCTTGGGCACGGATAAACCTCTTTCCGCCTGGCAGGCGAACACAAAGCCGATCATCCCACAGGGCTATTGGTTGGGCGCTGTCCTAATGCCGGATCGAGAGGTTTTGTATAAAAAAATCAATGACAGATTCGAATGGATGATGGAGCACGGCGGTCTAGAGGAGGTTCAAGTTGTGCGAGAAATGAGTCTCAACCCGGCCTTAACGGCAATGAAAGCCATAGGGGTTCCACCATTCTTGGACTTTCTGGATGGTAAAATTTCCTACGAAGAGGCTATTTCAAGGGCACAACGTGACACAAGACGCTATGCAAAAAGGCAATTTACTTGGTTCAGAGGGCAGGCGGAGCACTGGTTTTCCGTAAAAAATTCTAATGATAGGCTTAAATTTAGGCAAAAAATTTCTCATTTTTATATTTGACCTTGGCAATCTGGTAAAATATTGTTTGGAGGCTCCATGGTGGAGCAGTCATGCGCAAACTTACCTTTCTCTGGTAGGGCACTCTTTTTGGGGGTGCCTTTTTTTTGAGCACAAAATACTTCCGAAAATTACATGTTTTTTAGAGGCAAAATTCACTGAAACCTCTTAGAGAGTCTTATGCTGCCAAGGTTTTTTAGGGATATGGATCGACAAGCTGCTACCGCCGTAACAGTGGTGGTGGTTATGTTTGCTGTCGTGGCTGTAATTGCACTGATTGGAAAATCATCCTTAAATTTGGAAGAGGGCCAGTATTATCGGTGGTTTGTAAATTTTGCGGACTCGCCCTGGGTCATTCCTGTTGTATTAAGCACTTTCGTTCTGGGCTCATTCATTGGTGTTCCTCAGTGGGCGCTCATCGCAGCCATGGTTGTGGCATTCGGGATGTTTAAAGGTGGAATGGGTGCCTGGAGCGCGACATTGGTTTCAGCCAGTGCAAACTTTTGGATTGCCCGCTGGATTGGCGTCGACCGGGTTCGAAAATTTGGTGGCGATATGATCAATCGTATTACCTCGGTCATTCGTCGAAATGGATTTGTCACGAGCTTTGCTGTCCGATTTGTCCCGACCGGGCCGTTCGTTTTAGTGAATATGGCAGCGGGCGTATCGGGGATGAAATTCACTCATTTCCTATCGGGAACGGCTCTGGGCATTATACCAAAAATTCTCATTGTCGGGCTTATAACTAGCGGTGTGGTCTCCGAAGATGAAAGCAGTTGGATCAGAATAGGTGTGATAGGGTTGGGTATTGCATTTATTGTTTTGATGCTTCTGGCCAGAAAACGCATCCGGCCCATGATTGAAAAAGAATAAGCTGCTTTTTTTAAGTAGAAATAGATTTAATTTCGCCGTCCGCACTTGCTTTTTTTTTGCAACAAAGTCAGATAGATAGGACTTTCCGGAATCGCCGATCGATTGTTAACAATACACCGCACAAGCGGGTTTTATTTTAAAGAGATTTGAGACGTATGTTTGGTCTTTTTTCGTCCGACATTGCCATTGACCTTGGCACTGCCAACACCCTCGTTTATGTGAAGGGACGCGACATCGTTTTGAACGAACCGTCTGTCGTCGCTTACTCGGTAAAGAACGGTCGTAAGGTCGTTCACGCAGTAGGTGCAGATGCGCGTCTAATGCTGGGGCGAACGCCCGGTAATATCGAAGCGATCCGTCCCATGAAAGATGGTGTGATCGCCGACTTTGAAGTGGCAGAAGCCATGATTGATCACTTCATCAAAAAGGTGCATAATCGCAAGTGGGGTGTCACACCACGTGTCGTTATCTGTGTACCGTCAGGCGCAACAGCTGTTGAGAAGCGTGCAATTCATCAAAGCGCCGAGCAGGCGGGTGCCAGTAAAGTTTTCCTTATTGAAGAGCCAATGGCGGCAGCTTTGGGCGCAGGCCTGCCCATCCATGAACCAGCGGGTTCCATGGTCGTAGACATCGGCGGAGGAACGACAGAAGTTGCAGTTTTGTCGCTTGACGGAATTGTTTACTCCAGATCAGTTCGTGTTGGCGGCGATAAAATGGATGACGCGATTATCCAATATGTTCGACGGACGACAAACCTTTTGATCGGTGAAATGAGCGCTGAAAAGGTCAAAAAAGAAATTGGGTCTGCAACGATGCCCGCCGATAATGAAGGCATGACCGTACAAATTAAGGGGCGAGACCTCATGAATGGCGTACCGCGCGAGATCCGCGTGTCCGAGGCCATGATCGCCGAAAGCCTGGCAGAGCCCGTGGAGCAAATCGTTGAGGCTGTAAAAAATGCGTTGGAAGCGACGCCACCTGAATTGGCTGCCGATATTGTGGACAAAGGGATCATGTTAACAGGTGGTGGCGCGCTTTTACGGAATCTTGATACGGAATTACGTAACCGTACCGGATTGCCGGTTTCGATTGCGGACGACCCTCTTTCCTGTGTTGTAAGGGGATCAGGGACAGTAGTCGAAAATCTTAAAAAATGGAAAAGTGTTTTATCAAGCGGCGTATAACAATGCGCCCAAAGGCTAGCCATGATTGGACGCGGAAGCGGGTTTCAAAAACGTCGACGTAATTCCCGACTGATTTTTACCGGGCTGATATTTTTATCAGCGATTTTTTACCTCGCCAGTGTCGGCAATGACAACGCCTTCAAATCCTCCCGAAAAAATGTTGAGGGTGTCGGGGCTAAAATCCTGACATATCTCACTTTACCGGTACGCGGATTTGAAAAATTAATAGCAGATACGGGAAACCGCTGGAATGCGCATAGCGAGAATGAACGCCTGAAAGAAAAGGTGAGCCGGTTATCAGATACAGAGGCCCGGCTAAATGATTTATCATTCAAGCTGTCGCGTTTTGAAACCATTCTCAATGTCGATGTCGATTCGGATATTCCTGAGACTAAAATTGCAGCGCGAGCCGTGAGTGAGAATGATGGCCCATTCGCAAAAACAGCCTTGATTAATGTAGGTGTCAAGCAAGGTGTCAGTAAAGGCGATGCCGTTATGACTATCGACGGCCTTTATGGCCATATTATCAGTGTCGGAAACAGCTCTTCTCGGGTTTTAAAGCTCGTGGATTTGAACAGTCGTGTGTCCGTGATGTCTAAATCCAATCAGGCCAGAGCTATTTTGATTGGGGATAATTCCCCATTTCCGACATTGTCTTATATCTCGTCTCAGGCCGACTGGGATGATGGCATGACAGTGATCACGTCAGGTGATGACGGGGTCCTGCCTATGGGACTTCCAATCGGGACTGTTGTCACTGAAAATGAAATTCGTAAGGTTAAGTTATTTGCGAATAGAAATTTCGTCGATTGGATTTGGGTCTATCCCTATGATCCCATTAAGACACCGGAAGAAGACCCGGTTCCTGTCGACCCCGTCGACGGCGCGGGAATGGAAGATACGACAAGTCAGGAGACGGGCGCGGCCGTGCAGGAAGATCTATCGGAGTCGCCGCTTCAATGATTGAGCCTGTCACACCAACGAAAGCTAGAAATTTCGCTATTCAAGCAAGTTTCGCCATGCTGATCTCTGTTATTTTTGCATCCATGACGTTTAACATTTTTGGCTATACATTGGGTTTCATTTTCGCCCCATTGATTGTCTTGTTTTTGTGGCCCAAGGGGGCTGATCCCATTATCTCATATTTTGGTATTTTTATCACAGGTTTGCTGCTCGATATTCTTTTGGGCGACCCTCTCGGAGGATGGTCGCTGATTTTTCTACCGTTTTATGCTTTAATGGTATTTTTTGGAGCTGGCAGAGATACCGGTTTCGGAGAAACTTGGCTGAATTTTGTTTTCTGGATGTCTGCCTTTACAGGCTTTTTTGCCTTGGCGAAACTGATCCGGTTTCTCGACGTCGATTTAATGAGCCTATTGAAGCTCGGAGTCATGAACTTGGTGCTATTTCCGTTAATATTTTATTCGAAATCTCGGATGCGGAGGATTATCGTTACGGATGAAGGAACATGATAGACGGCAATGACAACATTTCCCTGAGCCGACGTACCCTTATTCTAAGTGGCGCGGGAATAGGGATATTTGGAATCCTGAGTACCCGTCTCTATCAGCTGCAGGTTTTGAGATCGGAAGATTACACGGCATTATCCGAAAACAACCGGTTTAATTATAATATTATCGTGCCCTCCCGAGGGCGTATTCTTGATCGGAGTGGAAACGTATTGGCGTTAAACCGACAAGACTACCGAGTTGAACTAATTGCAGAGCAAGTCACGGATATTAATTTAACGCTGGATAAGATTGCTGAGGTTGTCGTCCTGTCAGATCCGACCCGCGAACGGATTAAAAAGGACGTTAAGAAACATGCGAAATTTGTTCCGGTTCTTGTTGAAGATCATCTGTCCTGGGAGGCCTTTTCGGCTTTAAATATTAGAGCTCCAGAAATACCTGGTGTTGTCCCCAAAGTGGGTGAGGGGCGGTCATATCCGTATAATGGAATATTCTGTCATGTCCTCGGTGAGGTTGGCAAGGCCAAGCCGGTAGACATTGAAAACGACAAGGACCCTTTATTGCGGCAGCCTACATTCCGCATTGGTCAATCCGGTGTTGAAAAAGGAGCTGAGCCAAGACTTCGAGGTAAGGCCGGCCGACTGAAAGTGGAAGTCAACGCCGTCGGACGTATTGTTCGGGAATGGCCCGAGGCCAATAATCGATCAAAGGCTGGTGAAGATGTTTATCTGACCATAGACGCCCCCTTGCAAGAGCATGCGGCGGAACAATTTGGAGAAGATAGCGGCGGAACGGTTGTTATCGATGTTCATACGGGTGAAGTCCGAACGCTTCTGTCGATGCCTTATTATGATGGCAACCGGATGGTATCCGGTATTTCCCGCGAAGAACTCGCATTGATGAATAGTGATCCAAAAACACCGTTTAATAACAAGGCGGTCCGCGGCGTTTATCCGCCCGCGTCTACCTTTAAAATGACGGTGATGTTAGCTGCGTTGGAAACGGGGCAGGTCAATCCTAAAGAACGCGTCATTTGCACAGGTCATACCAAAGTTGGAAACAAGAAGTTTCATTGCTGGCGACGGCGTGGCCATGGCCCGGTCGATTTAATGCAATCGCTGCAATATTCTTGTGATGTTTACTATTACGAGATGGCTCACAGGATTGGGATTGATACAGTTCATGACGTGGCAATTCGTTTGGGTTTAGGGCAGTCTTATGACCTGGGTATTCAAACTCGTGCCAGCGGACTAATTCCCAATCGCGAATGGAAACAGAAAAACCGGCGCGATGGATGGAGACTTGGAGACTCTCTAAATGCATTTATTGGACAAGGATATGTTTTATCAACGCCTTTGCAATTAGCTGTCATGACAGCCCGGTTAGCCAATGGGAAAAAGGCCATTCGGCCTCACGTTATCATTGACGAAAATATTCCAGAATTTGCCGATATGAATTTCGATCCAGCACATCTTGATATTGTCAGAGAATCGATGCGGCAGGTATGTATGGTGCCGGGCGGCACGGCCTATCGTGACTTCCCACTTGGTCCTTCCGGAGTCGATATGGCCGGAAAAACGGGTACTGGGCAGGTCACCGGGATTTCAGCCAGCGAACGTGCCACCGGGGTTATCCGAAACCAGGATAAAGAATGGCGTTTTCGGGACCATTCGATATTTGTCGGCTATGCGCCATTTGAGGCTCCTCGGTTTGCTGTTGGCACAATTGTCGAACACGGTGGTTCTGGCTCTGGTCGAGCAGCCGACATTTCTCGTTCTATTTTACAAAAGAGCCTAGAGCTTGATGGTCTCATTGTACCTCGGCCTGTCGATGAGCCGGCTGGAGGAACCTTGTGAACCTTTGGTCGTTTTTCTGGCAAAAAATTTATGAGATCAACTGGCTTTTACCGGCTTTGATTTATGTACTGGGCTTTATCGGGGTGGCAATGATTTACGCCGCAACAGACGGAGTTTGGCATCATGGGGCGCAGCAACACTTGATCCGCCTTATACTTGCCGGTGGATTGATGTTGATAGTTGCTCTGATAGATATCCGATTTTGGTATCATTTAGCCTATCCAATTTACGCAGGAGCCTTGGCGCTTTTAGCGGGCGTTCATTACTTTGGGGTCGTCAAAAACGGCTCTCGGCGATGGTTGGACCTGGGTATCACTGATATTCAGCCCTCTGAGATTATGAAACTTGCCATTGTTTTGGCGTTAGCCCGTTATTATCACGATCTCGATAGAGATCGAGTGTCCCACGTTTTCGGTCTGTTGGGCGCCTTGGTATTAATCGCTATGCCGGCCCAATTTATATTGCAACAACCTGATTTAGGCACCACGCTCCTGCTGACTATGACGGCTCTTGCAATGGTTTTTCTGGCTGGCATCAACTGGCGTGTAATTGTTGCAGGAATTACAACCGCAGCCGTGGCTGTTCCGTTATTTGTCAGATTTGGCCTTCAAGAATATCAACGCAAACGGATCATGACATTTTTTGACCCGTCCATTGATCCGACAGGGGCGGGTTATCATATCACCCAATCCAAAATCGCCCTCGGAAGCGGCGGTGTTTCCGGCAAAGGATTTATGCAAGGCACCCAGAGACAATTGGAATATGTTCCCGAGAACCGAACGGATTTTATCTTTACTGTGATCGGCGAAGAGTTTGGTCTAGTCGGCGGTCTGATTACCATGTTGCTCTATATGATGCTCATTGGGATTTGCATCTGGATGGCCTTACAATGCCGTCATAAGTTCTCGCAACTTTTGATCTTGGGCCTGACATCCACCTTTGCGCTCTATGTGTTTATCAATCTAGCCATGGTGATGGGGCTTGCACCTGTTGTGGGTGTACCTCTCCCGCTGATTTCTTATGGCGGTACAGTGATCCTGACTGTTATGACCGGATTTGGGCTTATGCTCTCTGCGCACCTCTATATGCAAAGTGAACTCCCTAGAGGGGGCAGATAAGACAAAATCTTCCAATATTTTGGTTCGGTTTAACTTGACTGTGCGGGGGCAATGGCCTGTAAAGGCTCAAACGAAATTAAACGAAAATTTATTGAGGGGAATATCATGGCAGGTGCTGGAACAGCGCAGTGGTCTTCGAGATTTGCATTCATTATGGCGGCGGTGGGTTCCTCCGTTGGCCTAGGTAATTTGTGGCGTTTCTCCGCTGAAGCGGG
>JAHDBU010000125.1 GCA_020630275.1 Hellea sp.
CCGAGTGGTACGGCCCGAAACAAATGGGATTGAATGGCGCTTTCATCTTCGGCCCCGGCTGCTTGCGCCGACAAACCCGCGGTCGTCATGCGCAAAAACCCAAAGCCCCAATAGATAAAGCCGTAAATGGCGGCACCCGCCCCCATGCCAGCCATGGCAGATGCGGCCGCAAAGCGACCAATCACAAAAGTGTCGACGATGCCTGCCAGGCCTATGGCCGCATTGGCCAAAATGACCGGCCAGCTCTGGGCAAAGACCTGACGGCGGGTCAGGACGGTACTCATTTTCCTTTTGAATCAGCGGTGAGGTAATTTCCCATCAAAGTGGCGATGGGCTTGTCCATATCATCCTGCCAGGCCTCGACCCGGACATTGGCCACGCGGGAGCCCTGTCGCACGATAGAGGCGCGGGCGAATGTATCTTGCGGCTTACCGCTACGGAGATATCCCACATTCAATCCAATGGGTTTGGGGACTTTGGTGTAATCCCCCGAAAACATGAGTCCGGCAATAGCCGAGACTTCCATAAAGCCGCCAATTACGCCGCCATGCAAGGCAGGTAAAAACGGGTTGCCAATATTGGTTTCTTTATAACGCATAACCATCGTCAATTCGTTGTCCATGACAATGGGTTCCACACCGATAAACCCGGCATAAGGAATTTTGGTCAAGATGCGTTCTAGTTCCGCCTTGGTCATGTCTTGACCTCTTTGGCGGGTCTGGCGCGGGTGATCATAAATGTCGCCTGACACATAGCGACCGGATCATTGAGATCGCCGTCATGAGCTATGGCTCGGACAAAGGCGATATGATGGGTGGTCTTGTAACAGGTGGCCGTCCCGATGACCGTTTCGCCAGGCGTGGCCGGGCGCATATAATCAATGGACAGGTCGAGCGTCGCGACATTGGCAATATTGATATCATTGGCTTCGCTCACGATAGCGGCCGTGGCGGCGAGTCCACTGACCTGATCCAATAAAGTCGTAATCGCTCCACCATGAATAACCCGGCTATCAGGATCGCCTATAATTTTCGTGGAGTACGGTAGAGCGAACGTGGCTTTCCCCACATCAACAGAGACAAATTTGATGCCAAGAGCTCTGCCTTGCGGAATACCTTCCACAAAAGCGGGGGCCAAGGCCCACATTTTTTCCATTACATCCCCAGTCATGGGGCAGTTGGTGACATGGTTTCAAAAAAGGTGCAAGCGGGTCTAAAGTGAAATTTTCATGTATTTCGAACAGCCCATGGGATTATCATAATATCGGGGGATATCCTCGAAACCGAGCTTCTCGTAAATACGAATGGCGTGGGTCAGTCCTGGGTCCGTATCCAGGTACATATCCTGATAGCCTCGGTTTCGCGCCTCACCCATGGCGGCGACTGTCAGGCGCTCACCGAGATTAAACCCGCGTCCTGCTTTACGGGCATAAAGCCTCTTTAGCTCGCTAATACCGGGCTTGAAGTTTTTAACACCACAGGCAGCTACCGGCTCACCTTCTAATTTGGCCAGAAGAAGAAAGTCATACACAGCAGGAAAGGTAGAAAACTCCTTCTCAGTGCCTTGAAAATCCAAAGGCTGACATAGAAAATCTTCGATAAACTCCAGATATTCGAGGAAAATTGCTTTCACGGCCGCAATATCGTTGGATGTTTCCGCCAGTCCGATTGAAATCTCGCCTTTTTCCATATTTGGCTCTTAAATCAAAGAAAAGTGATCCGGCAAGTCTTATGGTTCGAAAAACAAAGTATGGAACATTCAAAAAACAAAAACCTGAAACGGTATACGACGACTGAAGGCAATCAGCTCGATGTCGATCTTGGCACGGTCGCGGCGATTGAGGCCTTTGGGAAATATACGCGACTCTACCTGCCTGGCTGCAAAGTTTTGATCAAGGACGTAGAGCACGCCCAAGTCCTGAAAGATTTCGCGGCTATCTAAACGCCGGCTGCAGCCTCTAGGCGATCAACCAGCGATCCTGTTACGGTACCGGTTTCCGGTAAGCCGTTCGCCCGCTCGAATGCTTTTACGGCGGTGCGGGTTTTCGGACCCATATCGCCATCGGCGACACCAACATCATATCCTAGTTGACCCAGAAGAGACTGCGCGTCTCTGACGAGATCGGAAGTGGGCGAAAAATTTTGTTGGTCTGGCATGGACCATGGAACTTCCCGGAAAATGCCATTAGCCGCTTCGTCGATAGCGACAGGTTTGAAACTGGCCAGACGGGCCTCTGCTTGTTTCAATTGTTCAGGGCTCATTTGCCCTTTCATGCTCTCCAGCTGATTGCCCGCGAATTGATCACCTTGCGCCGCAGCCACACCAAACCAGAAGTAGGATGAAACGATATCAGTGGGAATTTCGGGTGTAGATCCCATAAGAATGCCCAGATTATACTGGCTATCAACGACACCGCGTTCAGCGGCTTTTTCAAACCAGGTCAACGCAGTTGTGAGGTTGCGTTCAACACCACCTCGGCCCTCGGCGTAATAAAGTCCCAGATCATGCATGGCAATTCGATTGCCAGCGCGCGCAGCACGTTCTGTCAGCTCACGGGCCATATCCGGATCGGCTGTCACCCCAATTCCAGCCTCGTAAAGTTTGGCCAAACGATATTGAGCCGCAGGTTGATTTTGATTGGCTGCTTTACGGACATAATCCAGACCCTTCTTGGTTTGGCCTGCATCAAGATAAGAAATACCCAATTGGAATTGGGCGACGGCATTCCCGCCGTCTGCAGCTTCGGTTAGGGTTTGATCGCCCTTAAACGCGACCGTCTCCGGTGGCGGCGTAGCATTATCCTGATAGCTACCGATGGGTTCAGATACACTGATCTGACTTCCAGGGGTCCCGGCTGGCACGACCGGCATAGTCCCTGCCGTATTGACAGTTTGACCAACTGATGCATTGACGATCGGGTTTTGTTGAGGCGCCTCAGATCCGCCACCTGTTAGACTGCGCAAGCCTAGATAGCCCACAGTTGCCACGGCTAGGGCCAGTCCGGCAACTTTGAGATTACGCGGCGTTATGGGCAGATTGGATAAAGCGCTGCTGTCCAAAAGTTTCTTACCGCCTTTCTTGCGTTGTTTCTTTTCTCTGATACCCGTAACGTGACCGGGGCGAGACAAGCCTTCTTCCAGACCGTCTTCACTATATCCTGGATTGTCATAAGGTAGGTCGTTTTCGGTGATGCCTGGGTTATACTCGACGGGCGGCGTGTATTCAGCTGGTTGGGGCGCGGTTTCCATGTATGGATTGACCGTTTGCTGAGGATCATAAGCATAGGCCGCAGATTGGTAAGTGGTTTGCTGTGCCATTTGTGCGGCCTGAGCAGGATCCACATATTGATGCTGCGGCATCATTGTAGATTGTGGCGGTTGTGGTTGATATTCCTGTGGGGGTGATAAATCACTGCCTGCATCGGTAAATTGGGCTGGTGCCAAAGGTGGCGGAGGTGCCGCAGTCTGCGCAGCATAGGCCTGGGGTTGAGGATCGAAAGCCGGTTGTGATTCAAAAACAGCGGGAGCTGGTAAGGGGGTTTCCGGCGACGAGGCAGGGATATCCTGAAATACAAAACTGTCATCGGCTTCATCGGCTTCTAAGATAGGCGCAAAGGCATCCTGTGCCGGAGCCGTGGTATCCAGTGCGGGGGCCCCGGAGGTATCTGGCGTCTGTGCGAAAGCGGTTTCAGGCGTAGCAGGTGGAATCATTGGCGGTGGGGCAACGACCATCTCCGAAGGTTGTGACAAACCGAATTCGAGGCTGTCAATACGGGCCGCCAGTTTAGAGATTGACCGGTCTATGTAATTACTCTGGTTTTTCTGACTGTCTTCAATGCTTTCCATTCGACGGGAAAGGTCAGTTCTTTGCTGATCGAAGTCTTCTTTGGTGCGGGCGGCAATGGCAGCGATACGTTCACGCAGCGAAGCATTCTGGGCCTCAAGTTTGTTCTGAAAGGTTTCCGCCGTTCCGACAACTTCGTCGCCGACTTTACGGATGGCATCTGCTGCTGAGTTTTCAATAAGTGAGATACGATCGTAGCTCTGAGAGATTTGCGTTTCCAGCTCTGCGATCTTTTCAGCATTTTCCTTGGTCTCGCCTTCTTGATTTCGAAAGCGTGCGTCGATCACCCTAGCTAAGTCTGCCAGATGCTTATTGACCTTAGACAAAGCTCGCGCCTGCGCCATTTCCGTATCAGCCAGTCTTTGCTCGCTGCGCTCAATAGCGGCTTCCAGACCGCTAACCGTTGGGTTTTCCAGTGCAGAGCGTAAATCGGATGCGATATCCCGTTTGGTGTTGTCGATAGATTTCGTTAGGTGCGAAGCTAGCTGATCTACCCGTTCCGACAATTCAGCGTGATCGATTTTTTGATGGGATTTAATCTGTTTTTCCAACGCTGAAATCGCTGTCTCTAAGGACCGAACGCTTTTACGCGTATTAGTATCAGCCGTTTTCAATCGTGAAACGATTGAGTCAACATGCTCCCGTAGTGACGCAACGGTTTCACGTTTCGTGGCGGTTTTCCTGGTCCCGTTTGACGTTTTCGTCTTAGAATCCGGTGTCGATTTTGTCTGACGTTTGCTCATATATGACAAGCCTGCCCTTACCCTCTCGCAGCCATACCATCAGGCACAGCTATAGTTCTTTATAGATAGACCGCGATTGTGGTTAATGCGGGGTTAAAAAGGTTAACGAAATTACTGAAATTCGCAGATTCGTTCACTTGACGTTAACGTCAACGTCATATAGGAGCCGCATCATGACATTCAATGGGGAAAATCTATCGGCCGATGCTTCCTGGTCTATCCGGGAGTTTTCGGACATTTTTGAAATTACCCCCAGGGCCGTAAGATTTTATGAAGATAAAGGCTTAATTAGCCCTGATCGCGAATCCGGGACTCGGGTTTTTGGACCTGCTGACCATATCCGCATGACTTCAATCCTGCGAGCGAAGCGACTCGGATTTACGCTGGATGACATCAAAGCAGTGCTGGATGTGACCGATGGCCGGATTACAGATCGTTCTGAAATCGCACAGCGCAGTGCCAATTTTAAAAAAGTGATTAAATCACTTAATCGTCGCAAGACGGATATTGACATTCTCACCCGTGATATGAGCGAGCTTT
>JAHDBU010000126.1 GCA_020630275.1 Hellea sp.
GGCAATGGCATGTGGGATATGAAAGGCGATATGGGCGGTTCGGCTGCTGTTGTCGGCGCCATGATCGGTGTGGCAAAACGCAAAGCCAAAGCCAATGTGATTGGTGTGATCGGTCTGGTTGAAAATATGCCCGATGGACGCGCGCAACTCCCGGGTGATATTGTTAAGTCTATGTCCGGTCAGACTATTGAGGTGCTCAACACCGATGCAGAAGGCCGCCTCGTATTGGCCGATGCGCTGCATTACACAAACACCAAATATAAGCCTCAGGCTATGATCAATTTGGCTACTCTGACGGGAGCAATTATTGTTGCTCTGGGTCATGAACATGCCGGTGTGTTTTCGAATAATGATGGTCTGGCTGAACAGATTGCCTCAGCTTCCGCGGCCTCAGGCGAGCGCAGCTGGCGTCTGCCACTCCTGCCGGAATATGACAAGCTTCTGGATACGCCCAATGCGGATATGAAAAATATCGGCGGGCGTGAAGCAGGCTCAATTACGGCTGCGCAATTCCTGCAGCGCTTTGTCGGCGACACGGCCTGGGCCCACATTGATGTAGCGGGTACGGGTATGAAGAATAAGCGTCATGATCCGCGTGAGACCACATTCGGGACCGGCTACGGTGTGCGTCTCTTGAACCACTGGATCGCTGATAACTTCGAAGGATAATGACGGAGTACTGGTTTTACCATCTTGAGACCTCCATGCTTGAGGGGGTCTTGCCTGAGCTTTTGGATAAAACACGATCGCGTGGCTGGCGGGCACTGGTAAAAATGCCAGCTGACCGTATTTCTCACATGGATAAATTCCTGTGGACCTTTAAGGACGACAGCTTTCTGCCCCACGGTCGTGATGACGAACCTATGGCAGATCAGCAACCCATCGTGCTATCAGCGGAAGCTCAATCCACTGTGGGCCATGATTGTGTTTTTTTAGTCGACGGGGCAAATATTGAGGTCGATCATCAAACGTCCCGATGCATTGTTATGATTGATGGACGGAATGAAGCTATGGTCCAGCAAGCGCGCGTCAAATGGAAAGCCTTGAAGGACGCCGGAGCCAATCTTTCATATTGGCAACAAAACGATCAAGGTCGCTGGGAAAAGAAAGCCTAGTTACTCACTCAGCTGCTTGACCTTGGGACGTGGAACCACATGATAGTACCATTGTGATTCGCCTAATTTCGATATCGATGCTGTTGTTTCTATCGGCGTGTCAGATGAGTCCGACAAATGCTCAGCAGAATTTCCCAAATCGGGCGCAGGGCCAATATGTGAGGCCAGCTTATCTTAATCCTGCACCTGTACCTCGGATACCCGCAACCGACGCATGTGGTTCCCAGCTCTATCAAGGTCTCATCGGGCAACCAGAAGGTGCGATTTTTATACCTGGCCTGCCGGGCTCGAAACGCGTACTTAAGCCGGCATTTAATGAGGGCTTTGATCAGCAAGAAGACCCATTGGGTATCGGGCCGGATTATATTGAGGTTAGGGATTATCTGCCCAACCAATCGCTTTACGCCCCGTCTATCCGAACGCCGGGATCATTGGTAGCACCCATTGATTTTGATAATACGCGCCTAACGATAGAGTTGGATGAAAACGGTTTGGTGCAGTCGCTTCGATGCGGTTGATCAGGTTTCGAACGCCGTAACTTTTCGCCCGTCCAGTTTCAAAGCGATTTCACCGCGTAACATTTTCAAAGCATCGTCACCAAAGACGTCTCGTCGCCACCCTTTGAGAGCCGGCACATCAGCCTTGGGGCCGAAGGCTGCAATTTGTTCGATGTCCTTGGCCGATGCTACAAGACGCGGCGCTATATCTTCATATTCCGTTCGCAGTCTGAGCAAGGTCTTTAACATTTCAGCGGTCGGTCCGATATTGGGCGGCATGTGTTGAACCTTAGGGACCGGCGGCGCATAAGTCTCAATATTATCCATCGCATAGTTGATATCTTTGATCAGAACTTTGGCGGTTTCAGATTTCTCAAACCCCCGTGGCACGCCCCGCAGCGCGGCTAGCGCTTTGAGATTGCGGGGTTTGTTTTGCGCGATATCATATACTGCATCGTCTTTGAGGACGCGGCGGCGCGGAATATTCCGGTCGATAGCTTTGCGTTCGCGCCAGGCTGCAACCGCCTTTAATACGGCCAGATACTCGCGCTTGGGACGTCGGATTTTTAACCGCTCCCATGAGGCTTCCGGATTATTCTCATAAAGGCTGGCTTGCATTTGCGGCTGCATTTCCTCTTCAACCCAGGCCAGACGTTTGCGTTCTTTTAACTCTTTGACCATGCCCGGATAGAAATCCCGCAAATGGGTTACGTCACCCATGGCGTAATTCAGTTGTTTGTTGGAAAGAGGGCGTTTGGACCAATCGGTAAATCGAGCACCTTTGTCGAGGTCTTGCTCAAGCCGCCCTTTGACCAAAGCTTGATAGCTGACGGCATCGCCAAAGCCGAGGGCCATAGCTGCAATCTGCGTATCAAAGACCGGCGTTGGGACTTTACCAAAATGATGAAAAAATATCTCCAAATCCTGGCGCGCGGCATGCATGACTTTGGTGATGGACGCGTCAAATAAAAGTTCACCTAGCGGAGCCAGATCCATAGTCTTGGAAAGTGGGTCAATGATGGCCTCATCCTCGTCCGTAGAAATCTGTATCAAACAGAGGATAGAGTAAAACGTACTTTCGCGCATGAACTCGGTGTCAACGCAGAGAAAGTCTTTATTTCGGGCTTTGTCGCAGAAGGCCGCCAGCGCTTCTGTCGTTTTAAGAGTTTGAATCGTCATATGCGCGCCCCAATAGGGGGTAACGAGCGATTTGTCACGTTATTGTTGCAAGTGGGTAATCAGCCCGTCACTAGCCTCCTCGATGAGATCTAGAACATGCTCAAATCCGTCGGGGCCGCCATAATACGGATCAGGCACTTCCTTTTCCTCACTTGATCCAAAATCCAGAAATAGTCGGATTTTCCCAACCTGTGTGCCGGGCGCCTTGGCAATAAGGTCAGAATAATTGCGTCGGTCCATGGCCAATATGAGATCGAACTCCAGAAAGTCTTCATCTATCACGGCCCGGGCTGTTTGTCCGGCAAACGAATATCCGCGCCGACCGCCAGATTCGCGCGCCCGCGCATCAGGTAACTCGCCTTCATGCCAGCCGCCCGTGCCAGCACTATCAATCCCCACATCAAGACCGGCGGCATTTGCCTTGTAGCGAAACACAGCTTCGGCTGTGGGAGAGCGGCAAATATTGCCAAGACAGACAAATAGGACTTTTGGTTTTGACATGAATTTGGGATAATAGGTCTTATGAGCAAAATCAAAAACATTGTTGTCCTGACAGGTGCTGGCATCTCGGCGGAGAGCGGAATAAGGACCTTCCGGGATACGGGCGGCCTGTGGGAAGACCATTCCATCGATGAAGTGGCGACGCCCGAAGGTTACGCAGCTAATCCAGAACTGGTGTTGTCATTTTACAATGCGCGCCGCGCCCAACTCTCAACCGTCGAGCCAAACCCCGCCCATGAAGCGCTCGCAAGGTTAGAGCAGCGATTATTAGAGAAGGGCGGCTTGCTGACGATTGTGACGCAAAATGTGGACGATCTGCATGAGCGGGGCGGTGCCAAGAATATCATCCATATGCACGGTGAGTTGTTGTCCCAATGGTGCCGGGCCTGCGATACGAAATTCAAGAGCGCCGAGGCCTTCACCCTCGAAAGCCATTGTCCGAAATGCGACGCGAAAGGCAAAGTCCGTCCGGATATCGTCTGGTTCGGTGAAATGCCCTATTTCATGGATACAATCGAAGCGCATATTTTGAATTGCGATCTGTTTGTTTCCATCGGTACGAGCGGAGCCGTCTATCCAGCTGCAGGATATGTGCAAATGGCAAGAGGGCTAAATAAGCAGACCCTGGAGATTAATCTGGACCCATCCGAAGGCTCTTACTTCTTCCATGAAACCCGTCTGGGCAAAGCGGGTGAGCTTGTGCCCGTTTGGGTGGATGAAATCTTAAATGCCTGAAGTTATCATCTGGATTGATGCGGATGCCTGTCCAGTCCGGGAGGAGACTTATAAAGTCGCGATCCGTCACAACGTGCCGGTCAAAGTTGTCGCCAATAATTTCCTGCGGGTGATGAACCATCCATTGATTGAGCGGATCATGGTGACTGACGGATTTGATGCCGCAGATGATCATATTGCCGAGAATTGCGGGCCCGGGCATGTGGTTATCACTTCTGATATTTTATTGGCTGATCGGATTTTGAAAGCGGGCGCGGCTGGCCTGTCGCCCAAAGGTGATCCTTGGACCGAAGATAATATCGGCACGGCCATCGCGACGCGGGCTATTATGGCCGATCTTCGCGCGGGAGCGATGGGCGAAAATATTGGTGGCCCCAAGCCGTTTTCCCACGCGGATCGCTCGAAATTCCTGCAGAGTCTGCATAATCTGGTTGAAAAACAGAAGCGGGGCTGAGGTCCATACTTGAAATATTATCGAAAAACGATAATATTTTCAGAAAGGAGTCGCCTATGTGGTATTCACCCGGAGATATTGTCAGTGTGCGCGTAGGCGCCGTACGCCACGAAGGCATCATGACAGAGCATGGCCGGGTGATCTCAAATTCCCGAAAAAATGGCGGGGTTTTCGAAGAAAGCGTCCGCTCTTTTGCAGAAGGACGTCAAATTAAAAATCATGGGCAATTGCGACCTGCAGATCCGGCAAGGGTGCTGGCCCGCGCGCGCTCTCAAATCGGTCGCGCCTATCATCCCTATACCCATAACTGTGAGCATTTTGTCCGGTTTTGCTATGGCACATCACCCTACAGCCCGCAAAAAATTGGCGGCATGAGCCTGGTGGCTTTAGCCGCCGCAATCGCCGCGCTATAATTTGTACCATCTGGTCGCACTGCGTCCTTCTGCCCAATCGTAATCGTAAAAAACATCACCATCTCTTGGATAGGAAGAGAGGTGAGCTATGCAACTCCAAACTCAACCCGCGCCCCGTAGAGCGCCAACGGAATTGCCGCTTGATGTGCATGTCATCCCGCAAACGGGATCTGA
>JAHDBU010000127.1 GCA_020630275.1 Hellea sp.
ACCTACACATGCTGGGATGGACAAACCATCGTGACAGATCTGTCCGCTTGTCCGCCTGAGCCGGTTGTGGAAGTTGCGCCGTCATTCGTTTGTGACGATGGTACAATCGTTTCAGATCAGGCTTACTGCCCACGTCCAGCCCCAGTTGTTATAGAGCAACCCGTTGTTGTTCAAGCTTACAACAATTGTGGACCGTCTAACGTAGCTATCTTCAACGTGCCGGTTTCCAGCAATCCGAAGCAAATGAGCCGCCTGGGTACTATGCCTGAGTTTGGCGACTCACACGGTCTGACACCAACTGAGTTCTACAACAAGTTGAAGGCCCGTTATGCTGCTAACGCAACGGACCGCGCTTATCTGAACTACCTGTTCAAATCTATGGGCTATTCAAACGGCTTCAAGGACGCGAATGAGTTTATGTTCTCAGAAGAAACGCTACCAGTCGGTACACGCGGGCTGTTGGGTCTTGGCGCTGCTCACCACTATGAGTACTCAGTCCTGCCGTCTAACGATCGTGACCGCCAGGCTTTCCGCATTCAGAGTGCCAACGGTTCCGTTGTTCACTTCATGAAAACATGCGGTAACTACATGTACGCCTGTAACTAGGCTGACATCACAGCGAATTTTAAGCCGCCCCACCCGGGGCGGCTTTTTTATTGGGGGCGGCTTTTTTATTGCGCACTTATTGACCGTCGCTATAAGCAAAGTATGAGCAACCGCGTCGCCTTTTATCCTGGAACTTTTGACCCTATGACCTTGGGGCATTTGGACATCATGAAACGGGCCAGCCGTCTTTGCGATAAACTGATTATCGCTGTTGCGATCAACCGAGATAAAAACCCGCTTTTCAGCCTCGATGAGCGGGTAGAGATGGTCGAACATGTGGTCGAGCCTTTTCGTGAGCGTATAGACGTAGAGGTGCTCCCTTTTGAAGGTTTACTGATACACTTTGTTGAAAAGTGTGGGGCCAGCATGATAGTGCGCGGGTTGCGGGCCGTTTCGGATTTCGAATATGAATTCCAGATGGCTGGTATGAATGATCGACTTAACCCGGATATAGAGACTGTATTCTTGATGGCGGACCCACAATACCAGACGATTGCCTCACGGCTTGTCAAAGAAATTGCCCGTCTTGGCGGCGATGTCTCTCAATTCGTTACCCCGGAAGTCGCAACGAGACTTAAGGAAAAATATTCATGACAAGAAAAACTATTTTGGCCCTGTTGTGTTCAGTGGCCTTATTTCAATCGGCCTGCGCGCAAGATAAAGGCGCGGTAACAGAAAAGTTGGAAGCCGAAGTACAATCCCATGAGCAAGTTAAAGAAGTTGCGCAGCAGGCTGTCGAAACGGTAGTAGAGGCAGCGCCTGTGGCTGTCCCAGTATTCGCGGCACCTGACTCAGCCTGGCGAACACCTGATCCGGAAAATACGCTTTATATAGACACAGTCCATGGACGCCTGGTCGTTGAGCTTTATCCGGAAATTGCTCCCGGTCATGTTGCGCGGATCAAAAAGTTGGCCCGGGAAGGGTTTTATAACGGCGTCGTTTTCCACCGCGTTATCGACGGATTTATGAACCAGACCGGCGATCCAAAAGGCGATGGGACCGGCGATTCCCCATATGAGGATTTGAAAGCAGAATTCGCGTTTTCCCGCGCCACGTCTTCCATGCCAGTTCAAGTCATGGGCGACCTCAAGAGCAAATTAAACGGGTCAAATGCTGTGACCGGATTTTATAAAGCACTCCCTATCGCGACCCTATCAGACGATACACTTTTCATGACTAAAAAGGGCGCCATCAATTCATATGGTCTGCACTGCAAAGGCGTTGCATCCATGGCGCGGACCCAAATCCCAGACTCGGCCAATAGTCAATTCTTCCTGATGCGCAGTGAATATCGCTCTTTGGATGCAGAATACTCCATCTGGGGCGCGACCATTCATGGGCATGATGTGTTGACGAAGATTAAGATTGGCGTCGTCGGTGAGCCGAATTTTACGCCAGACCAAATGGTTAAAGTTCAGATAGCTGCCGACGTTCCGACAGGCGATCGCGTTCCAGTTGAAGTCTTGCGAACCGATACTAAAGATATTTACGCCTATTCAGACTGGCTTAGAAAACAAAACGGCAAGCGGTCGAAAATCTGCGATATACAAATTCCGTCACGGCTCAAAAAATAGGAAAAATTATGGCTGAAAAAATCATTCTATCAATCGATACGCAAACCGGTCAGACGGGCGATGTGACCATCAAGCTCCGCCCTGATCTGGCACCTGCACATTGTGCCCAAATCACACGTCTGGTGGATGAAGGCTTTTATGACGGGCTGACGTTTCACCGTGTGATCGATGGCTTTATGGCCCAGGGTGGCTGTCCAGACGGAACCGGTATGGGCGGCGCTGACGTAAAAATACCCGGGGAGTTTTCGCAAGAACCTCACGTAAAGGGCGTCTGCTCCATGGCACGGGCGCAAAATCCCAATTCCGCGAGCTCTCAGTTTTTTATCTGCTTTGATGATGCGGGTTTCCTCGATGGACAGTATTCTGTCTGGGGTGTTGTCGAATCGGGTATGGAGTTGGTCGACGCGCTTCCGCGTGGCGAGCCGCCACGTTATCCGGGTAAAATTGTCAAAGCCGTTAGCCAATAACAATATTGCTTGAATAAGCCGCTATTAAAGTTAGAAGCGCGGCCATGAAACTGGCCGCCTTCGATTTTGATCTGCCTGACGACGCCATTGCGCTCAGGCCTGCTGCACCCAGAGACCGGGCCAGAATGCTTCAGGTTGGTGCGGACATGGTTTTTTCTGACCACCATGTATATGATCTGCCGTCCTTACTCAGGAAGGGCGACCTCCTCGTTTTGAATGACACCCAGGTCTTCCCAGCGGCATTGACAGGCATACGGAAAGCCCGTCCCGTGGGCGGAGGTGGAGATGTACAAATAAGAGTCAATTTACATCAATCCGTCGGTGAGAATTCCTGGCGGGCCTTTGTCAAACCAGCGAAACGGTTGAAGCTGGACGATGATATCCATTTTTCTGCAGAGTTAAGAGCGCGGGTAGAGGACAAGCGCGACGGTGGAGATGTGAAACTGGTTTTCAATCAATCAGGATCTAAACTTATGCGCTCGGTACAAAATATCGGTGAAGTTCCTTTGCCGCCCTATATTGGCCGTCAGCGAACTGTTGATGCGCGCGATATTGAGGACTATCAAACGGTTTATGCCCGGAAGACTGGCTCGGTCGCTGCGCCGACAGCTGGGCTGCATTTTACAGACCGCCTGCTCGCCGAATTGTCACGAAAGGGTATAGATACTACAAAGCTGACTTTGCATGTCGGGGCCGGCACATTTTTGCCCGTAAAAACAGATGATATCAAAGATCATCACATGCATCATGAGTGGTATTCCATTGAACAAGAGAGCTGTGACAAGATCAATCAGGTTAAATCCGAAGGAGGGCGGGTTATAGCGGTTGGCACTACGTCTTTACGAGCTTTGGAAAGCGCTGCAAGATCTGGAGACCTCAGGCCTAAAGCCGAAGAAACTGATATTTTCATTACGCCGGGATATAAATTTCGGGTTGTCGACGGATTGATGACCAATTTCCATTTGCCGCGCTCCAGTCTATTCATGCTTGTCTGTGCTCTAGCTGGTCTTGATACAATGCAAAACGCCTATGCTCATGCCTTGAAAGAAGGGTATAGATTTTACTCGTATGGGGACTCCAGTTTGATTTGGACAAATTAATATGGCTCACTTCCCATTCCACATTGACGCTACAGAAGGACAGGCTAGGTCGGGTCGATTGATTACGCCTCGAGGTAGTATTCGAACACCAGCCTTTATGCCGGTTGGAACCTCCGCGACGGTTAAGGGAGTTTATATGGATCAGGTCCGCTCCGCCGGATCAGATATTATTCTAGGCAATACTTATCATTTGATGCTTCGTCCGGGTGCTGAGCGTTTGAAATCATTGGGAGGGCTTCATAAGTTTTCTGGTTGGTCGGGGCCGATTTTAACAGATTCAGGCGGATTTCAAGTGTGGTCTCTTTCAAAGTTGAGGAAAATTACGGAAGAGGGCGTCACATTTCAAAGTCATCTTGATGGGTCTAAGCATGTATTAACTCCCGAAAGATCCATAGAAATACAGGCCGATTTGCTAGGAGCCGACATCTCTATGCAATTCGATGAGTGCACGGAATATCCTTCGACATTCGATCGTGCAAAGGAGTCTATGGAATTGTCTTTAAGGTGGGGGGAGCGATCCTTAGGGGCGTTTGGGGAAAGGGAGGATCAAACTTTGTTTGCTATCATTCAAGGGTCTACGCACCCTGAGTTGCGACGACAAAGTGCTGAAGCCAGCGTTTCTCAAAGCGTAAATGGAGGCTACGGAGGATTTGCCATCGGGGGGCTAGCCGTCGGAGAAGGACACGAAATGATGTGCCAGACTTTGGATGTGACCACGCCTCATTTGCCGCTCGATAGGCCCCGATACCTAATGGGAGTAGGTAAGCCTATCGATCTCGTTGAGGCTGTTTATCGTGGTGTAGATATGTTTGACTGTGTGATCCCAACACGCTCGGGAAGACATGGTCAGGTTTGGACCGATAGTGGGCCATATAATATTAAGAATGCCCGGTTTGCTGAAGACGAGACCGCTCTAGACGCCAACATCAGATGTGCTGCCAGTGAGGACTATTCCAAAGCCTATATACATCATTTGATCCGAAGTGGTGAATTGTTGGGGGCCATGATTCTTTCCTGGCATAATATTGCCTATTTCCAAGATCTAATGGCCAGGATGCGTCTGGCGATCGTGGAACAGCGTTTTGAGACATTTCGATCGAATTTTGTACAGAATTACGGTGCGTCATAAATGCTAACATTGGCCAAATTTAAGGCTTGACCCTGACATATCTCGACACTAAGTAACCCGCTCCTTGCAAGAGGAGCCCGTAGCTCAGCTGGTAGAGCAACTGACTTTTAATCAGTAGGTCCAGGG
>JAHDBU010000128.1 GCA_020630275.1 Hellea sp.
AATTCCCCGGTGGTCCGGCCATCGATTTGCCAGCAGGCCCGTCAGAGGCGATGGTCGTCGCGGACCAAACATCCAATCCCGTATTTGTCGCGTCTGACTTGTTATCACAGGCGGAGCACGACACGATGGCGCAAGTAATTTGTGTCGTCAATGATCAGAAAACGGCGAGTGCGATTTCTGAGGAGATCGCGCGGCAACTTTTAGATTTGCCGAGAGCGGATATTGCGCGTGAAGCCATGGCTGGGTCGCGCATGATCATTGCCAGTGACAGACAGGATGTTCAGGATATCATCGAGACATATGCTCCCGAGCACATCATACTACAAAATAGCGACGCGGAGTTCTTGGCTGAAACCATCGTCAATGCGGGCTCAGTTTTCATAGGGCCGTGGACGCCGGAAAGTGTCGGCGACTATGCCAGCGGCACCAATCACACACTCCCGACATTTGGGGCGGCGCGCAATTATAGCGGTGTCACGCTTGAGAGTTATTTTAAATTTGTCTCCTTCCAGAGACTGACAGCGGACGGTCTGCGTAAGTTGGGACCGACGGTGGAAACCCTTGCGGAGATGGAAGGGCTGGATGCCCATAAGCGGGCGGTGACCTACAGATTGGAGGTCCTCAATGAGCAGTGAAGATTTCAAATGGGCGAATGCTATCGCCCGCCCGGTGATTGCCGGGTTTAAAGCCTATAGTGCGCGCGGGGCGTCCACAAATGCTTTGCATATGGACGCTAATGAAAGCCCGTGGTCCCCACCACCGGCCGGGCCGCGCGAAAGCGCATATAACCGCTATCCGGCTCAACAGCCGCCCGCACTGATGACACGTCTGGCCGGACTGTATGGCCTGCCGGCTGAGAGTATCATGCTTGGACGAGGGGCCGATGAAGCCTTGGATGTATTGCTTCGAACCTTTTGCGAAGCTGGACGGGATAGTGTTTTGATCTGTCCACCGAGTTTTGGCTATTTTGATATTGCCGCGCAAGTACAAGGCGCGGGCATTGTGAAAGTTCCGCTCAAAGACAATTACGACGTCGACGAGGCCGCGGTAAAAAAAGCGCTCATTGAGAACAGTGTCAAAGTCGTGATGTTATGCTCGCCCAATAATCCAACGGGGAATTCTATCACTCGAGACTTCGTCATCTCGCTCTGTCAGGCTAATCCAGATACGCTAATTCTCGTGGATGAGGCCTATGTGGAATTTTCGCCGGAGGGCAGTTTGAGCGATCTCCTGCCAGATTATCGCAATCTGGTTCTGACCCGGACTTTGTCCAAAGCTTACGGTCTGGCCGGTGTCCGCGCCGGCGTGGCGCTGGCCAATGTGGAAATCATCAATCTCATGCTCAAAGTCCTGCCGCCATATCCAGTGCCGAGGCCAGTGGAGCAGGCCGTTTTGAAAGCACTAGCACCTTCCGCTATGGCCGTACACGACTCGCGCATGGCGATCTGGCAAAGCGAACGGACGCGTCTTTTGGCCGAACTGCCAAAATGTGAAATGATCGAAACTATCTATCCGAGTGACGCGAATTTCATCCTTTTGAAGACGGTAGACGAGGATAAGCTGCTCTCAGCTTTGTCGCGCTTCAATATCAAAATCCGCGATTTCCGGTCAAAGATTCCAAACCATTTCCGCATTTCTGTTGGTATGCCCGAAGAAAATGATCTGCTTTTATCGGCTCTGGGCATTACGACCCAAAACAGCAAAGACGAACGCGTGGCCGAGGAATTCCGCACTACAAAGGAAACGGATATTTCGGTCCGGGTGAATTTGGATGATCCCTCCAATGTGAGTATTGAAACCGGGCTTGGCTTCTTTGATCATATGCTTGAGCAAATCGCCAAACATGGCGGTATGGGTTTAACGTTGAAGTGCGTTGGCGATCTACACATCGACAGTCACCATTCTGTCGAGGATACGGCTCTGGCCTTTGGCGCGGCGCTCAAAAAAGCGCTCGGGAATAAGGCCGGGATTGGACGTTATGGTTTTGTCATGCCAATGGACGAAACTCAGGCCAAAGTTGCCATTGATTTGTCTGGACGACCTGCCTTTGTTTTCAACGGAGAATTCCCGTCGGAAGCTGTGGGTGAGTTCGCCGCTGAGATGTGTCCGCACTTCTTTTTGTCTCTTTCCCAAGCCCTGGGTGCGTCCATCCAGATCGATGTCAAAGGTGATAATACGCACCACATGATCGAAGCCTGTTTCAAGGGTGTCGGGCGGGCTTTGCGTCCAGCTATTTCCCGTGGACCGACGACAGATATCCCGTCCACTAAAGGTGTGATCTAAATGAGCCTGGTGATTATCGATACGGGCTGTGCCAATCTCTCAAGCGTCAAATTTGCTTTTGAACGTCTGGGGGCCGAACCGACTATTTCCGATGAGCCTTTGACCATTGCGACAGCTGAAAAATTGATCTTGCCCGGTGTCGGGGCCGCTCCCTTTGCTATGGACAATATTCGCCGCAAAGACCTGATCTCTATTCTTAAGCAGGTCCGCCAACCCATGATCGGGATCTGTCTGGGCATGCAGCTTTTGTACGAAACTCTCGAAGAGGGTGGTGAGATTATTGAAGGTCTTGGGCTCATTCCTGGGCATGTGGGTGCGCTGGATACTAAAGATCTTCCGTCACCTCATATGGGATGGAATCAGCTGCATCCGCTGACGGATTTCCCATTACTCAACGACATTCAAACCGGTGACTATGCCTACTTTGTCCATTCATATGGCGCGCCGCTGTCACAATACACGATGGCAGCCTGTAACTATGGCAGCCCATTTACAGCCGTGGCCCGCAAAGACAATGTCATGGGGTGTCAGTTTCACCCGGAGCGGTCTTCTAAGGTCGGCGCGCAGATTTTGAAGAATTTCTTGGAGTTGGAATTATGACTTCAATTTTCCCGGCTATCGACCTGATGGATGGCGGCTGTGTGCGCCTGCTAAAAGGTGATTTTAATCAGCGTACAAATTATGACGCTGATCCGATCGAGGTCGCCAAGAGCTTCAAAGCGGCGGGTGCCGAATGGCTTCATGTGGTGGATCTGGATGGGGCGAAAAATGCTAAGGCAGAGCAATCAGATTTGATAATACGGATCGCACAGGAAAGTGGTCTTCGAGTTCAAACCGGTGGCGGCATTCGAGAACGGGCGCAGATTGATCGATTGTTGCAAGGCGGGATCGAACGGGTCGTGATTGGGTCTTTGGTCCTCAAAGAACCAGTATTGATCCGCCGTTGGATACAAGATCTGGGCCCAGATAAAATCGTCCTCGCGCTTGACGTAAAAATGGACGCGCAAGGTGTGCCCTATCCAACCTCCCATGGTTGGAAAGAAACAGGCGAAAAAAGTCTGTGGCAGCTTATGAATGAATATGGCCCATCAGGGCTGGAAACCATGCTTGTCACTGACATTGATAAAGACGGCGTCCAAAAAGGGTCTAATGAAAAGCTCTATAAAATGATCCGCGATGAATACCCATCTCTGAACCTGATCACGTCTGGCGGGGTCGGCACGCTGGCCCATGTGAAGTCGCTTAAGAAACTCAAGCCCCACGGCATCATCATCGGTAAAGCCCTTTACGAAAATAACTTTACCCTCGAAGAGGCCATAGCATGTTAGCGAGACGTATCATTCCTTGCCTGGATGTGCGGGATGGGCGCGTCGTCAAAGGCGTGCAGTTTCGCAATCATGAAGACGTCGGCGATATATTGGAGCTCGCTATGCGCTACCGGGATGAGGGTGCTGATGAGCTCGTCTTTTATGACATCACAGCATCGGTGGATGACCGCACGGTTAGCCCTGAATGGATCAGCCTCATCAGCAGCGAGATCGACATTCCGTTCTGCGTGGCGGGCGGCATTGACAGCGTGGAAGCGGCTGGCGCGCGCCTCTCGGCCGGGGCCGACAAAATCTCAGTGAATTCCCCGGCTTTGGCCCGGCCAGAGCTTATCGACGAATTGGTGGCCGCGTTTGGCACGCAATGTATTGTTTCTGGCATTGATAGCTTTTTCGATGGTAAGGTTTACCGCGTGAAATCGCACACAGGCGACCCGGATAAAATGCGCGAAACGGGCCGCGAAATGCTCGACTGGGCCAAAGAAGTCATCGAGCGCGGCGTTGGCGAAATCGTGCTGAATTGTATGAATCAGGACGGCGTTCGCCAAGGCTATGACATCCCGCAACTTTCTGCCTTACGCAAAGTTTGTCCTGTGCCGTTGATCGCCTCGGGCGGGGCCGGGGCACCGGAACATTTCCGGGATGTTTTCAAAAAAGCCAATGTAGACGGAGCCCTGGCCGCCAGTGTGTTTCACAAATCCATCATCGCCATTCCGGATCTCAAACGAAATTTGAAAGAGAGCGGCATAGAGGTTAGGTTATGAGCCTCAAAATCGACACTATTGATTTCGCCAAAGGCAATGGCTTGGTGCCCGCTATCGTGCAGGACGCCGCATCCGGCACAATCCTTATGCTCGGCTATATGAACAGGGATGCTGTTGAAAGAACATTGGAAATCGGCAAAGTCACTTTTTTCTCGCGCAACAAAAGCCGTCTTTGGACCAAAGGTGAAACCAGCGAAAACTATCTGGAGCTCGTCTCTATTAAAGCCGATTGCGATCATGACACTTTGTTGGTGCTCGCCAATCCTAAAGGGCCAACCTGTCATCTGGGCACGCAGAGTTGTTTTGGGGATGACGTCGTTTCAGATCTCGGGTTTTTATCCTATTTGGAAGCCTTGATCAAAGGCCGTAAAACCGCGGATCCATCTTCAAGCTATACGGCCAAGCTCCTTCAAGGCCCTCTGCGTAAAGCTGCGCAAAAGGTCGGCGAAGAAGGTGTAGAAATCGCGCTCGCCGCCGTCGATGAAGATGATACCGCACTGAAAGGTGAGGCCGCAGATCTGCTCTATCACCTAATGGTGGTGTTACGGGCGCGAGATATTGATCTAGCCGATGTGGTCGGGGTGCTTAAAGCGCGACACAA
>JAHDBU010000129.1:0-2040 GCA_020630275.1 Hellea sp.
AACTCCGCATAAGGGACTTGCCAGACGGTTTCATGGGCGAGGCGGTGACCATTATATCCATCCTCGCCGTAAGCCGTGCCGTGATCAGACGTAAAGATACAGAGCCATGAGCGTTTCTCAAAGATGGCCGCCGCCTGTTGCAGGGCCGCATCGACCGCCGCCATAGCTGCCTGCTGCGTGGCCGGGCTATCTCGGGTTTCGCCGTCCACATATAAGCAATTGGGCTGATGGAGCGCCGATAGGTTGATAAACAAGAACAGTCTCTGGTCTTCGGGCAGGTTTGCCAAAAACCGTGCTGCATAAGAAAGCTGGTTATGCGGGGAAGCTTTATCCGTGACCCCAAAACCGGGTTGCCAGGCGCTGTGGTCAAACAAGTCCGGCAGAACCGATCCTAGCGGGGTCAGCTTGTTGAAAAACCCCACGCCACCAATACACAGGCTTTGATAGCCATGAGCCCGGTAGCCGTCGATGATATTGGGCGCATCAAAGCTGAGCGTTCGGGAGCCTGTCGTCTCGCTCCCAGGGAAATTCAGGGCAAAGAGGCGCTCATGTTTGCCGCCCACATCTGGGGTCGGGAGAAAGCCGGCGAAAAAGGCGTGATGGGCGGAATAGGTAAAACTGCCGGGTGTATGGCGGGCCTCCCACTCGCCGCCGGGCAGGAGTGATTTCAGAAACGGCGTCTGACCCGCTGCCATGGCATCCCGCGCCACGTCAAAACGCAGCGTGTCAAAGGTAATAAACAACACGTCGCGCGTGCCGAGATGGTCTTTGGCGTCAAGCAAACTTTGTCTCCAGATAGCGGATTTGATATTCATAGGGGTCGAGCCCGTCATAATAAACCCGGTTGAGGTGATCCCCAAACGCATTTATCTCCAGCAGATAGGGGTTGCGGGTCTCTTTGTGAACGGCAATATCGATCCCAATGCAAAGATGCTTCGGGAAGAGCGCTCCGGCTCTCTTGCCCATATCCAATATCTCTGCCCAAACCGTTTCGGACAAAATTTCGCGCATAGCCTCTGCGCTCATCCGTTCATTGCCCAAATGCAGATTGGTCAGGGGTGTGCCCGAACATCTGACAACCCTGTGGACGGGCTCGCCGCCGACCACGACCAGACGCAGATCACAGGGCTTGTTATCGATCCGCAATTTGGGAATCCAGCGCTCCGTATGCACACCCATCATAGCCACTTGGTCAATAAGACGGCGAGCATCATCATCCAGATATTTCCTGATTTTGAGGGAGTTGAACAGAAAGGCGCCGGACGCGCCCTTGACCCGCTCAACTGAGGTCCAGAGCCTCAGACGCGAGCCTTTTGTCTCAATGGCTATCACCCCCGAGGCGGCCGAGCCATAGCGCAGCTTCATAAAAACCCGCGTGAGGCCTTTGGCGTTCATGGTTCGGTCCAGATCAGCCCAGCTGGATATACTTGGGAGCCGTTCAGGCATGGTAATCGTGCCGGAGCACAATTCATGGGCCGCCTGCTTGTCCATGAAACACTTCACGGCTTCCGGATCTACCATACACGTCACGTCCTGTGTCGCAGCCATATCAGAGGCGGACTTTATGGCCTGATAAGTCCCCTGCACAAAAGGCGCTTGCGTATAAATTTGCCCGTGCTGTTTTTCATAACCGGTCGTGGGCAAGTCCACATAGTCGGCAAAGCATTTCCAGATATCATAGCCGCCACCCGGACTGTCGATGCGTAAGATATCAACGCGCTCCAGAATGTCCTTCAACGACTCTGGATCAGCGATAAACTGTTCATAGGTCAGATGAGTCGGGGCCGGATGGCCCCGCGATGTGAGAGCGGCGGAGAACCCGTCTAGCCGGGGTCCGAGGCCGCTTAACAGGCCAAAGCGCATTACTCTCCGTAAGCCACGTAGCGCCACTCCTCATCATCATATTCATAAGGGTCTTCCTGTCCGCCCAAACTTACAGTCGGACCAAAGGCACCAGCTATGAGTGGTACATTGGCGTAATCCACTTCGGTTCGAGGCACGACGATCTCTTCGGTTACCTCTTGCGCAGGCGGTGGTGTG
>JAHDBU010000129.1:2140-4890 GCA_020630275.1 Hellea sp.
GCGACGACTTTAGCGAGTTCATCAGCATAGCTACAATTGCGCAGCCCAAGATATTTCAGCTTGGGGAAGATTTTGCCGCTCAATAGAGCGTCCCAATCCCCAGCATCTGTTTCGCCGCCATATGCATCTGTTCCTATCCATAGATCCAAATGGGTCAGATTGGGCATGTCCGCCTTTAGGAGTTGCTCCACATTTATTTTTTTCATACCGGAACATTCAATGGTGAATTTTTCCAGATAGGGCATGAAAATTTGTCCCATTTCCCCTGGATATCCGCGCACTTTAAATTCCCGCAGATTGGGGAAATGTTCCCACACAGGCGTTAGGTCCCCTTCAACAATCCAGGACAGCTCGCTCTCTTCGCTTTCAATATCATTGAGATAGAGTGAGACAAGATTAGGCAGCGCCGCCCTATGTTCGACCAGGCTATTAAGAATGATATTCGTATTGGGTTCCTCATAGGCCTCGCCGGCCATGCCGCCTACAAAATGCGTGGTAGCAGAGACGTCCTGTACCATTAGAAATTCCTCAAACTTTTCAGCCCACGGCTTGGCATTATCCTCATAAGGATTGGCCACGATTTTGGGCGCTGAGGTCAGAACATCAAAGGGTTGCCCGTGCACATATTCGACAACGGGCTTGGCCGTGAGCGGCGCCGGTTCGGCTCGGCTGCTGGCGGCCTTTGGGGCTGAAAAAGCCGGTGTTGAAGTGGGGGCCGCACTGGCGGTAGCAACGGGCACATCCCCAACATCTGCATAGCCCTTTTTAATTTTGGAATTGATCAGCTTCTCAGCGTCCTTTTGGGCCAGGCCCGCATCGTCAAATGTCTTGGTCTTGGACTGACCATTGGTCCCCGAACGACCATATGTGACCGTATGGGTATTGCCGCTGACTTCGATCTTCCAGAACTTGTCGGACTTTTCGTCTTTAAAATGCAAATGTCGTTTCAAGATAAACTCCCCATCATAAATCTGTGCCCGTGAATTATGACATAAATTCAGGCCAAAGCACAATGGCAACAAATTAAACTTGATGTGGGCTTTGGTGTTATGACAATGTTTTAGGCAGGGCATCCGCCAAATGAAAGTGAACAGTGTCAACAACCCGTCAGGACAGGCTCAGCAATCTCTCGCCTTATAGCGGCTATTTATATGCCTATCCCCACAAGACCGCTTACCGGGTTTTCGATGCGCCGTTGGACCTCGAAACGGTCTGGCTTGGGGAAAACCAGGACGTGCTTTTTCTCTATGCTCATATTCCCTTTTGCGAAATGCGCTGCGGCTTTTGCAATCTCTTTACGATGACCGGCGCCAAGGACGACGCCGTCGACGCCTATATGACGGCCATGGCCCGTGAGGCGCAGAGCATCCGCGAGCACTTGCCGGAGGCGCGCTTTGCCGAAGTGGCTATTGGGGGCGGCACGCCGACTTTCCTCGAGCCTGCGCAGCTGGCGCGGCTATTTGAAATCCTAGAAGAGATATCGGGCGCAGACCGGTCTCTATCCGTCGAATCCTCGCCCAGCCGCACGACGCCCGATCGCCTTAAAATCATGGAGGCCCATAACGTTTCCCGCATCAGTATCGGTATTGAGAGCTTTTCGGATTTCTTCCTGCGGGCCATGGGGCGTCCGGCCCACACGAGTGACGCCATCACTGCGCTCGATCATATTCGCGAACTGAGTCAGGCGGCCCTCAACATTGATCTCATTTACGGGGCACAGGGGCAGGACGTTGCTGACGTGGAGGCGGATGTACGGAAGGCCCTGAGATGGGCGCCGGAGGAAGTGTTCATCTATCCGCTTTACATTCGCCCGCTCACCGGTCTTTCCAAAAGAGGGGCAGCCAAAGCGAATGAAGACTGGGACGCGCAGCGCTTAGGCCATTACCGGGCGGCCCGCGATCTGTTGCTGGAGGCCGGGTATACGCAATATTCCATGCGCCGTTTTGTGAGAGGCGCCCTCCCGGCCAGCCATTACAGCTGTCAGGAGGACGGCATGATCGGCCTCGGCGCGGGTGCCCGCTCCTATACCCACAGCGTCCATTATTCCTCGGAATATGCGGTCGGCCGGTCCGCGATCAAATCCATCATTGAGGCCTATAGCGGCACAGAGGATTTCTCAAAAATTCGCTACGGTATACAGCTCTCGGAAACGGAAAAGCGTCGGCGCTATGTGATCAAATCCATCCTCAACATAGAGGGTCTGGACAAGGCGGCGTATGTTGCGCGCTTCGGGTCTCAGGCTGAGGAAGATATCCCTGAGCTTGGCGTGCTACTCGCGCAGGGCTATCTCACGGAAACCTCCACCCATATCAGCCCTACATCATTGGGTCTGGAGCGCTCTGATGCCATGGGACCGTTTCTAATCTCTGAGGCCGTTGCCGACAGTATGAAAGCCTATGCCTGGTCATGAGCCTGTCCATTAAATATCGCGGGCGTTTATCGGGCTGCAATTATGACTGTCACTACTGCCCCTTTGCCAAGCGCGTGGATGACAAGGCGACCCTAACACAGGACGCCGCCGATCTGGCGCGTTTTGTCGATTGGGCAGAAACCCGTCAATCCAAGTTGAAAATCCTGTTCACCCCCTGGGGCGAGGCGCTGATCCGCAAGCCCTATCAAGAGGCAATGGTCCGCCTCAGCCATATGCCCCATGTAGAGCGCGTTTCCATTCAGACCAATCTGTCCTGTTCTCTCGGTTGGATCGAGGCGCTAAACATAGAGACGGCCGCCCTGTGGTGCACCTACCACCC
>JAHDBU010000130.1 GCA_020630275.1 Hellea sp.
TGTGCCGCCAGCCAGTGAGACGCCGAGCAGTAACATCGTCTTTTTGATTGATACATCCGGTTCTATGCGCTCGGCCAAGAAATTGCCGCTCTTGATCGACAGCTTTAAACTCTTGCTGGAAACATTGGATGAAGACGACACTGTTTCGATTGTAACCTATGCGGGCAGTGCGGGAACGGTGCTGGAACCGACACCAGCCAGTGAAACGGGGACAATCAAACGCGCGCTCAACCGCCTTCAGGCCGGGGGCTCAACCGCGGGCGCGGCAGGCCTTGAGCTGGCCTATGAAAAGGCCCAGGAAAGCTTCGACAAAGACGGTGTCAACCGGGTGATCCTAGCCACTGATGGTGATTTTAATGTGGGCTTCTCGTCGCCGGATGAGATGAAGCGCTTTATTGAGAAGAAGCGCAAAAGCGGTATTTTCCTTTCAGTGCTGGGTTTTGGGCGTGGCAATTATAATGACGCGCTGATGCAATCCCTGGCACAAAACGGAAATGGTGTCGCCGCCTATATTGACAGTCTCTCCGAGGCTAAAAAAGTCCTCGCCGATGAGGCGGGCAGTGCGCTGATCCCTATCGCTAAGGACGTGAAAATCCAGGTCGAGTTCAACCCGGCCACCATCGCCGAATACCGCTTGATCGGATATGAAACCCGCGCCCTGAAACGCGAAGACTTTAACAATGACAAAGTGGACGCCGGAGATATCAATTCCGGTCACTCGGTGACAGCGATTTATGAGCTGACGCCTGTCGGGTCCAAAACTAATGTCGACGACCTGCGCTATGCCCGAGCCGAGTTGCCAACGGATACAGGCTCTGATGAGTTTGCCTTTATCAAAATCCGGCACAAATTGCCCAAAGCGGATAAGAGCACGCTGCAAACTTTCCCCATTGGCCCGGATAACGAACGCCGCCTGGGTCGCGCCGCTGATGATATGCGCTTTGCCACAGCCGTAGCCGCGTTTGGTCAAAAGCTCAGAGGTGACAGCCAGCTCTCAGAATTCAGTTACAAGGAAATTGCCCGTATGGCTTCTGATGCACAGGGAGAAGACGAGCACGGTTACCGTGCGGAGTTCCTGGAACTGGTGCGCGAAGTGGATCGCTTGAGTGGTGAATAGGTATTGGTTTTGTCTATTTTGGCTGCCCTTGCTGGTGGCCGGATGTCAGGAGGAGGAGCCGACACTGGCGGAGGTCTCTTGCGAGCAGCTTGCAGGTGTCGACAATAAACCTCCGACATATTGGCGGTTAGAGGCGACAAAAACCTGCCAACGAGATTCGGATTGCGTGGTTTATCGAGGTGTCTTGCAATCCGGATACAGCGAATAAAGCTTACCTGGCTTGCGCAGAATTCATTTCCGAGCAACGACGGATGGTCACGAAATGCCGACCCTATACGGGTGACATCAGTAAGGTCACAGTGAGTTGCGAAGCCGGTTTATGTAAAGCGCATGACCCTTGGATTGAATCTGTCTCCAAGAAATAGCTCCCATGCAAAGGTGCGGGCGCTCTTCTCTTGAAGACCATGTCTAAACATGTCACACCGCGCTCATGTTTACTTGGGACGAACTCAAAAATTCATTGCATGTGGAGCAAATTGACCGTTACCTGTTTAAGGGCGCGTCTATCCATTTGGGATTAAAGCGCGTCTTTGGGGGGCAGGTTTTGGCGCAATGTCTGAATGCCGGGTATCGCTCTGTTGACGAAGACAAAGTCCCGCACAGCCTGCATGGATATTTCCTTAGGCCCGGCGATCAAGACAAGCCAATCATTTATGAGGTGGACCCGATCCGTAACGGGCGAAGCTTTTCAACCCGTCGTGTCGTCGCCCGTCAAAATGGTGAGGCGATTTTTAACAGTTCTATTTCTTTTCACCGCATCGAAGACGGCCCGTCTCATCAGTTTGACCTTCCCGAAGATGTGCCGTCCCGAGACGGTATTAAATCTGATAATCAACGCGTCGACGAATTGGCGGAAACCGTTTCCGAAGAAGTCGCGCGTAAAATTCGCTCCAATTACCTGATCTTCCCGGAAGATATTATAGAGCTGCGCTCGCCATTTTTGGGCGATCTTCTCAACCCAGGAAAATATGAGCCCAAACATGGCTTTTGGTTCAAAGTCCATCCGGACGTGGGGGATGATCCGGTCATGCATATGACATTACTGGCCTATATCTCCGATAAAGCCCTCATGAGCACCGGTATCCGCCCTCACGGAGAAGGATTTTTTACAGGAAAAATGATGGGCGCCAGCCTCGACCATGCCATGTGGTTTCATGGCAATGTGAACGTCAATGATTGGAATTATTATTATCTGGATAGCCCTCGCTCAGGTCGCGCGCGCACCTTTAACCGGGGCAGCTTTTATTCGGATGCTGGGCGTCTAATCGCCTCGACGGCGCAAGAAGGTCTATTCCGCTTTATCGATAACGACCGCAAAAAAACTTGATTATTTCTCTGGGCAGGCTGTCCCGTTTTTATCCGTTTTTCCTCTAACCCAGTCAAAAGCATTGTCTAGAATGCGGGCGTAATTGGGATCATTATAATTCGTTTCCAAATGGCCTATCGCTGAATAAAAAGCGCGCCCCTGGCCAGGACAATGGCTCCAGATAATCGGGTGGTTGATGGCCCCTTCGCCCATGCGTAAATCTTCAACGCCGTAAACCGTATTGCGAGGGCTGTAGGTCGTCTCATCCAATCCTGCCAAAGGCGTGTGCCCATGGCTTTGGGCCGTGCTGTCAAAGGTATACCACTCGTCATTATGGATGAAATCTGTCGGCACTCCTGCCATTATTGGATGCTCTGGAGCGAGATTGACAACCCGAGCGTCCTGAAACTGCGGTGCCATTGGGTGGCTAATGAAAGTTGGTCCGATCAGCTCGTTTTGGTACCAATCCCAATCCATGTGAGAGCTATCGCCGGCCCCATGTAGCCCCATCCAAGCGCCACCATTTTCAAGCCAGTTTCGGAACGCCTTTTCCTGTTCCTTGTTCAAAGTATCGCCCGTCATGTTATTGAAAACGACGACCTTGAAACGGGCCAGCGTGTCGGGATGAAATACGGAGCCATTGGCTGTGGTGTAAATGCCGAAGCCTTTCTCCCGCGCCAAACTAACAAAGAAATGATCGCCCCCGGCTATGCCTTCATTGTGACGCCACTCATTTGTTTTAGAAAAGACCAGGATTGCGGGCTGAGGCATATACTCAGTTATTTCAGGTCCCCAACTATCATGCATGGGCGAACCAGTTTGACTATTGGCCTCTGTATTTGTTGCGATGGGATTATTTTGCGGTTCAGGGCTGTCAGCATTTGTACACGCCATAAAGCCCAGTGAGGCTGATATTAGTATGAATTGCTTTACTCGGTTCATCGCTCAACTCCCTTTTGGCGGTTTTAGCTTCTTTATTGTGCCCGAAAAATTCAAACAGGGCGTCCCGTCTGCGGTCATAAGCCCTCGAACGAAAATCATGGACCCGCCCGCCTTGAGAACCTCGCCCCGGGCCTCCATAAGTTGCCCTTCACGAGCCGCAGACAAGAACTCACTCGTAAAGGCCACTGTAACCGCATAATAGTCAATGTCATCATGGGCGATAGCGAAGAGTGCGAAATCTGCAAACGTCATCAGGCAACCACCATGCACTGTCCTCCCGCCATTGAGGTGCTTTTTTGCAGCACGGAAACGGGAAACATATTCGCCTCCTTGTTTCTGATAATAAAATGGGCCGGCTGTCCCAAATTCAAAATCCTCGGTCGGCCAATAATACCAACCCTCAAATTCGCCTTCGGTTTGCAAAACGGGTTTCATTTAGATCTGACCTTGCGATTGTGAATCATGGCTACAAAGAATTGTCGCCCAGCCAGAATGGTAAATATCAGGACGGTCAAAAATACAACCCATATCGTAATGATCGCACTGAGCTTTGTCGTTTGCATCATTGCCATGGCCCAGAGACCTAAAATCACTGTCGCAATGACGGAGCAAGTAAGAATAGGGAGATGGTCCTCCCAGAGATTGATGACATAGTTCCAGTTATGTCCATGTTGGTTGATGCGTTCCAAATCAATAATGGCTATAGCGAACAGGGCAACTGAACCAGAACCAGAAAGGACCAGTCCGGAAATGATAAACAAATAGGACCCAACCGGGCCATAGTCCTTGAGATCATCCGTCGAATCCAATGATTGATAAAATCCCTCAGGTCCAAGCAGCGTTCCATGAAGGCAGAAGGCTACCGCAGCAAAACTGAATAAAACCCACCCGAGATTTTTTAAGGTAAAAATAGGGGGGACGCCCAATGGGGCTTTCTGTCCCGTCAGAACATAGGACCGGTCTTGTTCGTCCTGCGCTTTGTTTTTGCGTTTCGTGCGGTAGTTTTGGCGGCGTTTTTTTCGGTTCTCGGCACTGTCCTTGAGCTGACGTTGTAGCTTGCCAAGCCGAAATATGCTCTCGGTCGACAGGTCGGTATGATGGTCCCCATTTTCCACACATTACAAGTGTAAGCGGGGGCAGGAAAAGTCAACTTACTTTCCCGCTTGAACGGAGCAGAAGCGGCGTTTAAGTCGTGCCTATGGTGTCTGGGTGGCAAAAGCTAAGAATAATAGGGGGCATGCTCGCGGCTTTGGCCTTTGCAATCCCGGCTCAGGCTCAGCAGGTTTACTGGCTTGGTGATGAAAGCTGCGAGGACCTGCTGGAACAGACTATTCCTGAAATTCCGGGCGGTTTTGCGCTCAAATTCAAAATGACCAGCGGCGAAGCCCATTATCAATTGCCAGCCGGAGGGTCTTTGCGTCTTTTGATGACAGAGGCAGAGCGCGTGACCGTCCAGGGAGATACGTT
>JAHDBU010000131.1 GCA_020630275.1 Hellea sp.
AGGCCTTTATTATAGAGCTCAACAAAGACTTTGGTGACCGCTTCGGACAAGCCGTCGTCCAGCGTAAAGCGCTCTCGCGACCAGTCGCAAGATGAGCCCAGGCGTTTGAGCTGATTGAGGATATTGCCGCCGCTCTCCTCTTTCCACTCCCATACTTTTTCAACAAATTTCTCCCGGCCAAGTTCCGCACGTCCCGCATTGCCTTCTGCCGCCAATTTGCGCTCGACGACCATTTGTGTGGCAATACCCGCATGGTCCATGCCCGGCTGCCAAAGTACGTCTTTGCCGCGCATGCGCTCAAACCGGATCAGAATGTCCTGGATCGTATTATTGACCGCATGGCCCATATGCAGAGAGCCCGTCACATTGGGCGGCGGGATGACGATTGAATAAGCCTCTCGTGACGTATCCATGCGCGGTTTGAACGCGCCGCTATCTTCCCACATTTTGTAAATGCGGGCCTCGGCCTCTGACGGATTAAAACTTTTGTCCAGCATATGCGATTATCTCAATAAAAATCCCGCCCCCTCTGAAAGGGCGGGGTATTTTCTGGTCTTAGACCGCCCTGTTCGGGAAAACAAGGCGGAGTGTAGAACCTTATTTCCCTGAAGAAATCCTTTTGACTTCTTTGGCCACGGCGCGCTCCACGATCCCTTTCAGGTTCTCGTCGAGCCATTCCTTTAGCATGGGGCGCAAAGCGTCCTGAACAATATCACCGATGCGAGGGCCAGATTCCGTGAAGACAGCTTTATCTTCCACAGCCTGACTCAGTTCAGCAAAGGCGTCGACCGTTGCTTCCTCAGTAACTTCGTTGATGATCGCATCTTTGCGTGCGGCTTTGGGCATGTCTTCGGCCTCCTCTGGCTCAACAAATTGGTCTGTCGCATCCGCCTCTGTCTCAGCGACAACTTCGGGTTCTGGCTCGGGTTCCGGATCGGAAACCTCGTCTTGACTATCTTCTTGTGCGACTTCCGCAAGGGCTAAGTCAAGTTCGTTCAGAATTTCTTCAGTGGATTGCCCGTCTTCCGGGGGCAAAGTCATTTCAATGCGGTCTTCGTCTTTGGATAAAGCCGCTGCATTCGTGGCAACTGCAGCCCCAATACCAGAACCCATTAGGGCCGGCCCATCTATGGCTCCCGCGTCAGCTTCAGCCTCGGCAGCAATCTGCAATAACGGATTGTCTTCGGTTGTTTCGGATAGCTCTTCCAAAGCCGTTTCTTCAACAGCCAGTGTCAGCTCATCCTTCAGCTCCGCTTCTTCGTCCTCAATGGTGAGTTCTAGGATCTCGTTCAAAATCTGGTCTTGTTCTTCCTCAGCACGGTTCTCTTCCGCAACGACTATGTCTAGGACCTCTTCCGGTTCAAGATCGAGCGACTCCATCTCTTTCGTGGGTTCAGCTTCGACGAGGTCCATGCCCAAATCTGCAAGGATGTCATCAATAGGATCGTCTGCAACTGCGGAGTTCGATTCTATATCTGCGCTGGTCAGATCATTCAAAACGTCATCAACAGTCGTATCCAGTGTCTCAACAGGTGCTATATCATGACTGGTCATGTCGCTGAATGCCTCAACGGCCCCCTCTCCACTCACTAGCATATCGTCATCGAGAAAAGACGTATCCGCTAAATCTGCCATTAGAGATTTGACAATATCAAGATCAGATTCCCCGTCATCAAGATCAAACACCCCGTCGTCGCCCTGTTCAAGATCCATTTCGACATCGGATTCCACCGATTCACGGGTTACGAGTGATTCTGTCTGCACGTCACCTATGAGCTCTTCGATTTCATCGTCTGATACCGTTTCCAGCTCTCCGGTTAAACTAAGTTCAAGGTCTTTATCTTGGTTAAGGTTTTTATCTTGCTTAACGAGATCATCAAAAGCATTAGAGAACACTAACCCTGCGGGCATATCTGATTTGCGTTCTGTGAGCTCTATTCGCTCCTCAATAACGCGGTCCGAAGACAATCGGTCTTCGAGATCAGAAACGACTGATGAGACGGGATTAAAATCTTCGCTGACGCTGTCGCCGTCAATAATCAATTCTTCTGTTTCGATCCCGGTGAGCTCCTTAGCCTTTCCATTATCGTTAACCAACTGATCCAAAACAAGAATGTCTTCTTCTTCGTCATTCGGTTCTACAATCGCGTCCTTCGACGAGGCTGAACCAAAATCAGTGTCAGGTAGGAGCGACGAAAGAGAAATGTCATCAATATCGACCACTGAACTGGGCTTTGGATCAATGACGTTCGCCGCGTTGGTATCCAAGTGCCTGTTATCCGTTTCGTCGTCTTCGGCAATAATGCGCCGGATGGAGGCCAAAATGTCCTCCATGCTTGGTTCTCCGACATCCGTTCCGACGCCATTGGGTGTATCGGATGAGTTATCCGTCATACAAACCTTCCCATTAAACAGGTCACCCCGAAATCCCCTCACTGAATCAACAAGTTATGATAAGGCTTGTAAATTGTCTAGTGTGCAAAAATTTCTATTATCGGGAGAATCAAAAGAAACAAGCAAAAACCACTGTCAGCGCCAGCTTTCCGGTATGATTTCGTCTACAATCCCCAAATAATCATCATCTGATACATCATCCAGATTGTCCTGAGGATTGTAATACTTCGTCTCTAAGGCCAGGCTTTGCGCATCAAAAGCCCCGGTCAAAGCCAAAATTCGGTAAATGGCCCGTTCCACTTCTGTGCGGCTATCAATCACGGACAATCGGGCATTCAAGACTTCTTGCTCCGCATTTAAAACATCCAGAGCTGTGCGTTTTCCCACATCTTTTTCAAGTTGGACGCCTTCAAATGCGACCTCGGCCGCCTGTACCTGCACTTGGCTGGATTTTAGCCCTTCTCGAGCCGCCTGCAAACCGGCCCAAGCCTGCATGACCGAAGCTTCCAGCTCTATTTTGACGTCGCGGGTTTCAAATTGCAGGCGGGTTTTGGCGTTTTCCGCCTGTCTTATCCGGGACTTGTTCATCCCACCGGATGTCAAAGGTACAGAGACGCGCGCTCCAATCACGCCAGACTCAGCTCGATCAGGGAAGCCAGCTTGGCCTCTTAAGGCACTCAGCGACCCGGTCAAGGCAACGGATGGCTTGTAGGCAGATCTTGCAGCCTTGATACCCGCAGCACCCGCTGCTTCCGCATGCAAGGCAGCCAGAATGCGGGGATTATTGTCATAGGCCAGACTAACGGCCTCCTGCTCGCTCCCGGGCAGGTTAAAGCGCGGTACGGGCTGCAGGTTTTCCGGCAAATGCCCCGTCAGACGTTTATAATTCGCTCTCGAGACCTGTAATTGGGCATCGGCTTGAGCCAAGCCAACTTTGGCGCCAGCCAAGCGGGCCTCAGCTTGGGCGATATCTGTTCGCGTTCCGGCTCCAACTTCGAACCGACTGTCGGCAGCCTCCTTTTGCCGCATGATAACCTGCAGATTAATTCGCCGTATGCGCGCCCGCTCCTCGTCCCGGATCGTGTCGATATAGGCGTTGGCCGTCTCCAGCAGAATTTGGGTTTCCTGCCCCCTCAGCCCCTCTCTGGCGGCATATATGGAGGCCATGCTCTGGGATTTCAACGCAGAGACACGTCCGCCCTGATAAATAGGCTGGATAAACTGCAGCTGAGCGGCGACCGGGCTGGAAACAGTTGTTCCACTGCGGATCACATTGTCAAACCCGGGTACAGGAATTTCCAGTGCCGGGGTCCGGGTCGCATCAATTGATGCGGTTCCACTCAGCGTTGATGTGAGTCTCCCTTGCGAACGGGCTTGAACGTAGTTTTCATCCAGCTCCCTCAAACGGGCCCGCTCGGCCTTGAGTTTGGGATGGTAATTATAAGCGGAAATCAACGCCTCTTCGAGAGTTTCAGCCTGAGAGGATACGGCGGGTATGGCAAACATGCTCACAGCCGTGAGCAGCATCAAACCAAAGAACCGTCGCGTTGCCCGGATGACTAAGCGACTACTCACGATCTATCCACTAGAAAGAGAATTCTGCCGCTTTTGCCATCCCTGGCATCATAGGGACGCTGGCATCAAACACAACGCGTTCGCCAATAACATCGCCAGTGCGTGTATAAACAGAGGCTCGACCAATTCGACCTTCGGACACTACAGCAACTAAGCGTCCATCATTGGCTAATTGATCCAACCAGTTTTTCGATATTTCCGCCACAGCCCCATTGACAAAAATCACGTCGAAAGGCCCGTGCTCTTTGGCGCCAGCCTTCAGATCGCCTTTAACAACGACGGCATTATCGGCACCAGCTTCGCTCAGAATATGCGTCGCCTTTGAGACTCGTTCCTCATCATCCTCAAGCGCGATTACAGTTTCGGCAAGCTGAGCGAGAATTGCCGTGGAATACCCCCGTCCGCAGCCAATATCCAAAGCAATGTCCGTTGGTTTTATTTCAGCGGCCTGAATAAGCTTGGAAATGTCCCGAGGTCGCATGATCACACGCCCATCTTCCATCTCTATATTACAATCTGAATAAGCCAGAGCCGATTTTGACTTGGGCACAAAGTCTTCGCGTTTTATATTGCGAAAGGCCTTCAACACGGCGTAATCCGTGACGTCCGCCGTGCGGATTTGGCAATCTATCATGTGGTCGCGCGCGGCAGCGTAATCAAACATGTTTTCCTCAAGACTCAGTGTAATCTACGTTTGGTTTCCGCACATAGACCTATCCGCGAACTCAGGCAATGTCTGAATTCCGCATAAATCGCATTCGTTTTTGCGTAATTCGTCGCAAAAGTTCATTGCATGCCAAGAGTCCCTTCGATATAGGGCTGCTTCGGATGGCACCATGGCGGAGTGGTGACGCAGCGGAT
>JAHDBU010000132.1 GCA_020630275.1 Hellea sp.
GGGTGAGAGGCCGTCAAAGCGCTTATGGTTAACCAATTCCTGTTAAACATAGTTAACAGCCCATTAAGACATTGCTGCGACTCTTCTACTGATTCGAATCAGTCTGAGGACCTATGACAATGGTATTCCGTCTTAAAAACCTGACCATCGGCATCGCAACGTTGGCTTTAGTCGCCTGTTCGAGTGGCTATGACTCTTATGACGATAGCTATGGTTATGACAGCTATTCCGGCGGATACGGATATGGCGGTGCCAATGCTTATGGTGCCGGATATGGCGGCCAAGCTGGTTATGGTATGATGGGCGGATATGGTATGGGCGGCATGGGTATGAATTGTATGCCTATGGGTGGCGGCATGAGCTATGGGGGCTATGGCGGCGGCTATACTCAGGGCGGACTAAGAACTGGCCGTTATGGTAATCCGGTCGTCGCAACCGGAAATGTAGAATTTTATGGCAAAAAGTCCCGCTATGGTAGCTATCAACAATCCAGCGCCGGCAATGCGGGTTGCATGAGCGGATATTGGACAGTTCCAACTTACCAAGTCATCCAGCAACCACCGGCGGCTGTAACGACAACACCAGCTCCAGCGCCCATTGTGACAACCGTTCAGGAGACTTGCCCGGACGGACAATACCGCATGGATAACGGGGATTGTGCTATCATGATCAACGATGAGACAGAACAATATGTTCCGCCTGTAACGTCTTATCCGACGGTTACAGCCCCAACCGTTGATTGGTACGAGCCGGTACGGAAATAGTCAGTTCGGGTTTCTTCGCCCTCTGAGTTTCGCGGGCGGTGTTTCTTTTTGGGCGCCAGCTCTCTTTTGTTTTTCCGCATACTCTTTCAGGCCTAGTTCCGGACTAATGTGGGCGAATGTCGGGGTCAGCTCATTGGAAACAGGTTTTTTCTGTCCTGAATATTTCCGGCGCTCAACGTCTGTCATTGTAAAGAGCTGATTATTGCGATCGCGGAAATGGCTGATATCCGTTTCAAAGGCGACTTCGTATACTCGGGCCTCTCTGGTGCCCCGGTATACTTTGGGGTTGTCCTTTAACACATAAGGACGCGTGCGGATGATCTGTGCCCCCTCGGGAAGTTTATAACTTTCCTGATAATCCGCCGCCTTGGTCATCACATTAATTGAGAGAATGCCGACATGCTTGAGCGTTGCCGTTTCATATTCTTCATTCTCGAAAACGGATCCGTTATTGCGCCAAACTTTCAGCTTTTTGTAACCCGCATCGTGACGGTCTATCTGACCATTTCGATTTGTGTCAAAAGGTAGAAGCACAGACATACTCGTCTGGCTTTGAGACTTTCCATATTCGGTTTGTAATAATTCATGAGGGAAATCCACGCGGCCATTGCCATCGTGGTCCACAAAGAGAAATCCGACACTGCCTTTGGGCCAGCTTACGGCTTCCCGCCGACCATCTTGATCAAAATCCACATGGGTCACATTCCTATGAAAAGGGCGAACTTTCAGTCCCGTCTTATCCAGGTCAACGACAACAAAAGCCGGGGTCATTTTTATGATTGGGGCTATGCCTGCATCACGGGGCTTGGCTTCAAATTTCGACATGGCAGACGAAACCTTCCACGTGCTGAAATTCATAATGATCATAAACATCAGGCCAAAACCCAGCACTGTTGTCATCAGACCTGGCGGCATGCCGAACATATTTGAGTCTCGTTCGGACGTAACGCGCGCGACAATACCTTTGTCCGTATTCCGGCGATATCTGATACGCGCCAATTCACCGTCATAATGGGTCTGCGTTCTGCGTTGCCCAAAAGTGCGGGTATCTTTGCGTTGCCCGGCCCCATGAACCATGCTGCCGCCATAGGCCATCAAAGCTTCGATACGTTCAAGGATGGGCGGATGACTGGCCAGCTCGCCCTGTGCCGGACCATCGATCATCATGGCATTGGCCATCCGGTCCAGATGTGGAATAAGACTGCGGCCCTCAATTTTAGTCAAAGCCGAGATTAAGGCCGCCGGATTATGGGTCAACCTGATGGCTTCGGCATCGGCAATAAACTCTCGCGACGACGTCACAAAATAGCGCGTCACACCGGCCAGCATGGAGGATAGATTAATCGCAAATCCGACAACAGCCAAAGATATGATCAGAGGGATCATAATAGGGAACAGAAAGACGGCGAAACACCCGGTAACGGGCGACTTCATGGCCTTACCCGTTCGAAACTGAAAGGGATTAATCCAGTTGACCAATTTAATAATGCTGTGAGACGCGTTCGCCGCCGCCATCATTCCAATGTCGCCATTCATGATATGGACAATTTCATGAGCAACAACGGCCTGTAACTCGTCATCATCCAATTCGTTCATCAAACCCCGTGTGACAACGAGTGTGGCATCCTCGGGCGTCAAGCCGCAGGCAAAACTGTTGAGCGCAGGTGTCTCGATAATACCAATATCCGGTACGGGTATGCCTGCCGTCCAGGCGAGATTCTTTGTAATATTTTCAAGGCGGCGGTCTGAATAATCCTCCACATAGTGGAAACCCGTCGTCAGGCGAGTCAAGGCCGTATGCATAAAATAGGATAATAGAAAAAGCAGCAGTGAGACGCCGAAAATGATTAATCCAAAATCAGCAAAATATTTTAAGGGGTCCGAGAAAATGGGTTCATAGTTTTTGGCGAATGTCAGAGGGACAGCCAGAATCGCTGCAAACGCAATCTGCATGGACAGGGCGAACCCTGCAAACATGCACAGAGAGCGCGTATGATTTTTCTTAATATGGCCAAAAAAGCCATTGGTGCGTTGCAACATGCCGCCCCTCCCGACAGTCCGTAAACTTATACTCGGAGGCTAACGGCTTCTTGTTTTAAAACCCTTTCGGCACCCAGGCTGTAAGGATTGCGCGTATAGATCCGCAGGCGGGACGCGATCATATTATTGGGAAATTGACGCAGGGTCGCGTTATGTTCTTCGACCGTATTATTGTAAAAGCGACGCGCGGCTGTAATCTGGTTTTCAACATCTTTGAAACTTTCCCGCAACTCCGTGAAGTGTGAAGACGTATTCATATTAGGCATACGGGACAAGCCTGTGAAAAGATCGTTGATCGTAGCCCCGAGATTCTCTTCGGCTTTTAGGCGCATGAGAGGTTTATTAGCGCGGATAGCTTCATTATAGGCATGCATAACGGTATCGACGTAATAACGTTCCTGGCCGACAACGCTTTGCACACTTTGCACCAGTCCCGGAATGAGGTCATGTCTGTGATTCAAAAGTGCATCCACATCGGCAAAGGCCGTATTGCAGCGCTCATCCAAAGCCATCAAACGGTTATAACTAGAGATCGCTGAAAACACTCCAAAAGCCCCTAATCCAACAACGCCTAACGCGATATATTCCAGCATATTTTTGCCCCCTTATTATTCGATATCGAGAAGGCTTAAATCAAAACGCTTAACACTCGGAAAAGGAACATGGTTAAGTGGTCTTAAGGTTGTTTTCTGTTTGCAGATTATAAAATTGTTAAAAAATCTGTGGCAGCAATATCGGATAACAAAACTGAATGGAGGGGCACATGACAGAGTCCGTGTTAAAGCGCGTGAAGCGCATCATTTCTGGAAAAGTAGAAGATTCAATCGACGCCATGGAGCGCGCAGGCGGCACTGGCGTCATGCGTGAAGCTATTCGCGAAACCGAACGCGCCATCGAAGAAGTCAAGCGTGAGCGCGACGAAGTGACGGTTCGCCGCCTGCAGGCCGTGCGTCAGCAAAAAATGTTTAAAGACCGTCTGGAGGCCCTGACAGAAAAGGCCGAGTTTGCCTTGTCCGAAGACCGTGAAGACCTGGCCCGCGCCGCTTTATCCCGCCAGGTGGATTTCGAAGCGCAGATCGGCAATCTCGAGAAAACCGAGCAATTAGCATCCGAACAAGAGCGCGAATGGGAAGAAGCTTTGGCCGAACTGGAAGTCCGCAAAGCCCGGATGGAAGAAGAGCTGTCAGCCTTTGAAGCCGCCCGCGCAGAGCTCGGTATCACAGGCGATGACGGCTCCAATGGCCGTCGCGAAGCGTCTCGCAAAATTGACCGCGCCGAAGCGGCCTTTAACCGGGCCATGGGCGGCGCTGGCGGATCCGTCGGCATCACCAAAGTCGATGTTGAAACCGCCAATTCTCTGGCCGAGTTAGAGACCATGCAACGCGATCAGGAAATCAATGATCGCCTGGAAGCTTTACGCCGTAAAGCCAGCTAGCAAGCGCAATGAATTACTTTATTGCTGCGACCGCGATTTTCGCGGTCAACGCAGCCTGGACTTTTGTTACCCGAAAAGTCGACAATCGCCAGACACTGATAACTTTCACGCTATTCCCTATTTGCTGGATCGCCACAGGCATGGCTGTTTCAGGTCTGGGAATGCAATTGGCTTCGGCCCTTGTATTCTATGGCTTAGGTTGGATGGCGATAAAGAAACTGGGCTGGGGCGGCGGCGTTGCGAGGGCCATAGCTCTGGCAGCTCTCTGGATCCCTCTATCAGAAACCCTTCTAACGTTTTTATGGCTGACGCCAATCGTGGGGGCTTTACTCGGGGTAGCACTGGCAAAAATCGAAGGGACAAAAGAGATCGAACATTATGCGGCGATCATTCTAGCCTGTTGCGCGGGTGTTATGGCCTATGACGCCAAAAACCACCCTGCTTACCCGACAACAGACAAAGTAGTAGAGCAAACAGTCGACCCGCTGCGGGGGCTATCTAATCCGTAAAAGTC
>JAHDBU010000133.1 GCA_020630275.1 Hellea sp.
GTTCTGTTCCCGCAGCCGTTTTAAGCCGCTAGTTGAATGTCCGCTGTGCCCCCTTCTGAGACCAAGAGGTTTTTATTTTATATTGCTTTCATTAACCACCCCATGTTACATAACGTCAGACACTTAGCGTCATTGGATAACATATTGTAACATGCTTGAAACGCTTACAGAGTTCGAACAGATTGAAAGGTTCATGCAAACTCGCGATATTGCGAGGGCAAAAGACCTGCGCGAAATTGGAATTTCCGGGACAGCCATCTCACGCGCCAGAGATGAAGGCATTCTTATTCGCCTTTCACGCGGGCTGTATACAACACCTGATGCTGATATGGGTGCACATTTCCAGCTAGCTGAGATCGCAAAACGATATCCGGATGGTGTGATCTGCCTTCTCTCCGCGCTATCTTTCTACGGCGTTACGGATCAACTTCCCACGCAAATCTGGATGGCCATCAAAAAAGATGGCCGCAAACCCAAATCCGGGTTTCCTAAAGTTCGACCCGTGAGGTTTCGGGAGCCTTATTATTCCGGAGATCTCATTCATCACTCCATCTCGGAAGTGGATGTTCCTATGTACACGCTGGAAAAAACACTGGCTGACGCGTTTCGCAATCCCAAACTGGTCGACCGTTCTGTCGCCATAGAAGCGCTCAAAACAACGCTTGCGGGGAAAAAATCATCACCTGCCAAGATTGCTGAGACCGCCAAACAATACGCGGCGTGGAACCAGATGGCCCCTTATCTGGAAGCCCTAACCGCCAATGGCTAAATCGACCAAAGATATGGCGGCGTCTGTCAGAGCCCGCCTTTTTAACCTGTCGCGCGAACGGGAACAGGACTTCCAAAGAGTGTTGGTGTCCTACGGACTTGAACGCCTGCTTTACCGCTTGTCCATTTCAGAGCACCGGGACCGATATATCCTCAAGGGCGGCATGCTGGTCACTTTATGGACCATTGATCCGGGCCGTTTCACACAGGATATCGATTTTCTGGCCTTCGGTCATGATGACGAAGACATATTGCTGGCAAACTTCCAGGAGATTTTGGGTCAAGACATAGATGATGGTCTCGTCTTTGATCTGGAGGAGCTGAGCGCCGCGCCTATTCGGGATGATCAGGTCTATGGCGGGATGCGTCTCAAAACCACCGCCTATCTCAAGAAAGCTAAAATTCGGATTGTGATTGATCTGGGTTTTGGCGATGCAATTACCGTACCCGATTACGAAATCGATTATGGGTCACTTCTTGATATGCCCAGCGCAACGGTTCGGGCTTATTCACCAGAAACCGTTATCGCCGAGAAGTTTCAGGCGGTCATTGCGCTCGGTATCGTCAATAGCCGGATGAAAGATTATTATGACCTTTACTCAATACCGAGAGCCGTTGACGTCTCAGACGAGGCTCTCGTCAAAGCCCTCAGATCAACATTTGAACGGCGTGAAACCGAGATCCCGTTAGCCCGCCCACCGGGCCTCACAGCTGAGTTCACCCAAAATCCTATCCGGCAAACACAATGGTCCGCTTACTCTGCGGGCACCGAAGTGGCCAAGATGAGCCTTGAAGAGATATCAGACGATATATGGGCAAGGCTGGAACCCGTCTGTAAAAGGGCCAATGAACCCTAACCGATATCCAATCCCCGCTGCCGTCTGAGCTGCCAGTTAATCTGCCCTCTCGAAATCGTCGCTGATATTTCCATACCGCGTCTTTTCTCAAGCGAGTCCCGCCAGGGCACGAGCGTAAAATCTTTGGCCCGTTCAATAAGTGCATATCGACCGCTGGGTCTCTCGACGCTGTCCACCAGGCGACCGGTCAGCTTACCGGTCTTGGGGGCCGGTGCGTAGGGCTTACCCAAACGCTCGGCAAGATCATTTCCGGCCTCGGACAAATCACGGGCTTCCAACTCGACCAGATGCGCGTCTGTTAATTTATCTGCAGCGGACTTTAAAATGTTTTGCTTGAACAAAAATGCCCGTCTTTGATCCAGCGCCTTTTTGACCTCCGCCCCAAATCCATTTGATCCCACATCCATGGCCCCATCGACCAAGGTCTCGTCGAGCCAGGTCTTACCCATGGTCATGGCCATGGTCTTCAGTTTCGTGCGCGCATGCGTCCGAATGGAGATGGGCCTTTGATCAAGCTTTCGCGACTCCATCGCCAGAACCTTATCCTGAAAGTCTTCTGGCACGCGCCATGATCCATCTTGATTACGCGTAACAAGCCCGCCGCGCCGCAAGGCTTCCAACCGCCTGACATGGGCTTCAATAAATTGCGGTCTGGCGGAACTATCCTGATCGGCGTGAAAGGCCGCGCTATAAATACCTCCATTCAGTCTGGCGATTTTTTCAATGGTTAAATCCGAGGGTTTCAGGGCCGCCCGGTTTGGCGTTAGCTCAACGATGTGACCTGTCTCCAGTCCTTCAATATTGTCTGCCCCGCCCATGGGAACATAAAGCGACTGTCCGGATGTCGTCTCGATGACCAAATAGGCTTTGTCATTAACATCGTCCAAAATACCCGCCTCGAGGATTCGGCCAATGATCGGACCGGTATTGGAGGCACATGGATCATAAATCACATCGCCCAAATGCGTGTTAGAAAGCTCCGAAGTTTTCAGGGCCTTGTGATAAGCTTTTAGAATATCTCCCCGCTCGCCAAGAGCTTTCAAAGTTGCTTCCATTTTGGGGGCGAGTTGCCAAGTTGTTGGCGTGAGTTTTTCGGCCAGTCCCAGGCGCGCGAGTTCCTTAAGCCGTGCCACATCCAATCGCCGCGTCCAGGCTTCCCCCGTATTCGACGTTTGGCTGATATCAACGATCAATGAATTCTTATCTGCTCGGTAAAGCAGGTCTCTATCAATAGACGTCAGCCGTTCCTGTATGACCTGTCTGGCAAGCTTTTGCGCGGCTTCTCTCACATGCATGGGACCGAGCTCCAGGGTGACGAGCTTTTCCGCCTGCTCGCGAAGACCATGGGCAATATAGCGGCGCGGTATGATCAGCTTCCGGCCATCCTCACGCACGCCGCGCAAAACGATATGCACATGGGGCGTCGCCGTATCATAATGGCTGGCCGCGGCCCAATCGAGCTTGGTGCCCAGATCGCTTTCCATACTTGTCATCAGGTCCCGCGTGAACGCGTCAAGGTCAGCAAGCTGCTTACTGTCCTCAGGCGAAACAATGATGCGAAACTGATGCGGGTCGTTTTCAGACCGAGTCTTAAAATCCTCCATGTCCAGATCATGATCATCAGCACTGAACAGGCGTCCTGCATCATTGTCTTTTGTGGCGCTATCGCGCGCAATATAATCCAGATGTTGCGCTTGCCGGGCTTTGCCCTGCGCGTCCATTTTCACCAGATGAAATTTGATAATGACGCGTCTTTGAAAGTGTAAAGGAGCCTGACGTTTACTCGCACCCGACCGACGGCTTTGCGACTTACGGAATTTGCTCGCTCCACGCCTAACGTGCCGCGCGAGACGGATAAATTTCTGATGGCCATCGGGAGTTATTATGCGGCCCAGCTTGATCTGAAATGACGAATCTACCATGTTTCAAGAAATGTGAATTTGTGTGAAGTTCCGTGCATTTGCGTGAACAGGGCCCACCTTAACCCATTGATTTCTATGAGGTATTACTAATTTATGGGGCCCACCACCCTTGAAGGTGGGCCATAAAAAACGATGTGCAGACAATGACTTAGGCCCTTTTGGGCCCACCCCTTTATCTTGCCATAATCCCACATTCCCCCCCGCACCGCCATTTTCACCCGACTTCATCATTCTTCCCCCTTGGGAGATGATCCCAAATAATGCGCAACACCCAGAATATTTTCTGAGGCTACAGGTCCAAAATATCGACTGTCCCAGCCATGATCATGGCCGGGTGAGGCAATAAAATATTCATAGTTCCCAAGCGTGATACAGCCTGACCAGACGGGCATATCGCGTCCCAAACTGTCCTGCGCGCGGGTCTTGATATCAGGCCTGTTTGGGACGCTCACAATACCGTCAAGCGATCTGCACACACGCTCTCCCGGACCCGCCCAAACCGATTTTATCAAAGGGTAATCAAAAGGAAGATAGCTGCGTTCTGAAGCTAAAAGCCTCGCATCGTCCGGGGCAAATACGGCGACCAAATCATCGTTTGAAATCCTGGAATTTCGTTCAACGCTATACCATCCAACGGGCGCACTGGGGCTTGGATTGTAAAGTATCCGAGGTCGGATATCGAAAACGATATCGGAGGTCGCACCGACCACGCAGGCACAGGCCAGAAGACTGATGATCGCTTTCTTGATCATCGCATTTCCTCTTTTGATGGCTGACCGACAGTCGGAAATTTCCGCCAAAGAAGCCGGTGTTTGGCAGCACGTCGCCAGCTAAGTTCTGATATCTGATCGAGGGGCTCTCCATTTTGTTTACGGATGGATTTGACCCAGTTTAGGGCGCGCTGTGTCGCGTCTTTGCCTCGCGTTCGAAACAATATATCTGCGCCCGGATAGACGCCGCTCACCCTATTTATCTGTCCGTCATTGCGGCATCGTAACACCATGAATTGCCAGCTGTTCGTGCCGTATTCATTGGCGCGCCAACGCTCATAGCCGAAGGTCTCGCCGGGCCTGAAAACCGCCAACCCAAACTCCATAGGGCACGGAATGATTTCAATGGGTTTTCCGAAGATGAGCGACTGCCGTGATCGCTCATGACGCCCCAGTTCAACC
>JAHDBU010000016.1:0-7584 GCA_020630275.1 Hellea sp.
CATAGACAGCCGGGTCATCCATTTTTAGCCCGTCTTCCCAGACCGCTTTAAGACCTGCCTCTACATAATCCGTCAGATAGCCATCCCGCTCAGCGACCAAAGCGCCGCGCATGAGCATGATCGTATTAACCGGAAAATGCGGATTGAATTTAAAACTCGTCAATCCGTGCTTTTTGATGAAGCGCTGAATTTCCAGCTGCTCATAGGCGAGCTTGCCCTTCACCCCGGAATAGGCCGTAAAGGGCGGCTGATTATTGGTCTCTTTAAATATGCCGCCCAGCAGACAGGGCATGATATTGAGTGTGGCGCCCGTACGCTCGAGGATAGGTCCAAGGGCCTTATAGGCGAAATATCCATTGGGGCTGCCGAAGTCGAAAATGAAGTCGAGTGTTTTGCTCATCGTTTTATCCTATCTTAAGTTCGTGATTCCACCAGGCCACATCTGAAAACGATCTGAGGTCCAATTCATGGGTCCAGACCGACCTGTGTTGCTGGGCGATATGATAATAAGTTTCCGCAATTTTTTCCGGCAGTAGCAATCCGTCATGTTCCATGCCTCGGGTCTCGCGCAGTTTCTGGTACATTTCCGGTCCCAGCATTTTACCCAGCGTGTCCGGCGCATCCACGGCCCCGTCCACGACAATATGCGCGACATGAATGCCCTTGCTGGCATATTCCGCATTCAAAGTCTGACAGAGCATACGCCGTCCGCCCATGGCCGCCGCGTGTGAGTGCTGCCCGGCATTACCCCGCATAGCGGCGGTGGCGGACGTTACTAATATCGTCCCGTGTCCACGCTCGAGCATATGCGGGATGACGGACTTAGCTAACCGGAACAGACCAAAAGTCGCCATGCGCCATCCAAGCTCAAACTGTTTGTGGGATGTCACATGCAAAGCCCGGTTTCCAATCTGCGCCCCCAGATTAAATAAAACCGTATCGATGGGGCCGATCTTTTCCTCGACGCCCTCGACCAGATTTTCGATGGCATCGTCTTTAACCGCGTTGAGCAACATGCCACTGGCAGACCCACCGGCCGCTTCGATGTCATTCACCAGCTTATCCAGGCCTTCCTGATCGCTGCGCCGACAGAGAACGGCGTGATAACCTTCCGCGGCGAATTTCTTGGCCACATGGCCGCCAATACCGGCGCCCGCGCCTATTACCAGACAGATTTTTTTCTGAGCCATTCTTCTCCCCTTTCGGTCACTTTATGGGAAAAAGGTAGAATTTGGGAGTCTTCAATCCTGGAGGCAATCTATTCAGTTCTGCTTGTTCCGGCGTTATAGCCGTCCTATATGTAATTTTATGTGGGAAACCCGTTTCCTTAAATTGGGACTTAAAGAGAGAAACATCATGAAATCTATGCGTTCAACATTTATCATTGCCCTCTTGGGCACATCCGTTTTGGCTGGCTGTAAAGGCAAGGCCGGAGTCGACATTGACACCCTGTCTATGAGTTCGTTCGACTCATTGCTTGCGGTCAAAGACCGGACAACATCTGAAGCCGATGTTAAAGCGGCCTTGAAGACCTTGCAGCTCGACGATGTCAGCGGGCCTTTTGACTGGAACGACGTATCGATTGATGGATCCAAAGTGAGCTTTAAGGGATTTGCCAATGACGCCGGAACGCTCTCTGCCGAAAATGTGACGCTGTTTGGTGTGCATGCCGGTGGGTTTGACAAGATTGAGCTTCGCGGTGTGGACACGTCCATGAAATTTGAAGCCAATGACATTGCGCCTGATATGCCGTCCTCCATTCGGGTGACAACGGATGTTTTGATCGCCGCTAATCCAAACAAAGACGGCGCGGTTGACTTTATAGAGTCTCTGAGCGGAGATGACCTGACAATGCTCATGACCACTGGGTTCAATGGTGCACGGTCACAGAATATGTCGATTTACCTCGGGGATCAAAAAATTGGTCACGTCAGATCATCTGCGGCCGGTAAAGCGGCCGACGGGACCTTTTATACCTATGCGGAAAATTTCAATATGGATATGACGGATTTTATGGGGAATTTGATGGCGGACGCGGGAACACCCATGCCGGAAATTAAAATGTCCATGAACTTCGGAACCATGAAAACGACCGGCATGTCCGAAGGATATGTCAAAGCGATGAGAAAAATGCTTGAAGGCAATTTAATCATGAGCGGTAGCGCCATGCGCGACATGACCTATGAGCGGATGATCCTGGAAAACTCCACTGGCGAAATTATGGGCGCGAAGCTCGATATGCCTTTGATGGATGCCACAGGGTCAAAATCGGGCGATGTGTTTACACAAAAACAAACCATCAAAGGCGCGACAATGTCTTTTGATGACTCCAACCCCCAAGTGGCCAGTGTGCTGACAGATCTCGGCATGATGACCATGCCATTTGATGGCTATTTCGAGTCGAGCACAGATTTTGCCAACGACACCATGAAAATTTCTGAGGGCCGCATGGATTTCAAAGACCAGTTCTCGGTCAACATGCTCATGGATACCAGCGGTATGATGGCCTATCAGGAGAAGCTCGCCGAACTGGGATTGGACGGAATCACCGCCGATCCAGAAGCCGTCGCCGCCATTCCCATGTATGACATTAACAGTCTGAGCTTTGCGATCACCGACCAATCCCTCATGGACCGTGCCTGGAAAATGGCCGCCAAAATGCAACAAATCGATGATCCGGAAATGATGAAATCTCAGGCCAAAGGCTTGCTGGCCATGGGAGCCATGAGCGCGCAGACAGATGCGCAGAGAGACCTCATGGGCAAAATGAGCGGCGCCCTAAACGGCTTTATCGATCAAAGCGGCACGCTCACCATCGGTATGAAACCGTCCAAAGGATTCTTCAAAATGATGGATAGTGCAGACGCGGCAACGGATCCAGACGCTATGATCGAAAGTATGGGCCTAAGTTTCTCTCACACGCCGCCGGCAGAATGATCAATCGCCGGCAGACTCTAGGAGCCGGAATTGGGGCCGCTATTGGATTGGGGGTAGTCGCGGGCTGTGCTAAGGGCACACCCGTGAGCCCAGATACCAAAGATCCAGATACCAAAGATATTGACCCGGCCCATCTCGCCCCTTTTACCCTCAATCTTGAGGCCTGGTGGTATGACCAACCTTTCCTGGAACGTATTGATCTGGCGGCCAAAGCCGGATTTCAAACGGCAGAAATGTGGGACCCTGTCAAAGCGGAGCTGCCCATAAAAGATATGGTCAGCCGCGCTAAAGACGCCGGGATCAAAATCATTCATTGTACGCTAAGCGTGCCGAAGCTGGCCGAAGCGTCGCGTGATGAAACTATGGATATGGTGAAAACCAGTATCGAGCAGGTGAAAGATCTAGGGGCTGATTACGCCACAATCGTGGGTCATGATAATATCCCCGGCAAGTCTTATGATGAAATGATCGGGCCGTTGCAGGATCGTTTGGCGGACATCGCGCCGCTTCTTGAGGATGCCGGGATTATGGGCTGTCTGGAACCGTTTAATCCCTATGATCATCCGGAGCATTTCCTGCATGGCTCCAAAGATGCGGTTAGAATTTGCCGAGAGATCAACAGCCCTAATCTCAAACTGAATTGGGATCTGTTTCATATGCAGCGGGCCGAAGGCAATGTGGTGCATAACCTCAGAGAGGGCATAGATCAGTGCGCGCTTATTCAAATCGCCGACTCCCCGGCCCGCCGCCAACCGGGCACGGGCGAAATGAATTACAGCTTTATTCTAAAAGAGGCTTTCAAGGCCGGGTTTGACGGACCTATGGGTTTGGAATGTTTCCCGGATCCGAAAAATATGGATCAGGCTGTCGCCGATATCGCCGCCTTGGGGGCGAGCTTAGAGACATGAAGCTCTGGTGACAAATCCGTAAGTCCTGTGAATTTCAATCGACTTTGGAAATAGAGGCTCTAAGCTTGAATCTATGAAATTCATACACTTCATCTCCGCGTCTTTTATTTTATGGGCCGTCTCAACACCTGCATTTGGGCAGGATGACAAAGAGGCAGAGCCTACTGAGATAGAAATTGGCGTCCAATATAAATCAGCCACAACGCTTCAGGACAAAGGCTCAACTATACTCGCCGAAGACATTGTTGCTTTCTCTATGGGGCTTTCCAAAGAGAAAGAGCTCGCGCGCAATGACACAGGTCTCTCTTTGTCGGCGGAGGGCGAAGCTTCCGCTCTCTATGGCCGGGCAAATAATGTGGTCGTTGACGGCATCGATATCAATCAAAGTGCTACTTACCGGGCCGGAGAGGCTTTTGGAAATTTGAAAGTAAAACAAGATCTGGGCGATGATTGGTCCGCTTATAGCAAGGCCGGTCTTGGCGTTTTATACGAAGATCTGGAAACCAGTGGCGTTCTAGGTGAACAACAGAAATTTCAGGACTTGTCCCCCGCTGCCAGATTTCAGGCCGGTGTCGAGAAAAAGGTCAATGACCGTTTATCCATTGGCATGGCGGTCGGCACGACGGAAAAACTTGATTAAGCGTTGAATTCAAAGGCCGACTGGTACACAGACGGCTCATGAGCGCAACCGAAGACCAATACGCCGCCTTTCGGCATAAAAGTTATCAGCGCTATTTTGCCTCCCGGTTTCTCACGGCCTTTTCGGTGCATGTGCTGACGACGACCATTGGTTTTCATCTTTATGACGTCACCAGTGATCCGCTATGGTTAGGGCTGGTGGGCGTCATTCTGTTTGCGCCGTCGCTTTTGTTTGTCGTCATGACCGGCATGGCCGCCGACAAGCTCAACCGGCGCTTTGTCATGGCGGGGGCCACATTATTGCTGGCGGCCAGCGCCGCTATCGTCGCCTTTCTCTCGTTTTCGGGGCGTTTTGAACCCGCGCTTGTCCTGGCGGCCATGTTTCTGGTGGGCACAGGCCGGGCCTTTTATTCGCCCGCCTCTTCGTCGCTCGCCGTCAATCTGGTGCCCAAAGAGGATTTCGCCAATGCGGTGGGGTGGATCACCTCCAGCTGGCAATTGGCCAGTATCGTCGGGCCTGCTTTGGCCGGGTTTGCTTTTGCCTTCCTTAAAAGCTGGACCTATCTGATTTCAGCGAGCTGTTTCGTTTTGGCGGCTTTTTTAATCCTGTCCATCCCCAAGCCCGAACAGCGGATTTCCAAAGAACCTACAACCCTTCGAAGCCTGCTCAGCGGGTTTGAATATGTCTGGAAAACCAAGATCGTTTTGGGCGCGATCACGCTGGATCTGTTTGCGGTTTTCCTGGGATCGGCCGTCTGGCTCATGCCCATATTTGCCAAAGATATTCTAGATATCGGGGCTGTTGGGAACGGGCTCCTGCGCGCCGCCCCCGGGATCGGGGCCATCATCATGGCCGTCTACCTCATTCGCTATCCGGTCAAAGACCATGCCGGGAAAATTCTTTTAGTCTCGGTCTTTCTCTTCGGTGTCGCCACCATCATCTTTGGGTATTCCAAACTGGCCTGGCTCTCGATCTTGGCGCTGATGTTTGTGGGGGCCTTTGATATGATCAGCGTTTATATTCGGGAGATATTGTTGCAGCTCTGGACACCTGATGACGTGCGCGGCCGGGTCAATGCGGTCAATTCCATCTTTCTCGGAGCGTCCAATGAATTGGGTGATGCCCGGGCAGGCTTCGTCGCCGCGCGGCTAACAGCTGTGACGACCGTTATCGTCGGCGGGTTTGCGGCGATTGGTGTTGTCGCGCTCGTAACCGTGCTATTCCCCAGCCTCAGGAAGGTCCACAAGCTGGATGTGCCGGAAGAGCTAAGAGTAGGCAATTAGAGTTATGAAACGGATTTTATTGATAGCCGGGCTGATATTGTCCGCCTGCCAAGGAGGGGAAAACGTGGCCAAGAATTATTGTACCCTGTCCGGAGACAAACCGCTGATCATTGCCCATCGCGGGGCCAGCGGGTTGCGGCCGGAACATACCCTGGCGGCCTATCAGCTGGCCATTGATATGGGCGCGGACTATATCGAGCCAGACCTGGTGATCACCCAAGACGGTCACCTCGTGGCGCGCCATGACCGCTATCTCTCAACCACCACTAATGTATCAGACCTGCCAGAATTTGCGGACCGCAAAACGGAAAAGCCCGGCCATAAAGGCGCGGACTGGTTCGTTGAAGATTTCACCCTGGCAGAGTTGAAAACGCTCAAGGCCCGACAGCCCCGCGAGGGTCGTCTCAAACGTTTTGATGATAATTACGATATCCCGACCTTTGACGAAGTGCTCGCCCTGGCCCAGGAGATGTCGGAACAGCGCGGGCGGCGGATTGGCGTTTATCCCGAGACCAAACACCCGACGGCACTGGAAGCTTTGGGCCTGTCATTCGATGACGCCTTGTTGAGCTCTTTGGAAAACCACGGTTACGGGACGGGCAATGATCCGGTCTTTATTCAGTCGTTCGAAACCGGAAACCTGAAACGCCTCAAAGAAAAGACGTCAGTCCGGCTGGTCTTTCTGACCGAGGACGTCCCGACCATGAGTTTCGAGGACATCGCCAAATTCGCCAGCGGCGTTGGACCGTATAAAATCTTGCTGTCGGACGATGAGCTGAATTCAACGGGATTCATCGAAAAAGCCCACGCCGCAGGATTAGAAGTCCACCCATGGACATTCCGCGATGATCAACCAGACGCTCGCTTCCCGAACAAGATCAAAGAAGCCCGTCATTATTTTGACCTAGGCATAGATGGCGGGTTTTTCGATTTCCCGGATACTGGAATTGCCGCCCTTAAGGGCTATGGATGTGAGACATCACTGGAATAATATTGGCAGGTCTTTTGCCAGCCCCAATCTGGCGAGCCGGATGATCCCATCCAGGTAAGGTTCACCGTTGCAATCAAAGAAACTGGTATGGAGACTATTAGGATATCCGAGATCAAGTTCATTCAAGACGGCGCCTTGCCACGTACCATCATAAGCTTTGGGCAGTATCGGACCGAGTTTTAAAAACGCTATCCGGATTTCTTCGAGTTCATTTAACAGAGCCGGTAGTTCATGCATTGACCATTGCCCGTCACAATCGGAATGCAGTTGTAAAACAGGAAATTTGCTGCCCTGCTCCCCGTTCTCGAGCTTACTGACAATCGCTTGGCGAAATCCATCGAAATCCTGATAGGCCCCAATTTCAAATCCATCGAGCTCAGTTTGGCCTTCAAAAATCGCGAGATAAAGTCCCATTAGTCAGCATACTCAATGTCAAAATTTTCTTTGTAGGCTTTTTGCAGGCGTCTGAGATCGTTTGAAAACAGGCATTCGCGTTTGACGCATAAAACGAGGATTTTGCCCTCGCTGACAGCTTGAAACAGTAACAGCCTGATTTGATAGGTCGCCTTTAATTTGGAACAGGCCTTGATAAGATAAATCCGATTGTCTTTTTCCCTGTCTGAACGGACGGCTTTCAAATCTTCATCGGATGAAAAATCCAGTAGCTTTTCCGGCGACGTTATTTTTGATCGGGATTCTACCGATTGTGTTTGGCTAGAGGCGGGCTCCGTTCCAAACAGTTTTTTTAGCCAGGACACGGCTAAGCGCCTGGCGCCACCATGGCAAAGGCGTTGATCTTGTTCCCGTCTGGATCGCGGAAATATC
>JAHDBU010000016.1:7684-27752 GCA_020630275.1 Hellea sp.
GGCGCCACCATGGCAAAGGCGTTGATCTTGTTCCCGTCTGGATCGCGGAAATATCCACAATAGAAACCGCTCTCGCCGCGCGGACCGGCTTCGCCTTCATCCTGCGCACCCAAAGAAATCGCCTTGTCATAGATTTTATGGACGGCTTCTTTATTAGGGCAGGCCAGCGCGATCATTGTGCCATTGCCAGAGGTAGCCGCCTCGCCGTTATGGGGTTTACAGATGCCGAACATAGGTTGATCCATAGAGGAGGCGTAACCAACAAAAGTCTCGGTGGACCAAAGCGCGCTAACCCCGATTTCGCCAAACAGAGCATCATAAAACGATTTGGACTTTTCTAAATCATTGGTTCCAACTGTTGTATAGGCAATCATGTCATTCTCCCTCTCGTGACGCGCTAATCTTAGTGGCGGATGGTTCCGTTTCCGCGTTTCGGCGCAGTGCCGCTATCTTCGACTTTGTGATCTGGAACGGTCCAGCTAGTGCCCCCCTGACGCGGCGGATTATCCATATTTTCTGTGGCAACAATCTGCTGCTTTTTGCGTTTGCGGATGGCGTCTTTGATACGCCCGCGCAGTACCGCCGTTTCCACACTGGTCGGAACCAGACGCATAGCCAGGTCAATATCGGCCTCGGCAAGATCCAGCTTGTCCTGTTTGTGACGAGCATCGGCGCGGTAGCGCAGCGCGTCCGGATTATTGGGTTCGAAAACCAGAGCTGAGGTCAGGTCCGTCTCTGAATCCTCATAGCGGTTCAAGAGCGCATAGACCCGGGCCCGGGCAATACGAAGGCCGACATCTTCGCGGTCAATGGCCAAACCATTGGTGGCGGATTCATAGGCTTCCTGCGTCTCCTCGGCCATGAGCCAAAAATTGGCCGCCTCGAGATAGTAATTCTTGCGCATTTTTGGCGATAGCTGCCCGACCATGCCGCCCAGCTGATCCAGGCGGTGCGCGGCTTCTTCTTTGTGGCCCAAAGCAAACAAGGCCATGGCCTCGCAGTGACGGGCCCGCCGGCCTCCGCCATCACCGCGCCAGATCATGGCGTCTTCATAGGCCATATCTGCATCCACGGCGATCTGCTCCAGGCAGGTCTTGTGCTTTTGATCCAGTTCTTGGGTGCGATCCCCAGCTGAGGCCGGTAAAGCCATTGCCAGCGACAGGATTCCGGTTAGGAGTAATATTTGTTTCATGGGATAAGTTTAAGTGCGGGGACCGCGTTCTGCAATGGCCGGAACTGTTAAAAATCAGTCACAACACAGTGCAGACACAGCGCTATTGCTGGGCTTTGGTTATACGGCGAAAGCGCTGATCGCACCACTGCGGGCGCGTGGTTTCAAGATCATTGGAACCGTTCGATCTCAGGAAAAGATTGATCAGCTGATCGACCTGCCTGTGCAATTGATTACATTTAATGGCAATGGGTCCAAAGATTTGGAACAGGCCATTGCCGAAGCCGATTTTATCATCTCTTCTATTCCTCCCGCCGATGATGGGACAGACCCTGTGATCAAGGCCTATCCGGATTTGGCCCAGCGGGCGAAGGCGTGTCGATGGGCCGCCTATCTGTCGGCGACCAGCGTTTATGGTGACCGCGCCGGGAAATGGGCCTTCGAAGACGAGCTACTCTATCCGACGACACAACGCGGCCGCAATCGTATCGAGGCGGAGCTGGCCTGGCTGGAGACGAGCCTGCCGGTGCAGGTGTTTCGCCTGGCCGGGATTTACGGGCCGCGCCTTTATGATCAGACGCGCAACGCCTTTAGCCGGCTGGAAATGGGGACAGCCCGCTCGGTGATCAAAAAGGATCATGTGGTCAACCGAATCCATGTGGAGGATATCGCCGGCGCGCTTATGGCGTCTATGGAACGGCCCGACCCGGGGCGGGTCTATAACATCGCCGACGGGAACCCGGCACCGCCACAGGACGTTCTGGAATTTGCGGCGGACCTGATCGGAGAAACTCGGCCGGACCGGATCGAACTGGAAACAGCGGAGCTCTCGCCTATGGCCCGCAGTTTTTACAGGGAAACCAAGCGCATCGATATCAGCCGTGCCCGGCAGGAGCTGGATTGGACGCCGCAATATCCAGATTATCGCGACGGTTTATGCGAGATTTACCGACAAAGGTTTGGCCCGGAGACTTTCGTTTTGGCCGGGCATATCCTTGTGCCGGATATGGATCTTGAGACCGTGCGACGCGAACTGCCGGAACACCGCAAAGCCACTCTGGCCGAAGATGGATGCCTGCGTTTTAATGTGTTTCAGGACCTCAAGGATAAAAACAAATTTCATGTCTTTGAGGTGTTCAAATCGGAAGACGCTTTTCGGGTGCACAAGCAACGCATGCAAGGTACAGACTGGGTCAAGGCCGCCGCCAATGTGGAGCGGTTCTATACGGTTAGCAAAGCCTGATTACTCACCCGTCCATTGAGGCGTCGGCTTTTTATCCACGAATGCCCCGATCCCGGCCTCGGCGTCGCGGGCCATCATGTTTTCAGCCATGACCTGTCCCGCATAGCGATAAGCCTCTTCCAGGCCCATTTGTGCCTGTTCGTAAAAGGCGCGCTTGCCGATCTTGATGGCAACGGATGATTTATCGGCGATGGTCCGCGCCATAGTCATGGTCGTCTCTTCGAGAGTCTCATCGGGTACAACTTGGTTGATAAGACCCATTTCCGCCACGCGGGAGGCTGGAAGGAATTCACCCAATAGTAACATCTCCATGGCCTGCTTGCGCGGAACATTGCGCGACAGGGCCACCATAGGCGTGGAACAAAACAGACCAATATTCACGCCGGAAGTGGCAAATTTTGACCCCTCAGCGGCCACCGCCAGATCACAAGAGGCGACGAGCTGGCAGCCCGCGGCCGTGGCCACACCGCGCACTTCCGCAATCACGGGCTGGGGCAAGCGTACCACCCGCATCATCATATTGGAACATTGGGCAAAGAGCGTTTGATAGTACTCTAATCCGCCGTCTTTATCCGAGCGACGCGCCGTCATTTCCTTGAGATTATGGCCGGCGCAAAAATGCTTGCCGCTGCTGCGAATAATGACCGATTTGACCGAGCGGTCATCGGCGATCTGATCAAACATATTCGACAAAGCCGACAACATCTCTTCGGACAAGGCATTGATCGTCCTCGGATCATTCAGGGTCAAAACCGTAACGCCGTCATGATCTTCGCGCATAAGTGTTTGGAAATCTCGCATAAAGCCTCTCATTAACCCCGGTTATCAAAGCTTAACACGCGCATAACTTATAGTAACCAATGATTTAACTCTTATGCTTTATGAATGATTTCAGCACAAACTGCCGAAAGGAGGCGTTCATGCTGAATACTCAATCAATTTTTGTCACGCTGACGGCTGGCCTCAGCCTGTTAGCCAGCCCAGCTCTTGCCCAAGAGAGCACAGACATCGAGACCTTAAATCCCGCTGAAGCTCCCAAAAAACGCGTGGTTCGAGTGGTCGAAGCCATCCCCATGTGGGTCGATGCCGAGAAACTTCGGGTGCGCGACAACCCTTATGCGGGGGATGTCGTTGGCATGCTCCGGCTGGGCCAAAAGGTTAAAGTTATGGAAACGGCCGATAACTGGATCCGGATTTCATCAAACGGCAAACCAACGCGCTGGGTTAACAGTGATTTCTTGTCCAAATCCCGGGTGACTTGGTCAACCTATGAGTTTGGTTCGTTGAATCGTACAGCTCAAACAACGCCCTATGATGTGGATCTCAAACGGATAAAGATCAAGGATCTCAAGGATATGAAGGTCTATGCCGCTCATATCAAAGCCGGCCCCAATGATGGCCGTATTGTGATTACACGCCATGATTTTCGTTTTGGTCCTTATTACGAAAAACGCATTGTCCATTGCGGGGAAGACGGGGCAAGCCATGTTCGCATGCTGGGCGAAGGCTATAATTACGGCATGATGGAAGGCGACCCGCGCGGTTCCGAAATCTCTGAACCGGTGGATACTGACAACGCCATAGGGGACAATACAACCGCGTTGAACCGTGGCATTGCCGAATTTACTTGTGAGGCAAAAGATATATAGTCTCGCGTATGCGCGCGTTATATCTATCCTTATGTCTGGCTCCGCTTGTCGGGGCCTGTTCCCAACCCTCTACCCCCAGCCAGGCCGAACTGTGCCAGGCCACAGTGGAAAACTACGCTAAGTTTCGGGACGACCCCAGCAAATCGGCGGAATATGGTGCGCTCTTCACCGAAGATGGCAGCTTCACTCTGGGCCCCAATACGATCACAGGGCGCAGTGCTCTGATCGCCCGCCATAAGGCAGCCAACCAAGATATCGTATTCAACCATGTCATGGATGACATCACCATCCGGAACAATCTAACAGGCAAAAGCCGGGTCGTGGTCTATACCAGTGCCCGCAATGGTAGCCATGATATCAACCGCGTCATCGTCGCTGACTATATGGACCGATACGAAATGGTAGAGGAGCAGTGCCTGATTGCCGAGCGGAATGTAGCCGTTTTATTTGATACCAGCTCGGCGCGGATTATCCCGACAGGAGAGTAGATCAATCAAGACTGATCGAGTCTAACAAGACACTCATTTTATCCTGGGAGCCCGCACGCAAAGGCGGCTCAGAAACCGGCAGACGCGACGGTTTCATATCCTTGACCACATCCACCATGAGACTTTTCCAGATGCGAGCAGGAATAGATCCGCCAGTCACCCGTTTCATGGGCGTATTATCATCCGCCCCCACCCAAACGCCTGTGACCATATCGGGCACATAACCGATAAACCAGGCATCGCGGTAATCGTTAGTAGTCCCGGTCTTGCCGGCCACGTCGCGGCCTTCAATGCGCGCCGCCCGGCCTGTACCGCGCTCCACCGTGGTTTTAAGCACACGGTTGAGATGGCGCAGATTTTGGAAACTGACGATTTTTTCACGCTGAGCTTTCGTATGACGATAGAGGGTCGCACCTTTATCGGTCCTGATTTCCATAATGCCATAAGGCTCGATTTTATCCCCGCGATTGGCAAAGGGTAGATAGGCAGCGGTGAGTTGGAACGGCGTGGTCGTTTGTGCCCCGAGCGGCAGGCTCCGCAGAGGCTGGAGATCTCTCAGCCCATGGGCGGCGGCGGTCTCGACCACCCGATCTCGGCCCGTCTCTTCGGACACTGTTACAGCGACCGTATTAATCGACAAGGCCAGAGCCGCTTCGACGGTGACAGGTCCCCGGAATTTTTCAGTGAAGTTTTTCGGCTCCCAATCGCCAATGGTCACGGCTTTATCTTCGCGCATATCCCAAGGCGTCAGACCTTTTTCAAATGCGGCCAGATAGACAAATGGTTTGAAAGCTGATCCCGGCTGGCGCTCGGCCTGCACGGCCCGGTTAAATTCACTACCGGAATAATTCGTCCCGCCAACCATAGCCCGTACACCGCCGTCACCGGCAATGGTAATGATGGCGACCTCCTTGGCATTGCGCTTTGAGTCCAGATGTTTCAGCGCAGCCTCGACCGCCTTATCCTGAATGGATTTGTCCAGTGTTGTGCGGATGACGAGGTCAGCAGACGGTGTGCCGATCCGGGCCTCGACTTCGGGCCAGATCCAATCGGCGAAATAATGAGCACTATCGCGATCCTCGGGCGCACGCACGCTGATTGGTTCTTCCGTGGCCAGATACCATTCGGCCTCTGAGATGATCCCCTGATCGCGCATGAGGTTGAGCACGGTTTCCGTGCGGCCTTCGGCGGCGCGGGTGCTTTGGACCGGGTTATAGCGGTTGGGCGCTTTCAGCAGCGCCGTCAAAAGCGCCGCTTCCGCCAAGGTCATTTCTTTGGCCGATTTGTCGAAATAGTGTTGACTGGCGGCCTCCAGCCCCCAATTGCCGCCGCCGAAATAAACCCGGTTCATGTATTTCTCCAGGATTTCATCCTTGGAAAAAGACCGTTCAATCCATAAGGCCAGCATGAGTTCCTGCATCTTGCGGCGATATGTGCGCTCTTGCGTGAGAAAGACGTTTTTGGCTAATTGCTGGGCGAGAGTTGAACCGCCTTCGCGCACGCCCCCTGCCTTGAAATTCCGGTAAAGCGCCCGGGTCAGCGCGATAGGGTCGACACCAGCATGGTGACGGTTGCGTTTGTCTTCGGTGGCGAGAATGGCTTTGGGCACATAGTCCGGCAGATCCGCTATTCGAACGGGCGCCGCATCGACAGCCCCTTTTATCAACAGGGTCTGTTGGTGACGGTCCTGCACCTCTATGCTCGGCGGGCGGGATGTCTTCCAAAATGTCTCGACGGAAGGAAGGTCTTTCGCCGCCCAGGCCAGAGCCGACACAACGGCCATGGCAGAGAGATAGCCGCTCATGAGGATCGTGCCCGACATAAGGCGGGCCATCTTGCGGAATCTGTTTGGTTTTTGCGCGGCTGTGTCTGTCATCTTGGCAGGGTTAAAGTTGAGTTAACCCTGCTGATGATGGAAATTGATTAAGCCCGCGTAAAGGCGGGCTTATCTAATTGACTATTTACCTTCGGCTCGGTTTTTGGCGGGACCATAGGTCAGGACCGTGCCGGTCGTAATTTTCCCTTCCTGTCCAGGCTGGATAAAGTCGATACCGCCATCGCGTTTCACCAACATGACATCGACATCTTCGCCCCGGTCTTCGAGCAGTGTGCTCATAGGATACTCCTCGGACACATTGGTCGCTTTGAAGCGCCAGCCGCTCCACCAATCACGGGTGAAAGCATCAAAGCTGCGTCCGCGAGACGACAATGTCCGGCCCCGAGAGGTAAAGGCGATCGTATCGCCGTCTTTCTCGGCGTCTTTATCCTGTGCGGAAACCTGGAAGACCCGGTGACGGCCGAGCTCCGGCGCAAACTCTACACACACGAGCGCGTTATAGGCGTCGTTCGGCGTCGCCGCCACGATGTGGTTAAAGGCTGAATGATCCAGTCGGTAATCGGCGTTCTCTGATAGCACTTCACCGTAGAAAGTCGGCAAACCTTCGAGACGGGCTCCGCGCAGACGCCGCCAATTTGTATCGGCGACCAAAACACCTACGCCCATATCGGTCAATGCCTTACCCAGACCCAATGACCAGGGATTAGCGCCAACAATAAGAACCCCGTCACCATGGTCGGAGGACAGCCCCAGAGCCTTGGAAATCGGGCCAATCATAAAGCCGGCGAACAGCACAGTCGCGAATACCAGCGCAAAGGCGAGCGGCACAAAAATCGCACCTTCGGGACGGCCAATGGCCTGTAGTTCAAGGGCGAATAGACCCGCCACCGCCACGGCGACAATCCCGCGCGGCGCAATGAAAGAAACCAACAGGGCTTCTTTGATAGAAATACCGGACCAGAAGGTTGATATAATCACAGCGATAGGTCGGACAAGTAGCATCATAGCCAGGACAAATCCGAGAATTCTGAATGAGAAGAACTCTTTCAGAACATCCGGAGTGAGTGTCGCCGTCAATAGGACGAAGACACCAGAAACCAACATAATTGCAATGGTCTCTTTGAAACGTCGCATCTCAACCATGGCAGCAAATTTCGTATTCGCCATGGTCATACCCAGGGCCGTCACCGCCAGAAGTCCGGTCTCTGGCGCCAGCAGATTAGCCAGAACATAGATCGCCAGTACCCAGACCAGAACGACAGGTGCTTTGAGATATTCCGGAATGAGCCCGCGTTTAAACGCCTGTGCCATACCCCAGCCGGAGATCACACCGACCACACCGCCCATTACAGCAATGAAGATCAATTGCGCGAAGGCAAAGCCCATATTAGCGCCTTCCTGCGTGAAGCGGATAAATTCATAACCGCCCACAGCAAACAAAGCCCCAACCGGGTCGTTCACGATACCTTCCCATTTCAGGATGTTGGCCGGTCGTTTCTTGAGGTGTGCTTGCCGAAGCAAAGGCATGATTACGGTTGGACCCGTCACAACAAACAGACCGCCCACCATGGCAGCGATATCCCACGGTAATCCGACGATATAATGGGCCGCTAATGTGCCCAGGAACCAGGCAATTGGCCCCGCCAAGAGTACCATTCGGCCGACCGCATGAGCGGAATCCCCCAAATCCTTAAACCGGAGCGTCATACCGCCTTCAAACAGGATAATGGCCACCGCCAGGCCAATCATAGGCCGGTAAACATCACCAAAATCCGCCTCGGGATCGAGGTGAAACATTTTCAGCCCGTTTTTGAGCGGCTCCCAAAGATCAAGTCCCAGAATAGCGCCCACAAGCGGGCCAAAAATCAGGCCGGCAATAGCCATCAAAACAATAGCCGGCCGCTGTAATTTCCAGGCCAACCACTGGGCCCCAATGCCCAGTGCGCCAATCAAAGCAATTTTGAATGGCAACATATTCACAACGTGATGTGCAGTATCCGCAGCAGCTCCAGCCATTATATCCTCAGTTTAAATTATTTTTGAAATTAGTCGTCGATGCGTTGAATATCAAATCCGATGTCTCCGGATCTGTACTCGCCCTCATCATATTGTTTCACCCGGTCCGTGAACCAGCCATTAAGGTGATTATAAAGCGCTTCATTGATCTTTTTGACCGCTTCTTTGTCCATCGGGAGATCCACTTCAAACGTCAGGGCATCTTCCATCATAATAAACATGCGATCGCCCTCTTTACGACATGTGAGGACCAAACGCATATAGTCGCCCTCCCCCGAAATATTGACGGCGAGACCAAAGCTTATGGGCTCAAGCGGTAAAAAGCCTTTGCCCGCAACGGAATAAGCCATGGAGCGGTAATTCTGTGCCATAAACGGGCCTTGCGGCGGCACCAGAAATACACACTGATGGTCCTCAGAGAGATAGTCACAAAAAGACTCTCTTATTTGCTCGGCGATCGAACGAACTTGCGCATAATTATCAAAGCTGCGCTCGCCGTAGACTTCCGCAGCTTTTGCAAGTTTTTCCAGACGACTTTCTGCCATGTCATGAACCCCTATTTTGTTGGGGGTTTATACCACTCAGACGAAGGCAACCAAGCCCCAATTCCCATTCTTTTTTTAAAAGTTCAGTCACGTATACGTTGTAGACCTGCCCATTGTCGCCGAATCCATAATTTCTTAACACATTGATAACACCATCACGAAGTGATTCGGCATTTGTGCCGAGGGAAGAGAAATTGGGGAAATAGATTTGGGGCTGGAAATGCTATCCATACCAATGCGGCTTTCCGTTGTTGTTGCGACGGCTTCTCTGTTTGTCTTCGCTGCGCTGATACTGATCAGGCGGCGACAGAATTCGCGAGTTCCGGTATCCACTGATTTGGTTGAAAAAACGGACATTCCAGCTTCGCTTTCAGAGACAGACTCTGCCCCAAATTCAGACGAGTCGGATTTCCAACCGGATGAGATTAAGAACCAGATATTGGTGGAGCTGGACGAGATCACGAAACTCTCAGCCAGTTTGACAAAAATTTCACCTGCTCCTGAAATCCGCCAATGTAGCCGGGAAATATCCGGTGCCGCTGAAAATGCGAGGCGATTAATCCAAAATGAAAACCTATTAGAGAACCCAGAGCACTACGCTCCAAATTTCAAACCACTGATTGTCGACTTTCCGACCTTTGTTTCGACATTGGCGAAGAAATGGGCCTTTATTTTAAGGTCTGAAACCCTGACATTCACCAGTCACCTTGACGAGGACATTCCCACCAATTTGTATATTGATCCCGACATTATGACTCGAATACTGGATAGTCTATTGTCAAACAGCCAGGCGCTGACGACCACAGGGCGCATTCATTTGCATATCACAGGGACGAAACGGGCCATGTTCGACTGGGATATCAAAATCATCGTCGCAGATACCGGTAGCGGTATCAGACGGCATTTCAAGCAGCGTATTCGCAATAACGACATTAATTCCAGACCGCAAAATCCGCAGGAATTAAACATAATCGCCGTTCGGGATTTGACCCGTCAAATCAATGGCGACCTGGAACTGAATTCTGTGGAAGGGCGCGGTACCGAGGTGACATTGAACTTGAAAATCCGGTCAGCCGGTCAGGTGCGCCAAAAAGATGTAATTCGGGCAACAGGCATGCTCCAAGACAAACGTGTTCTAATTATCGAAGACGACGTGACCAGCCATGAAGTTCTGAAAACTTTCTTGAAACCTGAGGGCTGCAAGATTGATGCAATTCTGGACGGCGACATTGCCTTGGAAACTCTGGAAGCCAAAAAATATGACTTGATCCTGATGGATGTAAGAATGGACGGTATGGACGGCATCAAAACGACTGCGGCCATTCGCAATTCCGGGCGTCCCTTTAGTGACATTCCAATCATTGCTATCACCGCAGATGTTAACCCCGATACGAACGCCAAATGTATGATGGCGGGCGCCAATTTGTTTTTGAATAAACCGATCGGGGCCAAGGCCCTGTTTAACGGGATCCAGTTTGTAATGGATATAGGATCAGCCGACGCTCAAAAAACGGCGGCTGAATAATTAAGCCAGTTTGCGCTCGACATATTCGACGGTGAAACACTCGATCTGGTCACCCTTGCGAATATCTTCGTAGTTTTCAAACGCCATACCGCACTCCATCCCGGCCTGCACCTTTTCCACTTCGTCTTTGAAGCGTTTCAGGGTTTTGAGCATGCCCTCATGGATCACAACGTTCTCACGGAGAAGACGGACACCGCAAGCCCGCTCGACGCGGCCTTCTGTAATCCGGCAGCCGGCAACCTTGCCGATTTTTGAAATATTGAAGACTTCAAGAATTTCGGCGTAACCGATGAATGTTTCCCGGCGTTCCGGTGCCAGCATACCCTGCAGAACACCTTTCACATCATCCAACAAATCGTAAATGATCGAGTAGTAACGGATCTCCACGCCCTCGCGCTCGGCCAGATCTTTTGCCTGGCGATTCGGGCGGACATTAAACGCCAGAATTGGTGCCGAGGACGATTTCGCCAACAAAACATCCGACTCACTAATCGCACCAACAGCCCCGTGTATAACCCGGGCTTGAACTTCTTCATTACCCGCACCCTCAACAGAAGACCGAATAGCTTCGACAGAGCCCTGGACATCCCCTTTGACCAGGACAGGCATTTCACTGACTTCCTTACCCTGTAGCTTAGCCATCATTTGTTCCATGGAAGCCATGGCACTAGGTTTAGCGGCCGCGTCATTTTTGGCTTTGCGAAGCCGGTACTCTGTAATCTCACGGGCCTTGGCTTCGTTTTCCACAACAGCAAAAGGCTCACCCGGCATAGGCGCACCGTCAAATCCCATAACAGCAACAGGAATAGACGGACCGGCTGACTTTAGTTGGGTATTGCGCTCATCCATCATGGCCTTGACTTTGCCCCAGTAGCTACCTGCAACAACAATATCACCACGCTTGAGCGTTCCGCGCTTAACCAAAAGCGTCGCCACAGGCCCACGGCCCTTCTCGACTTTAGACTCAATCACCAAACCATCCGCATCGCGATCTGGGTTAGCTTTCAAATCCATGAGCTCAGCTTGAAGACCGATGGCCTCAGCCAAATCATCCAGACCCGTTTTCTTCAACGCCGAAACATGGACAGATTGGGTTTCACCGGACATGGACTCGGTGATGATCTCATACTGCAAGAGTTCGGTTTCTACCTTACGAGCATCAGCCTCGTAAGTGTCCATCTTGTTGACCGCCACAATAATCGGAGCTCCAGCCGCTTTGGCGTGCGAAATGGATTCAATTGTTTGAGGCTTCACACCATCGTCAGCCGCAACAACCAGCACAACAATATCAACGGCTTCAGCGCCGCGCGTCCGCATTGCCGAGAAAGCAGCGTGACCGGGTGTATCCAGAACGGTAATGGCTTGACCTGATTTAAGTTTAAGCTGGTACGCGCCAATATGTTGCGTAATTCCGCCGGCTTCGCCAGCAGCTACATCGGTCGCCCTCAAGGCATCCAGTAGTGAAGTTTTACCATGGTCCACATGCCCCATGACCGCGATTACCGGCGCACGAGATTTGAGATTATCCGCGTCTTCTGGAGCCGCATTAATGAAATCGTCTTCGACATCGGCCTCAGCGACCCGTTTGACATTATGACCAAAGTCTTCGGCGACAAGCTGGGCCGTGTCGGCGTCAAGCACATCATTGACGGTGGCCATCGTACCTTGCTTCATCAAATATTTGACGACGTCCGATGTCCGCTCTGCCATCCGGTTGGCCAAATCACCGACCGTGATAGACTCGGGGATAGTGACTTCACGGGCAACTTTCAGCTTTTCATTGCCTTGTCCGCGCTGCCGTTCTTTCTCACGCTCACGAGCGCGACGAACAGATGCTAGAGACCGCTGACGTTCCTCGTCGCCTGATAAAGCGCTGACGATCGTTAGCTTACCTTTGCGGCGGCGGTCATTATTAGGTTTGGTAGCTGTCTTCGCCTTCGGGCCGCCCCCGCGTTTCTTCTTGATCCGCCCACCAGCTTGTTCAAGCGCATTTTTGTCGGCATTGTCTTTGTTGTCATCTTCAGCCAGTAGCTTCTGTGCAACCGTCGGCGCCCGTCTTGCAGCTTCCGCCTCTTCACGTTTACGCTCTTCTTCCTCTTCGGCCAGGCGGCGCAATTCGGCTTCCTCTTCCGCCTTCCTTTTGGCATCCAGCGCTTTGCGCTCTTCTTCCATACGACGTTTGCGCTCGTCTTCTTCGGCTTTCCGCAGCGCATCCTTTTTGGATTGCTCTGCAGCGGCAGATTTCAGCGCTTCCTGACGTTTGACATATTCAGATTTAGAAAGACCCTGTTTACGGGCCTCTTCGGCAACTTTATCAACGGGTGCATCTGGAGTTGGTTTGGGTGCCACGCGTGGTGCCGCATTTGGCGCACCTGGTTTCGCAGGACGACCCACCAGCTTTTTCTTCTTCGTTTCCACCACCACGGATTTCATCCGTCCAGCACTCGACCCAGACCGCGGACCGCCAACGCCGGGTTTTTTAAGAGTCAACGGCTTTCGAGCCGGGGGTTTTTTATCGTTCGTATCGCTCATTCATTCTCACTTGTGGAGGCCCTTCTAACGGCAAACCTCTGACTTTCAACCTTTATCGCCCCGTTTTCCAACATAATTTTTGCTCTGCTCATGAACCTTATCAGGCCAGCTTTCCGGAACCAGGGGCTCAAATCCGGATAATCTCTGGGCCGCATGGTCAAAGCTGGCACGCATAGGGCCAAATTTAATTGCAGCATGAACCAGGTCTTCCCGCCCAAAGGCTTTGCCAAGTTCGCTTGATGAAAAACACCCGATGACCGGCGTCGGAGTCTGTCCCAGTTCAGCGCTAATCGCACGAGTCAACACCCGAATTTTTCCACGACCGCCTTCAGACCCGTTCGAGGCTTCGATACGCCACGCCAAAGGCTCTGACCCTGCAGCAGATTTGACCTGATCAAAGCCCATATAGGCCTGTCCCGCCTTCAATGCCATAGGGATGAGTGATAAAACCTTCAAACGGAGTAATTGCTCTGTCTGTTCAACGACATCATCACCAATCATCACATTTGTTTTCAAGCCCCGTTTAAAGCCACCATTTTTAACAGCGGCCTCCAGGGCGTCCCGGTTTGCCAAGGTCCACACGCCCCGCCCCGGCAGTTTTCCGGCAATATCGGGCACAAGTTGACCCTCGGGACCTTTTACAAAGCGGATCATCTGGGTTTTCGGACAGGTCTCTCCTGTACCCACGCAGCGACGGTCAGGGCCTTTATGGCCCCGTTGATCCTGATATGTTTCAGGATTGGATATGACCGTTTCCGCGTTCAACCCTAGCTCTCGAACAAACTCTCAGCGGTAACTTCGTCGCTGCCTTCGATGGCTTCGCCCTCACCGTCTTCAACGTCAGGCTCAAGCTCGGAGGCATCAATCCAGCCGGCCTTGACACGGGCCTGCATAATGAGATCGGTTGCCTGCTGATTAGACAGGCCAAAGCCTTCGAGTATTCCGGCTTCATGAACTTTTTCACCGGCTTTATTGACTTCAGTGTAGCCGCGTAGATCATCGGGTATAAGGCCTGCAACATCTTCGACGGTCTTGACCTCATTTTCGCCAAAGGCAACAGCCATGGCCAAGGTCACACCCTCGATTTCCAATACGTCATCCTGAACGCCGGCGGCTTTACGCTTATCATCTTGTTCTTGTGCCAGGCGCTCAAGATATTCGCGGGCGCGGGTTTGGAGTTCGACGGCTGTATCTTCGTCAAAGCCTTCAATAGAGGTAATTTCATCCAGAGCCACATAACCAACTTCCTCAAGATTACGGAAACCTTCGGCGACCAAGAGCTGTGCGATCATTTCGTCCACATCCAGCGCGCCCATAAACAGCTCAGAGCGCTCCTGGAATTCTTTCTGACGACGCTCTGACTCCTGCTCTTCAGTCATGATGTCGATGGACCAACCTGACAATTGCGACGCCAGGCGCACATTTTGACCGCGGCGGCCAATAGCCAAGGATAATTGCTCATCCGGCACCACGACTTCGATACGATTATCGTCTTCGTCGATAACAACTTTGGCCACTTCTGCGGGTTGCAGAGCATTGACGATGAATGTAGCCGCATCGTCCGTCCAAGGGATAATGTCGATACGCTCACCTTGCAGCTCGTTGACGACGGCCTGCACGCGGGAACCGCGCATACCCACACAAGCACCAACCGGATCGATTGATGTATCATTGGAGTAAACAGCGATCTTGGCGCGGCTGCCAGGATCACGGGCAACAGAAACAATCTGGATAATACCTTCGTAAACCTCCGGGACTTCCTGCGAGAAGAGTTGCGCCATGAATTGCGGATGGGCCCGGGACAGGAAAATCTGACTTCCACGAGGCTCTTCCCGGACTTCCAAAATATAGGCGCGAATGCGATCTCCGCCTTTGACGTTCTCACGCGGCAAGGTTTCCTCGCGACGGATAACACCCTCAGCGCGGCCCAGATCTACAATGATGTGGCCATATTCAACACGCTTAACGATACCGTTGATGATTTCACCGACACGGTCTTTATATTCAGCAAATTGACGCGCTCGCTCTGCCTCGCGAACCTTTTGTACGATGACTTGTTTCGCCATTTGACTCTGGACCCTGCCAAACTCAATGGGCGGGAGCGGTGTTGAAATTTCATAACCGATTTCGGCGTCTTTATGGTCCATTTTTGCCGTTGGCAGATCGATTTCAGTGGATTCGTTTTCCACTTCCTCGACCACAGTGATCACCCGGCGCAAATCCATTTGACCAGTGACAGGATCTAGCTTGGCTCGAATGTCGAGTTCGCTGCCATAACGCAGACGGGCAGCCCTCTGAATGGCTTCTTCGATGGCCTCAAGAACGATTTCCTTATCGATGGCTTTTTCCTGCGCCACCGCATTGGCAATCTGCAAAAGTTCCAGGCGATTGGCACTGATTCCGGCTGTAGACATAGTCCTACTCCCTTTATTTATTCCGGTTTTGCGGCAGGCTTGTTAGCCTGCCCTGCAGCAATAAGTTCATCGGTGATCAAGAGCTTGGCGTCGCTGATCCATGCAAAAGGGATCTCGGCCCGGTCTTCTTCACCGTCCAAATCAATTTCGATATTGTCGCCGTCATATCCGGCCAGTACGCCGCGAAAGCGTTTGCGGCCCTCGACAAAACGGTCGAGCTCCAAACGGGCGACATAACCCGCATATGTTTTAAAATCTTCGAGATCAGTCAATGGGCGGTCCAGGCCCGGAGAGGAAACCTCAAGCACATAGGCATCTTTGATGGGGTCTTCCACTTCCAGCAGGCTGGAAAGAGCCCGGGACAGATCGGCACAATTGTCCACATCGATCAAACCGTCACTGATCCGCTCAGCCATAATCTGGACTTTGGCCCGCTTGCCGCTCATGACTCGCACGCGCACAATCCGCAGACCCAAGTCCTGGGCCACGGGCTCAGCGAGCGCGAGAATGCGAGCATCGATATCTGTTTTAGTCTTCATCCATTTCCCGGCCAATAGGCCCTAAATCTGCGCCAATAAAATTCAGCTATTTGAGGCATAAAAAAAACGGCCCCGGCTGGGACCGCCATCTTAGCATCCTGTGCTATTCGGCGTTTGTTGATCGCTATATAGGGACGCTGGAACAGTTTGTCCAGTAAGATTTACGCGACGTGTTCAAAAGTCAAATAGTGACAGGGTCGCCCTGCCTTGATGGCCTTGGCTTCGTAGCGTGTGCCGGGCCAACCCGGATAAGGTGTGCGCCAACTACCAGGTCCCGTGGATTGCAAATGAAAACGCCCATTCAGCTTTAGCCGGGTCACAGTCCAATCCACATAATCCATAATGTCACTGGCAAAATAGAGCGTCCCGCCAGGTTTTAAAACACGACAGACATCGTCGAGAAACTCGGGATTGATGATCCGGCGTTTATTGTGCCGGGTTTTCGGCCAGGGGTCCGGGAATAAGATATAAAGACGGTCCAGAGCACTATCGGCCAGACTGTCCATGATATCCCGGGCATCTCCGTGATGGAGATAGAGATTTTTCAGATCATGTTCCTGAATACCCATCACGGCTTTGGCGACGCCGTTTAAGAAGGGTTCCGCCCCCAGAACAGCCACGTCCGGATTTTCCTGAGCGAGATGAATAACATGCCCTGCGGCACCAAACCCGATTTCCATCCACGTTTCCCTGAACCCGGACAAATCAGGCTGATTCTCAATCCGAACCGCTGGATAAAGCTCATCCATCAGCTTCTGCGGCAAAGGTCTCAAAGGTCGTCCTTTGGAACGACCATAAAGGCGCGGTCTTTCGGGCCCGGTTTTATCCATTATTCTTTGGCGTTTTAACTCTCGGCATTTTCTTGGGCCGCAAGCGATCTGGCCAGTTCCAGAATTTGACGACGCACAGACCTGTTCTTGATCTGGGTCACAGCCATAGCCAAGGCCACACCGTCGGAGCTATTGATAAACTCGTATATTTCGGGCCGTTCATGACCTTCGCCTGCCTCTACACCATCTGGTAGGCCGTCATAAAAATACTGCACAGGAACATCCAAAACCTTGGAAATCGTCCAAAGTCGACTTGCACCAACACGGTTCGTACCGCGCTCGTATTTTTGCACTTGCTGAAAGGTAATACCTAATTGTTCGCCCAGTTGTTCCTGGCTCATTTTTAACGTTTTTCGGCGTAGCCGAATTCTTGTGCCCACATGTACATCCACAGAACTCGCTGCTCTTGGCGCGTGTTTGGATACATTCATAAATAATCGTTCCTGCTCTCGTCCGATTATCTTGCCAACAAAACCACATCTTCAAACCGAAACAGTTTGTTGCAACTATCCCCCCAGAGTAGTCACTTATCGGGCGCGACGTATAAGGACAAAGACCAAACTTAGCAAGGCCAGAAAAAAGTAAATCCAGTCAATACCGAACAACCAATGGAACCCTTTTTCGCCTAATGCGTGTGGAAGTTGTGAATCAATCACCTGTCGCGCACTTGGCTCTCCAGATTTAACATACCGACCATAAGGGTCTATAATACCCGACCAGCCATTAGAGGCGGACCGAATCAAAGGTATGCCATGTTCAATAGCCCGATAGCGGGCAATATTGGCATGCTGATGGGGCCCGACATCAGGCCCAAACCACGCATCATTGGATTGATTAAGTATCCACAGTGGACCGTCCCCGGAGTCTCCGCGCGCCGTAAACCCGGGAAATATGGCTTCATAGCAGATCTGAATGGTTCCCCGTGGGAGACCCGGAATTTCTACGATATTTTTTCTCGAAGCAGGCGTGAACGACCCAATATTTTCTGAAATAACCCGGGCGCCAAGCTTTTCGACCCATTTACCGCCAGGAATAATTTCACCAAACGGAACCAGCTTACGCTTGTCAGCCGTCACCAGAATCTCGCCGTCCAAACGATTTGAAAAAGACCAGGCGGAGGAGGAATTATAGTAATCGACCCCTTCGCCAGTATCATCAATGCGGGCACTGTTTAAAATCCAGATCGGAGAGGCGCCAGACGCGGCGAAGGTTTCGGCCATGGCAATCCGGAGTTCCGGGATCATGCGAATATCGTGATCAAGTACACCCTCAGGCCAGACTAAATGGGTGATAGTGTCTAGCCCTGGCGAGGCCGTCAGGTTGATATGGTCTTGAACGACCTCCACCGAATACATCGGCTTGTTGGGATCGAGCTTGTCTTTTTGCGAAAAAGGCGAGCTGACAATGCGCAGTTTCACACCCTCCACATATTGGACATCCGCATTATGTAGCCGGAACATGCCATATCCCAGATTGGCCAGAATTAAAATGACAGCCAGAAATCCGGATTTATGACCTTTGTTCCAGATCGAACGGGCCAAAAGCGCCGCAACCAGCAACACCAAAAATGACAGACCATAAACACTATAAATGTGTGCCGATTGCGACATGGGGCTCCCGGCCTTGAAAATATAACCCGGCAGATTCCAAGGGAAGCCGCCAAAGATATGGCCGCGCACCATCTCGGCCAAGAAAATCAATGCGGCAATCACCAAATAAGGTGTTCCTCTATCGCTCCGGTATTTTTTAAAAATCCATCCGCCGAAAGCCCAGAAAAAAGCCAGGAGCAAAGCCATCCCGCCCACCATAAAGGGCATAAGCCAGATGAACTCCTCGCCGCGCGTAATAAAGGCTGACCCTATCCAATAGACCTGCCCGGAAAAATATCCAAGGCCCACCATCATGGCTGTCCAGAAACCTTGCTTTGAGGTCTCTGTCAAAGCCAGCAGACGGAAAAAAATCATGAATACGAAAATCGTGATCGGCCAGATAAAATAGGGCGCATGACCCAGGATACCCAGTAGGCCCAGTACGAAACAGGTTAGATAATATTTCCAGCCCGTCAGCCCTGTGATTTTATCAATGACGTTTCCAACCACGCGCTGTTCAAACGGCCTATTCGGCTGCCTGCGCGCTTCGCGCCTCTTCCATCGCGGATTTGGATAAAGTCCGAATTTTCAACTTTTTCACGCGACGAGGGTCGGCATCTTTGATTTCAAACTCCAGCCCATCGGGGTGGTAAATGATTTCACCGCGTTCCGGCACACGCCCCGCCAGGGTAAAGACCAGACCGCCAAGCGTGTCCACTTCGTCTTCTTCGTCAGGCGTCGCGAAATCTCGGCCAATGAGTGCCTCGAAGTCTTCAATCGTGACGCGGGCATCGGCGATCCAATAGGGTTTTCCTGATTTTTTATAGGCTTTGATCTGCGGTTCGTCTTCATCGTGCTCGTCGTCGATATCTCCGACAATGGGCTCGACCAAATCTTCAATGGTCAGAATACCATCTGTGCCACCATATTCATCAACCACAATGGCCATATGGATACGGCGCGCCTGCATCTTCTTGAGTAGATCCTGTGCCAACATAGATGGCGGCACGAACAAAACGGGCCTTTTAATCGTGTTGAGTATCGTTTTGTCTTTATAGCTCTTGGCACCGCGCCCTTTAGCGTTGAGCATGAGATAAGGCATGACATCCTTGATGTGTGCCATGCCAATGGGTTCGTCCAACGTTTCTTTATAAATCGGCAGGCGGGAATGCCCGGCAGCCTGAAACGCCTTGGACAACTCATGCAGGCCAGTATCCATATCTACCGCTATAATATCGGCACGCGGCACCATAACATCCTCCACCCTGAGCAGGTGAAAGCGCTCGGCTGCATCCATCATGTCCGTATTTTCCTGACTGTCCGTTTCGTCCGCCTTTGAGCGTCCAAATATCCGGTCCAGCCAGCTCATCGACGAAGGGTCTTCACTCATCGGTTTTAGGCTCATCGGTCCTTATCAATATCATTCATTCAGGTTCGTTCAACTCATAGGGGTTGTCAATACCCAACTGTGCGAGCGCCGCAATTTCGACAGACTCCATTTCGACCGCACTGTCATCATCCATATGATCATATCCCAAAAGATGTAAAAATCCGTGAATGATCAAATGGGTGAGATGATTTTCAAACGATTTGCCCTGCGCTGTCGCTTCGCGCTCTATGGTTTCCCGCGCCAGAACGATGTCCCCCAACATCATACCCTCCATAGGAAATGAGAGGACATTGGTGGGTT
>JAHDBU010000134.1 GCA_020630275.1 Hellea sp.
GGCAGTCTTAATGTGACCAGCTTAAGCCGCCAAGAGCTTATCAACCTCATCAACCAATTGACGCAAATGTACAGGCTTGGATAGGACCGTACTATCTACGGATTTCGGGTCATTCATGGCAACCGCGGCAAACCCAGTGATAAACATAATTTTTATACCTGGCGCGATGACCTCGGCCTGCTTGGCCAATTCGATACCATCGACTCCGGGCATCATAATATCCGTCAAAAGCAGGTCAAAGGCGCCATCAGCAAATTTCAATGCCCGCAAAGCCCGTTCCCCGTCAGAGCAAGCAATAACGTGATGACCGGCTTTCTCCAGCGCCTTTTCGAAAAATCGACGCATGCTGTCGTCATCTTCTGCGTATAAAATTGTCGCCATTCCACCCCAACCTTTTCTTTTTTTCGTTTTGGACTTTCGAAGCCCTAGACTCTTGACTTTGTGCTGGCCTATAGAATTTACATGAGGCCACGTTCAGGAAAGTCATGTAAGCTCAAGACCAATTTCTATTGGCCTACCAAAAAGACCTTAAATAAGTCTAATTGTTCTCTAAATGAGACGTTAATTTCGGGGCGAATTTTGTGATCAGAAGACGTCGCAATCTCGAAGCGGAGTCTTTAGCCGAACTTGACCCGCCTATCAGCCTTTTCAAGCCCGAGCATCAAGCTGGTCCTTTAATACTCGCCTCTCCGCATTCAGGCCGCCTTTACCCAAAGGCTTTTTTGGAGAATTCCGTCCTTTCAGCTCATACTCTGAGGCAAAATGAAGACGCTTATATCGATGAAATGCTGGGATTTGCCCGTTATCTGGACATTCCTTTACTGACCGCCTTGTTTCCCCGCTGCTTCGTTGATGTGAATCGCGACCAAAAGGAATTACCGTCAAATTGGTTAAAGGCTGCCAATCAACCCTCGACGCCGAGGGCGGAGATGGGGTTAGGCGTCGTACCAACAATTATCGCTGAAAATCTGCCGATCTATAAGAAAGCGCCAAAAGCATCTGAAGTCCAAGATCGGATCGAGCGACTTTATGAACCCTATCACGCTGCTTTAGTCGAACTGATACGGTCGACGCGCGCGAAATTCGGCACGGCATTATTACTAGATTGTCATTCCATGCCGGGGTTTACATTGATGGGCCAGCGCCGCCCCGACATCGTTCTTGGGGATCGGCACGGCACGTCCTGTCGGCCTGAAACCATGTCCAAGCTCGAAGACATGTTTCAGAACAAAGGATATAATACCGTCCGAAACTATCCTTATGCAGGCGGGTTTGTGACGTCACATTATGGGCAACCAGAAAATAATGTCGAAGTGATCCAGATCGAGATTAACCGCGACATCTACCTGAATCCCGCTTCCTTTCACCGCAAGCCTGACTATGCTCGCCTTGCAGAAGATCTAAATTCCATATGCCGCGACATGCTGCCAAAGGCCATCAACATGTCGGGCAACATGCCCTTAGCTGCAGAATAAGAAAATGGCCGTAGAAACTACGGCCAAGTGAAGGGGAGGAAACCTGATTCTCATCAGGGTAGTCTTTATTTGGGAACGGTTCAGTGGAATTTCAAGGATGAGACGAACTCAAAACTCACAATGTCCTATTCTGAACCAATGTAAGGTTAATTTACTTAGCACCTGGGACAATCGCCGGGAAATTCCCTCAAAAAGAACACGAACACGATGATTTTCGTCTATTTTGGCGCGAACAACCGTCACCGCTTCTGGCACGGGAATTGCTCCCTTATTCCGAGAAAAACAAAACAATACGGAATTGAAAGGATGACCGATGACCGGTGAAATTGATTATCATGTTGGCAAAAGGCTACGACGGCGCAGACGCCTGTTAGGGCTGACACAGCAATCTCTGGGGGAAATGGTCGGTATCCGCTTCCAACAGATCCAGAAATATGAATGTGGCGCCAACCGTATCAGCGCGGCCCGCCTGTTTGAACTGGCCGAAGCCCTTTCCGTTCCAATTCAGTATTTCTACGAAGGTCTCTCCAAGCAAGAATCTCTTCAGGACGCGCCAGAATTTATCGCACCGGATGTCTTGTCGAAAAAAGAAACCATGGACCTAGTTCGTGCGTATTACTCCATGGATGAAGGTCCCAGAAAACACCTTCTGGATCTGGCAAAATCTCTACAGAACGATCCCAACAACCCCGAGCACAGCCTTAGGCTTGTTGTAACTTAGCCCAAAAAGCTCAAATTCCGTGACATTAACCAGGGCCACTGTTAAGTGGCCCTTATGCGTGAATACTCTAATGATATTCTAGATCGACTAACCCTAATGCGGGAGCTCCAGACCCGGGCCCGGGACATTACCCTGCCCTTATTTCACTCGCCTGTAGAGGCTGAGAATAAAGCTAATATCGGCTACGATCCAGTCACCCAAGCCGACAAAGATGCGGAAGCGGCTCTCCGGGAAATCATTATGGAGACCTTTCCCGACGACGCCATTACAGGCGAAGAATTCGACGATATTGCCGGAACGTCAGAGTGGCTTTGGACCCTCGACCCTATAGACGGAACCCGGGCCTTTATCGCAGGCGTTCCAGTATGGAGCACTCTGATCGCCGTAGGTTATCTGGGGCGGCCAATGTTGGGCCTGATAGATTTACCTGCCCTGGACACGAGCTATTGGGGTGAACCTGGCCATGCTTGGCGCGAAAACGCACATGGCAAAACCGATATAAACACCCGATCTTGCGCCACGCTCAATGACGCGGTTTTGGCGTGTACGGAACCGATGGCCATGTTCGATGCCGGTGAATTTGCAGCCTACAGTATCATTCGAGCCGCAACCCGATTTGCACGCCTCGGATTGGATGCCCTCGGCTACGGGCTCATGTCTGAAGGCCGGATGGATATTGTGATCGAGTCCAGCCTAAAACCCTGTGATGTTCGGGCTCTCATCCCTATTGTGGAGGGAGCTGGCGGGAAAATTACAAATTGGCACGGCGGGAGTTGTATAGACGGAGGTCAGGTCGTCGCAGTAGGTGATCCGCGATTGCTCCCGGAACTGTATACCTATCTGGGTCGCGCTATGACGCCGACATGAAAACTGAGACAATATAGATATCGCCAAGCCCCGTTATTCGCGATAGACTAAGAGAGACCGGAGATAAACATGATCTATATTTTATACGTTTTATTGGGCCTGGCTCTATTCGCTGTCGTTCTGACTTTAGTTATGGGCGGAGCAGCTATGAGCAAACAGGACGCGGAAAGTCGTATCGTTTCTAACAAATGGATGATGCGCCGTGTTGTAGCTCAAGGCGTAGCCCTTTGCTTGTTAGCGATTATCATAATGGTCAAACGCACCGGTGGTTAAACTCAACAAAATTTATACCCGAACAGGGGATGATGGCTCAACGGGCTTGGTGGACGGATCGCGCCTGTCCAAATCCAGCGTCAGGGTCAGAGCTTACGGCGAAGTGGACGAAACAAATTCTGTTATCGGCCTGGTCCGTCTACATCTCGAGAACCAGACTCTGGATAACATGCTCGCCCGCATTCAAAACGATCTGTTTGATCTTGGAGCGGACCTGGCCACCCCCCTACCCGGCGAAGGCGAAGCAGATAGTGAATATGCCCTGCGAATCCTCTCAGAGCAGGCTCAGCGACTGGAAAATGAACTGGATCAACTGAACGAAGACCTGGAACCGCTCACCAGTTTTGTTTTACCAGGCGGATCCCCACCCGCGGCCTATCTGCATCAGGCCCGAACTGTTTGTCGACGCGCTGAACGCACAGTGGTCGAAATGATGGATAGTGAACCGGTCAATCCTGCGGCTCTAACGTTTTTAAATCGTTTGTCAGATTTTCTTTTCGTAGCGGCACGTTGGTGCAATGATCAGGGCGAAACAGACGTCAATTGGGTACCCGGCGCAAACCGGTAAGACCTAAAAGATTGAGCGGCGCTCTCGCTTAAGGTCCTGAGTGCGTTGGAGCCCAATAATCGCGTCATCATAATCAGGGTAGTTACGCAATACTTTGGAAAAATAGAATTCCGCCGTATCTAACTGACCGTCAAATAGCTGCAGATAGGCATAAGGCACCAGAATATCTGGGTTATCCGGGTGGTCAGCTATTAATTTAGTGAAGGTGTTCTGTGCAGCTGGGTAATTTTGCGACCAGGTCAAAATTCGAGCTCGGGTCAACCCGTAGAGGTAGTGATCTTTATCCGTGTCGCTGACTTGAGATAAAACACTCAGAGCATCGTTGAAACGTTGTACTTCAGTATAAGAAAATGCATCATTTACGGCTTGCTTAAGCGAGTCACTCTGTCCGAAAGTCGGTACCACGTTCAACCCCAATGCCGCAACACCTGCAATTATTGCTTTCGAAATAGAGCTCACCTTACGCACCAAAACATTTATTCTGGAAATTACCTTAGCTGAAATTGGTTAATCTTCTCCAAGCATCTCCTTAAATCCTGGTCATAGAGATTAAGTATTTCTTATGACTGCCATATGCATATTAGCGCATATGACGCAGCATCTAGACTTGAGTTTCTAAAGTGGTTGCCGCATATGTCCGCCGTAATGAGATCCCGTATTCGGAGTAAAAAATGAAAGTCCTCGTTCCCGTCAAGCGCGTGCTTGATTATAACGTCAAGGCCCGG
>JAHDBU010000017.1:0-13228 GCA_020630275.1 Hellea sp.
ACGGGACATCTCCAACGGGCTCTCCTTTCGGTCAGCCTAACGGAACCGGACAAGGTCAAGGCCAACAGGGTCAACAATCCGGACAGGGCCAAAGCCCCGATGGCCAGCAGGGCGGATCGTCCAGCTCAGCCTCATCTATGTTAAGCGGGCTTGGACAAGGCCAAGGTAGCCAACAAGGTCAGCAATCTGGCCAGGGTCAATCTCAGCAACAGGGCCAAGGTCAAGGTCAGTCTGCCGCGCAATCTGCTCAAGGTGCAGCACAAGCTGCACAGCAGGCCGCTGGACGGGCCGCTCAGGCAGCCGCCAATGCGGCCGCACAAGCCGCCCAATCCGGTAGCGCCGAAGGGTCTGCCAATGCATCAGCCGCTCAGGCCGCTGCAAGTGCTGCTCAAGCCGCTGCCGCTCAGGCTCAGTCTGCCGCTACCCAGGCTGCGACGGCTTCCAGTGAAGGGGCCGCGCAAGCTGCCGCTGCTCAGGCCCAACAGGCCGCTGCCAACGCTCAATCCGCTGCTGCTCAGGCCGAAGCTGCTGCCGGCTCATCACAAGCCGCCTCTGCCGCGGCACAGGCCGCCGCATCCCAGATGGCACAATCAGCTGCTGCTGCCGCGGTTCAATCCGCAGCCCAGGCTGCAAGCTCAGCTAACCAGGCCGCCGATCAGGCCATGGCATCCAGCAGTTCACAGGACTTTGCCAATGCCAGCCAGGCCGCCAGCGCCGCGCAAGCTGCGCAACAGGCCGCACAAGCCGCCCGCAGTGCTGCCGATCAGGCCAGCCAGGCCTCCAGCGAAAGCGAAGCCCAGTCTGCCGCTCAAGCCGCGCAACAGGCCGCTCAACAAGCGGCTCAGGCCGCCGCTGAAGCCGCAGCTGCAGCCAGTGGCCAGGAACAGCAGCCCGAAGCGCAACCCGTCACAGGCGAACAGACCGGCTACACGCCGATCGACACATCTCCGGTCGGAACCGCCACCAGCGCCTATGAGTATATCCGCCAGCAACAAGGCGGCGAAGTCGAGTAGTCTTTAAAACAAGAGCTCCCGAACCGGGAGCTCAATAGGCGCGAAATCAACTTATACTCTCTAAACCAACCCGCTCATTGGGGCTGTTTTATTACCGGGGAAGACGTGGTCGGCCACATGGCTGTCGTTCACGCCCATATGAGAGATCAGGACGGATTTGAACACGGCCTCGAGGGAATTGACGGCCTTTAGGTCGCGGCGCTCATGCAGGGCCTTTTTGCCCAGGCCCGGCCAGTCTCCGGCGACGCGGCCACCTCTTACGGCACCACCTGCCATCAAGCATAATCCACCCGTGCCATGATCCGTACCTTGATTAGCGTTCTCGGCCACGGTCCGGCCAAATTCGCTCACGATCATAATGACCGTATCTTTCCAGTAATCCCGCATGCCAATTCTGAGGGCGGCAACGGACTCGTCGATCTGACGCAACAGGCCTGACAAACGATTATTTTGATTATTGTGGGTATCCCAACCCAAGGAGTCGATGACGGCAATGCGGGGGCCGTCTTTGACGGCCATGATACGCGCGGCCGCATTGGCGTTACGCAGGAGGTTCGAATTACGCCGACGTCGCCCCATATTAGGGAGCATAGGATCAGGGGCAAGTTTGGCATCTTGAAGTGCCCGAGCAAATAGCGGGTCTTCGGCATAGACTTTAGACAGGCTAGCCATGAAGCCGTCGCTGAGTTCGGGCAGGTCGGACTCGGCCCAGGTCTTGACCCGTTCACCACCTTGTAAAATCAGCGGTATTTGCGGCCCGACCGAAAGACCCAATTGGCCACCGCCCTCTATGCCGGCAAGGGCCCGGTTGAGCCACCCATCTGACGACCCGAAAGGTTTTCCGGCACCGTTCTCCAGATAGTTCTGGGCATCGAAATGAGAGCGCTGCCGGTAGCCCGTAGATACGGCCGGGATCAGCACCAATTCATTGTCTTGGTATAATTTATGCAGACCCCGCAACTCAGGATGCAGACCAAAATAGCCGCCCAGTTTGAGGGGGTTTTTAATAGCCAGACGCGGTCTTTGGTTAAGGTAATCCCTGTCCGCATAAGGCACGAGCGTGCTCAAACCATCGAGACCACCCCGCAGGATAATCATGATGAAAATCTTGTCCGTCGGGGCTTTCGCGAAGGCGAGGCCCGGCCCGAATGCGGCGGTTGTCAGTAATCCGGCACCACTACCTTGAAGGAATATGCGTCGATCCAACATGATTACCGCCTTTGAAATTCAGGGCTGGAGAGAATGAGAGCCAACGCTGCATCCGTGGACGGCGCACGCGAAACCCAGGTGCGGGTTTCATCCGTCGCTACAGGCCCGATAACATCATCAAGAAATTTTTGCGGGTTCCAACCTGCCGGCAGAGTTGCGGCGAACTGGCGTAGCCATTCCACACGGCGCAACAGGCTTTCCGGTGCAATCCAATCAGCTGCCGTGTCAGGCCACCCTGCCGGAGACGGGGCTTGAAACGGTACCTGGGCAAAAGCCTGTAGTGGGACGCTGAAGTCCTTGAGCTTAAAGCCGGATTTACCGCTGGCACGAAAGGCGGAAATCATTAATTCGTAATGGGTTTTTATTTTGGGGTGCGATTGGTTCCAGACCTCGTCCAGTTCGATCAGCGCCTTGCTCACATCGGCCAGATCTCCGCCTGTTTTGGTGAACACACCGGCCAGTCGGTTGACGGCTGTTTCCGGTGGGTCGTCAGCTATAAAATGCCGGGCGAGCTTGGTGGCGATAAACCGGGCGGTTGACGGATGGCGGGCCAGATCCTTTAAGATGGCCTCCCCGGTTTTCACACCCTTTTCGCGATATTTTTTACCCAGAACTTTTTTGCTGTCGGGCTCATGGAAATGTTTCTTGAACTCAAAACGACCATGCATGGGGCGGTAATCCCGGTTTTGCCGGATAGCCCCATGACTCCAACCTGTGATGGCTTTGGCGAATTCGATCACATCGGTTTGGGTGTAGCCACCATTAACGCCTAATGTGTGGAGCTCCAGAATTTCCCGGGCCAGGTTCTCATTTAATCCTGTTTTTACGCCTGTCACGAAACTTCGGCGTATGCCCATGCGTGAATGTGGCCCGACGGATTTGTGATTGTCCAGATAAGTGAGCATGGCCGGATGCCGAACGACGGCCAGGAGCAAATCTTCAAACTTGCCAAAAATATGCGGCCGGATGGCTTCGCGCTCATAAGCCGGCGCCACGAAAAATATATTGCCCTTGCCCGCCCCCGAAACGGTAAAGTGGTTGGACCAGAACATGACCATGCGTTCGACAAAGGGCGTATCTGTCGCGATCATATGTTCTGTGCGTGCGAAGGTTTCCTGCACGGCATTTTCACGGAGCGATGATTTCAGCTTGTCTATTTTTTGCCGCGCCGTTTTGTTTTGTTTCTTTTCAGCGCGGGCCGTTCCAGACAACCGGACAATGTCTTCGGAGGACTTATATCGCAGCAATCCTGCGGGAATACGGGGGCTTCGTTGGATTTGCTCCTTGATCCATTTTTTCGGATCTTTTTCAACCTTATCAGCCTCTCCGGGACGAGGACCCAGACCAAAGCGATTAATAGCGATATAGCTTGCAAGTGTTTTCATAGTTCTTTCTATGAATACACTAACGTATGATTTTGGATTTTCCGTCGAAATTTACATTAATTCTGAGTCAGGGCGCCTAGCTTCGGGACAAGGTAAAGCTAAAACAGGCATCTCCAGCCCGGTCTGAATTGCCGTTGATATTATAAAAATCGTAGATTTCTGCCACATAGGTACCCGCCGAAAGCTCTCCAGAAAACTGCTCACTATTAACTCGGGATGAGGACAGTTTTTCGATAACCTGTCCATCCTGCCAAAGATTGAAGTCCGGATCGTGACTGCCGTCTCCCGTTGAGAGTTCTACATTGATCTGAAACTGATCCGTTTCAGGGATTTCGAAGTAGACAAATTCCCGGTTGCCCAGCTTGTTAAACCGGCCGGCATCATCAACAGAACAAACACTCACCGGTTCGCCGTCAGGGTTCATGGTTTTGTATACCGGGAGGCTGGAGGCAATAGAGCCGCTATTGCGTTCACCCGACCCCTGGGCATCGCTGGACGTGATGTTCTGGCCTTCTAGCAAGAGACGATAGTCAGAGGCATTGATATCGTTTTGATCCAGAAGCGCGTCGGAGAAAGTGAATATGGTAGCGAAGATGTCGGCGTCCCGCATTTTGGTGTCCGTCATGGCGTGATATATAGGCGCAAAGCCTGCGGCCATGCGATCTGCCCCGTCGGCGTCCTGATCATAGATATCATACAGGATGGCAGCGATAGACCCTTCATTGAACCACCCGGCCCGGCTGGATGTCAGGGTTTCAAAATCAATTTCAAAACCACTGCCCTGCCCCCGACCTGAACTATCCTTGTAAACAGGATCGCCAGTGATGATAGTCGCGAGACCATTGCCGAAGCCCTCGGAAAAAGCCAGGCGTGGATCGAGCTGTTCATGCAGGCTGTGCAGTCCGCCCATTGAGTCCATGCGGGCCATATTATGTTCGAAATAATGACCCCATTCGTGGAGGATCACATGGGGGTCATATTCATCTGTATCACGATCGGCATCACCTAACAGGTAGACCGCATTCTCCTCCTTGTGAAATCCGGAGGTACCAATCTGACCCAACGCCCGGTTGCCTGCGATAGGTTGATTGTCTGGGCTCCAGCGGTATTCCATGGCCGGAAACTCAGCCTCGGCATCCGCATCCCGCACCATTTGGATGGCGTCATAAACCGGATCCAGAATAGCGAAAGGCGCAGCGACACGATTGGCCGTGTAATCAGAACCGCCCCACCCTGACGTCGCATGGAGATCGCGAGTCTGACTGACTTTCGTACCAGATGAGGTCAAAGAACCTTCCATAGCATAAAGCGCGTTATCAAGCGTATTATCAGTAACTTTTACGTCCCAGCGGCCAGGCTGATTAAGTTGCGCGCGGGCCTGCACTTTGACGTCTCTTCCCGCATCGACTCTAAAGGTATAGTTTCCGGTCGCATCTGTCACAGTTTGTTCAAGAGTGCTGTTATTTTCATCCATCAGGACAACGACAATTCCCCGCGCCGGTGCTTTGATAATGTTGCCATAATCCAATCCAAAGCCGGAAGTTTTATGAGGCACCTGATCAAATGTGATCTGGCCTGAAAGGGTCACTTTGGAAACAGTTTGTCCGGCATTCGAACCAGAGGTCGGGGCCGTCGATGTTGTGGCACTGTCACCGCCGCCACCACATGCAACCAGGCTGGTGGCTATAAAAGCTGCTCCGATGATTTTAACCAGGTCCATGGCCGAGGCTCCGTCAATGACGGAAGCTCAGCAATTAAGATGCCATTAACTATAGCAGTCCCGAAATTAGATTTGTATTGTGCTGCCTTCATCCGCTAAAGGCCTGATATGCCCATTTCGGAAGACTTATGACGCCTGAAAAACTTCAAAGATATGCTCGCCATCTAGTCCTCAAAGAGATTGGCGGACCTGGGCAGCAGGCACTGCTGTCAACCAAGGCCGTCATTGTCGGCGCTGGCGGTTTGGGCGGTCCTGTCGGCCTTTACCTGGCTGCCGCAGGGATTGGGCACATAACGATTATCGATGACGACAAGATCGAGCTATCCAATCTGCAGCGTCAAATTCAATTTACGCAAAACAGGCTTGGAAATCCCAAGGCCGAAGCCATGGCCGCAACCATGAATGCCATTAACCCTGATTTGAACATTCATTACAAAAACGAACGATTATCCCGCGAAAATGCGATGGCCTTAATGGCTGATCATGACGTCATTTTGGACGGAACAGACAGTTTTGAAACCCGTTTCATTGTCAATGAAATATCACGGCACCTGATGATCCCACTGGTCTCAGGTGCCATCGGACGGTTTGACGGCCAAGTCTCTGTTTTCAATACGAATTCCGAAACACCTTGTTATCAATGTCTGGTCCCGTCGGTCCCTCCGCAGGCCGCAACCTGTTCCGAAGTTGGGGTTGTTGGTGCACTGGCGGGCATAGTGGGTAGCTTGATGGCCCTTGAGACCATCAAACACATTACAGGGGCCGGAAAAACCTTGGCAGGCCGCCTGTGGATTTATGATGGATTACAGGCCGAAAGCCGCACAGTAATACTAACTAAGGACCCGGCCTGCTGTGTCTGTGGTTAAAACACCACGCCAATGCTATCAGAACGTCGCCATTTTACCTGACAAGGGACAGTCACATCGTCATGCACGATATGGAGTTTGAAACTATCAGGCAGACGTTCCGTCAATCCAATTGTCAATGTCGCCCCATAGGCCGTCACATTTTTGAGTACAGCATCATAAACCGATGTGTTGTCATTAAACAGGATTTTGGCGTGTTTAAAGCTTTTATGCCGAGCCCTTGCCCGACGCTCCACAACGCCTGGTGATGTATGTTGCGCCAACATATTTGTCTCCATTTGGTGCATTAACCTTTTACGGGAGTGAATTCTGCAAAACTCGCGCCAAACGCATGTATTCTGAATTTCTTTCTGCGATTCTTCTGAAACTTAACGGAGCCTTAAACATGTTTTGGCGCTATATGATGATAATCGTTCCGAAACAAAACAAGTGCTCAAAGGTCTATTATGCGCCGCGTTTACATTTCCGCCCTACTTGCCGCTCTCGCATGGCCCGTTTCAGTACAGGCTGATCCAACTTTGCACGGAAGTTTCGGGGATTGGAGTGTGTATTCCCGTTATCAAGGTTCAGCGAAGACCTGTTTTATCTATAGCGAGGCCAAATCCAAATTGCCGTCCAGTGTCCGTCACGGAGACATCCACTTCCTCGTGGCCAGCTGGAAATCTGGCGAGGCGTCTGAGCAGCCCAGTTTCATGGCCGATTTCACACTACGCAAAGAACGTCCCCCAACAGTAACGATCGGTAGCACAGATTTCGACATGTACGTCTCCCGGAATGAGGCTTTCATCGCGGATACGCTGGATGAGCGTAATCTGATCCAACAAATGCGTGCCGGCAGTACGATGAAGGTACAGGCCGTTTCCTCACGCGGCACAAATGTCACCTATTCGTTTTCACTGCGTGGGATTTCAGCAGCTCTTGAAAAAGCCGAAGCGGCCTGCCGTTAAAACCGAATAAAGATTTATTTCCAAGAAAGCCCGTGATAAGGGCCGCGCCATGAGCTCGGTCCTTTTAGATACCAAACCTGAAAAACCCACAGACGAAAAAATCCGTCTGCCTGGTTTGTCACGCGCCCAGATCAAACAGCACCTGGTAGACATTGGCGTCGAGCCAAAGAAACTCAACATGCGCACGAGCCAGCTGTTTCAGTGGATTTATAATTTCGGCGTCACGGATTTTGCCGACATGACCAATGTGGCAAAGCCCCTTAAAGCCAAGCTAGCGGAGCATTTCACCCTGTCGCGTCCAGAAATCGTCGAGAAACAAGTCAGTGTTGACGGCACAAGAAAATATCTGACCCGTATGGCGCCCGGCATTGAAGTTGAGAGTGTCTTTATCCCCGATGTATCACGGACTGGCGCGTTGTGTGTCTCTTCGCAAGTCGGCTGTACGCTGACCTGCAAGTTTTGCCATACCGGTACGCAAAAACTCGTGCGCAATCTGACAGCCCAGGAAATCGTCTTACAAGTCATGATGGCCCGTGATGATCTGGGGGAATGGCCGACCACACAAGAGAACCGCAAGCTCTCAAACATCGTCTTCATGGGCATGGGCGAGCCACTTTATAATACAGACAATGTGACAGACGCCATCGACACCATGGCCGATGACACCGGCATGGCGATCGGTCGCCGTCGCGTCACGGTATCCACATCAGGTGTGGTCCCGGAAATTGTCCCGCTGGGTAAGCGGACCAGTGCAATGCTGGCCATATCTCTCCATGCTGCCAATGATGAACTGCGCGAGCAGATCATGCCCATAAATCGGAAATATCCGCTCAAAGATTTGATGGATGCCTGTCGTAACTATCCGGGACTATCGAATGCCAAACGGATCACTTTCGAATATGTGATGCTCAAGGGCGTTAATGACAGCCCTAAACACGCTATGGAACTCATCCGCCTGCTCAAGGGCATTCCGGCCAAGGTGAATTTGATACCGTTTAACCCCTGGCCCGGCTCTGATTATGAGTGCTCTGACTGGGAAACGATTGAGGCCTTTGGCGATTTAATTAACAAAGCTGGCTACGCGGCCCCAATCCGCACGCCACGGGGCCGGGACATTCTCGCTGCCTGCGGACAGCTCAAGTCAGAGAGCGAAAAAATGCGCGCCTCAGAGGTGCGAAAAAGAGAAAAACTCGACTTGGCCAAAGAGCAGAATTCTTTATAAGGGCTCTCGAAAATAGAATAGTTCAGGTAAGAGCTAAATGAACAATCACCTTCAAACATTGGCGCAAGGTTTCCCCGACCTGATTTTGCATCTTGGTGTCATGACATTTATATATGTGCTTGGCATCGTCATCTACGTGAAACTGACACCTCATAAAGAATTGGAGCTAGTCCAGGAAGGGAATATGGCGGCCGCCATAACCTTTAGCGCTTTGGTGATCGGACTTGTTTTGCCATTGGCAGCCGTGATGGTCGTCAATCTGGGGGTTTGGGATATATTAATCTGGGGTGTTGTTAGCCTATTTCTTCAACTGTTTTTGTTTCGGGTTACAGATTTTGTCTTCCGGGGCATGCCCGAGCGGATTGAAAACAATGAAGTGGCTCCGGCCATGGTTCTGGCAGCCTTCAAACTGGCCGGGTCCATCGCGCTCGCATCGTCCCTGATCGAACAGACGCCCTTCTTTTAGCCATGAGATGGCGGATCCCGGATTGGTTAATTTATGCCGTCATTGTCGGCCTGATTTACATGAATGCTTTCCGAGCTTCGCAAAATGATATCCCCAGTCCGTCCGCACCGCCAGAACTCGGCGATCTTCTGCCCGGCGAAAGTCCAAGGGATCAATCAGTTCTGGTTGACCTGCCAGCACCTGAGTCTGGGGTAGGGACAGCTTTTGTCGTCGATAATAGTGGAACCTGGATCACGGCTCGCCATGTCATAGACGGTTGTGACAATGTCGGCCTGAGAATCGGCGCGCGTAAAGGTATGGTCATGGAGGTCGCTGCCTCCACAAATAGTGATACGGCGATTTTAAAGGCCGACTGGAAACGCAAGCCTCTGCCGGTTGATCTTGATACCCAAAGACGGCTCGGCGAATACGGGTTTTTCTTTGGCTTTCCACAAGGTCGCCCTGGCGAAGCGGTTGGGTCTTTGCTTGGACGTCACAAATTGATTGTCCGCGGACGCTATAATACAACCGAACCTATTCTGGCCTGGTCCGAGGTCGGTCGCACAAAAAATCTGTTCGGCTCGCTTGGCGGTCTTTCCGGGGCGCCAGTCCTGGATCAAGACGGCGAAGTGATTGGTGTCGTCGCTGCAGAAAGTCCGCGCCGAGGCCGGATTTATTCTGTCGCACCACGCACATTACGGGACCTCATCACCGGCACGGATAGACCGACCGAACCCATCACAACGGAACGGTTTGGACAGCATGCGGACTCTTACAGGCGCGAGCGTCGTATTGCGCAGGTCATCTGTATTGTGAAATAAGGCCGTATGCCTCGGTCTTTCAGACGTCCGCGAAGCCTTCGCCGCTTTCCCTATCGCTGGGTCTTATTTGCAGTTTTTCTCATCACGACCTTTCTGGTTATGAACCGCTATGTGCCGCGACAACACCTGCCGTGGAAATCGTTGGATGTAACCGCCCCCACAGGGTTCGCCACGGATATGCAGCTTTTCCGCTTGGCGCTCTCGCCCTCTTCTAGCTGTGCCCGCACGGTTGAGAGCGTGACTGACTATGTGACCCGAGTCGCCGATCCGCACCGCCCGTCTGGTCCGTGCGGCTGGGATGTGGCCCGCGAGATTGACTATAGCGAAGCTGCCCGACTATCCCCAACGGACGTGACCATGCAATGCCCCCTGGCCGTCGGCACTTATATCTGGCTGCGCGAGATCGATAAAGCCGCCGAAAAACATCTGGGCACAGGCGTAAAACACATCCAGCACGCGGGCTCTTATTCTTGTCGGAGGCAAAGGGGCAACGGGTCCGGAGCCTGGAGCGAGCACGCCTTTGCGAATGCCTTTGATGTGCTGGGATTTGAGCTCGATAATGGCCAAACGGTTTCAGTGCTCAGTGACTGGAACGGGTCGCCCGAGCGGCGCAAATTCCTGCGAGATGTACGCCGTCAGGCCTGCAAGATTTTCCAGGTCACATTATCTCCGGATTATAATGAAGCTCATAAAGACCACTTTCATGTCGATATGGGGCCGCGCAGGAGTTGCCGCTAGCCGTTGTTTGTGACAATAATTCCCCCGAGTATTTGTGGGAAAGAGACATGCATATATTATTCGCCGTATTGGGCGCTCTAGCGACCCTTTTATTTTTGCTCTCGCGCATTGGCAAAGGCGCCAGTGATCTGGCCGACACGGCCCAAGAGCTCTCCAACCTGCCACGCAAATTGCGGCATCGCCGCAATGCTGGCAAACAAGGGTTAGATTTGATCGAAACGCCCGTCGAGGCCGCCACCGTATTGATGATTGCCATGGCTCGTATGGACGGGCTGGGACGTGTTTCTGACAACCAAGCCGACCGGATTGCTGAACAATTGAGCACGCATATGCAGCTCTCTACAGATGACGCCGAAGGTTATGTGGTTCAGCTCCGCAACCTCTCTGGATATCTCAAACAGGCTGATAGCGCGCTTTTCCCTATGATTGATGTTTTGCAGAAATTCGTTTCCAAGGACGAGGCCCGCGAGCTTTCGGCCATGCTGGTCTCTGTAGCCGAAACCGATGATCCGCCCAATGCGGAACAGCTAAACTTTATCCGCCGCTTTGAAGAGCGAATGGGGCTGGACGGCTAATGGTACAATTAATTCTCATCGTTCTGGCAATGACCTTCATGACCGTTTGGGTATGGTCGTTAGGAAATAATAACAAGACCAAAGCTCAAGAGCCGCGCCCATTGGAAGCTGACTTCAAGGGCGCGTCCGACCCTATTAATGCAGCCACAAGCCTGATGGTCGCGGTCGCCCGCATGGACACAATGGGCAAGGTTTCGGGCAAACAGGGCGGACATATACGTCAGGAATTACAAACCCATATGGCTATGACCCCCGGGCAGGCCTCAGCCGTGCTCGAGAGTACCCGCCAACTCACACGGCATCTTAACCGCGCGCAATCCATTCTGCCCAAAGTGGTTGATACTTTACGAGGGAAACTGACGGATGGCGAGATCACAGAACTGGTCGGCATGCTGACTCGCGTCGCCGAAGTGGAAGGCGAAATGAACCGGGATCAGATGGAATTTATCGCAGAGGTCAGAGACGCCACACAGCCTGTGCCCTTTACATCAGACTATCATCTGGCCCAGATCAATATCGCCTTTTTTAAAACACCGAAATTCAACACGGCCAATGACGATTTTCACAAGGCGATTGACGGTGTGAACGCCATCGCCGAAAGCGCGCCGGGTTTTGTCTGGCGCCTGGTCGATGATGAGCCACAACGTGATGGCATTGATCTGTTTGCCGATCCGGACATGATTATAAATATGTCGGTCTGGGAGGACCAAGAAAGCCTCTCCGCGTTTGTCTACCGGGACAAAGCCCACCGTGATATCATGCGCCGCAAAGAAGAATGGTTTCAAGACATTGAGATTTACATGGCGCTCTGGTGGGTCAAGGCCGGAGACATTCCGACCTTACAGGACGCTGCTGAACGGCTGGACATTCTCGCCGCCAACGGCCCGACCGAAGAGGCGTTTACATTTAAGGACAGTTTCCCGGCCCCGGACACGCCGGCGCATCTGAACTCTTAAATAGCCGGCCAGTCGCCCACCTGTTCATTGATGATCTCGTGAAAGATTTTTAGACCGACTTCGTGCTGTGATAGAGGGAAGCTTTTATTGACCCCGCTTTTCATACCTAATTGAGCCTGCTCGCAGACGAAGAAATCTTCGGCGGTGAAAACCTCTTTGTCGATAATGTCAAATGCCCGGTCAAAATGCGCCCTCGCCTTATCTGATTTCGGCTCTTCGTCGAGAAAGCAGCTATGCACGCATATAGTCTCGTCGGTAGAGACCGGAAACAGGCCAAGCTGTGAGATGTAGTCCGGGTGGATGATGATGATTGTATTGGGGTAGACGAAATAAGCGATGCTGAGCTGGTTGCGCACATCCCAATCTTTGGGCGCATCATGGCACATCTGGGCAAATCCATTGCGCGCCACCAGGGCACGAATATGCTGTTTGATCCGCATCGTGTCGGCCACATTATCCATGAAGAGCGGCCCGACGCTGTTCCGGTGCAGACGCACCACATGATAGCCGTCTTGGAAAGCCTCGACGATCAGCTTCCAGTTGGATTTAGTTTTCCGTACGGACTGTTTAAAAAAGGCCTGATCCGGCAAACCTAATGCGTCAAAGTCCTCGGATAGCTCCCCCAAAAAGCCGTCCATATTCATAGGATGATCAGGGTCCAAACTGACAAAAATAAAACCGCCGGAAACAGCCGAAGACACTTCGACCAGATGCCGACCTTTTACGTCGTCATTCTTAAACGTCTCGAGACAAGGAATATGGGCAAGCTGCCCCTCAAGACCGTAAGTCCAGTTGTGATAAGGGCAAACAAAAGATGGTTTGCGTCCGACGCCTTCTGCGCTGACCAGGCGCACGCCGCGGTGGCGACAGATATTATAAAACACCCGTATCTTTCCATCGGAACCCCGCACAACCAAAAGCGACTGTCCCAAATGGTCGAAAGTGAAATGATCGCCTTTGCGGGGAAGTTGACTGACATGGCCGATAATAACAGGCGCTTTGTTGAAAATATTTGCCTGCTCCGCCGACAGTCGCGCGTCATCCGTATACAGTGAAACTGGAATGGAGCCTAATTCGGATGTCTTGTGAACATAGCCGTCGCCGTTACAGGCTTCGATAAAATCCTGTATTTGTTTGAGAACCGGCGCATCTGAAGTGCCTATACTCATTTGACCTCTATCGTCACATCGGCCACGCCAAAATCATGGGACAGACGGTGACGGATATCCTCTATCATTTTCGAACGATCGGCTGTCTTGCTGGCCTCTAATTCCAAGGTCATCATAGGTCGTCCGTCCGTGAGCGACCATAAATGCATATTTTTAACGACG
>JAHDBU010000017.1:13328-27585 GCA_020630275.1 Hellea sp.
GGTCATCATAGGTCGTCCGTCCGTGAGCGACCATAAATGCATATTTTTAACGACGGCAACACCTTCGATTTTGTCGGTTAGCTCTGCACGTATGGCGTCCGTGTCCAGGCCATGAGGCGCGCCTTCGAGCAATATATGTCCTGCATCTTTGATCAGATACCAGGCACTGCGCAGGATCAGAAGCGCAACCAGAACAGACAAAATTGGATCGATAGCCTTATAGCCCGTGCGCATAATCACCAGAGCCGCGATAATTGCCGCGACAGAGCCCAGCATATCGCCAATCACATGCAGAATAGCCCCGCGAACATTAAGATTGTCCCGGTCTGCGCCCCACAAAATCCGGAAAACAATGACATTCACTGTTAGACCGGCAATGGCGACCCAGAGCATAGGTCCTGCCAGAATGGTGTGTTCGTCCATATGCCCATAACGGTGATAGGCCTCTTTGATGATCAGCGCTGCGATGACAAAAAGTGCGAGGCCGTTCACAAAAGCGGCCAAAACGGGCAGTCGCGCATAGCCAAAGGTCAGTTTTGAAGTCGCTGGCTTCGCTGCGAACAGGAACGCTGCCCAGGCCATAGAAAGCGCTGCAAAATCTGTCAGCATATGCCCAGCATCAGCCAAAAGCGCCAGAGACCCGGAGATCACACCACCGACTACCTCGACGACCATAAACAGACCGGTAAGAAACGCGGCCCAGCCGAGCTGTTTGCGTCCGGCATTCCCGTGGCAAACATCGTGACTATGTCCATGAGAATGAGAATGGCCGTGACCGTGACCCGATGCATGATCATGTGCATGCGAATGATTGTGGTGATGGCCTCCCATAGGCTCAAATTACCGATTCCGAAAAAAATGTATAGTGTTATTTTATATCAATATGAATGAAATATTCCGCCAGAGATTAAACCTGCACTAACCAAATTCTGATAGTAATCCCGGCAAATAAAAACACATATGGTGGGCCGAATTGGCAAAAGATCTAGACATCCGCGTGAAAACACCGGCGGAGCTGAGTGATGATGAGATCAAAGCGTGGATAGCCATCCGCGATGGGAATCCCGCACTCTACAGCCCTTATTTTCACCCCGAATATGCCCAGCTCATGGGAGAGTTACGCCAGGACGCCCAAGTCGCCATTGGCTATGATCAGGACAAGCCTGTTTGTTTCCTCCCCTATCAAGGTACAGGATTTGTTCGACCTTTGGGCGCACCGATGACCGATTATCACGGTTTTATCGAGGAGACCGAGGCGGATATTGATCACACGGCGTTTTTGCAAAAGGCCGGTATTGGCGCACTGCACTACACATCTCTGGTGGGCGAACAGAAGGACATGATCGGTTTTCACCGCGAAGACTATCCGCTGTGTCTAATCGATCTGACCGACGGCGTAGAGGCTTGGCGGTCTTCGCGATCATCATCCTATAAAAGAAGCTTGAAAAGTAATCGGCGCCGCATCCGCCGCACCGAAGAAGACTATGAGCGCCGTTTCGAGTATAAATCCCGCAGTGGCGATGCCTATGATCAGTTAATGAACTGGAAGCGGGAACGCTTTGCTGAAACGGGTCTTTATGACGTGCTGTCTTCGGATTGGACATCGGGCCTTCTACGGGAGCTATGGGAACGCGATGAAGGCCTGCGCTGTGATATGCATGTACTCTATTTCGGGGAGGAAATGGCCGCCATGGATATGGGCCTGACGGACGGTGAAACATTCCATAGCTGGATGGTCGCCTATAACCCGGAATTTCACGCCCTATCACCGGGCACGCAACTGCTCGAAGATATGATCGATAAAGCGCCCGAGCTGGGTTACCGGCTAATTGATCTGGGGGCTGGCATGGATAGCTATAAATCTGCCTATGCGGTCGAAGGACCTGTAGCCCGGTCTGGCTATGTGCCAGTGGCTGGCGCCGCAGCGGCGATATCCAAACTCTATGATGCCGCTGAGAAGTTTGGCGAGAAATCTCTCAAAGATCTCCCGGGCAAACTCCGCCGCCGCTATACGCAGATCGCCGATTGTGATGATACAGTCTCTGGTCGGGCGAAAGCCATGTTCGCCGCCGTCAAATCCGGCGGATCACGCTAGAGCAAAATGAAAAAGGGCCGGTCAAACCGGCCCAAAATATCAAATTTTATTACCAGATTTTGACCCGCTTTTCCGGCGGGATATACATGGCATCGCCGGGCTGTACGTTAAAGGCATCATACCAGGCATCGAAATTGCGCACGATACCATTGGCACGATATTCAACCGGACTGTGCGGGCCGTTCTTGACCTGACGACGCATGGCGTCTTCGCGGTACATGCCCTTCCAGATTTGAGCCCAAGACAGGAAGAAGCGCTGGTCACCGGTCAACCCGTCTATGATCGGAGCCTCTTTGCCGCCCAGTGAACGCTTATAGGCCGCATAGGCCATGGTCACGCCGGTGAGATCACCGATGTTTTCGCCGAGAGACAGCTCACCGTTGACGAACTCGCCTGGCAGCGGCTCAAACTGGCTGTACTGATCGGCAAGAGCTTTGGCGCGCGCCATGTAACTTTCGGCGTCTTCTTCGGTCCACCAATCGCGCTGTTCGCCATTGCCATCCGTCTTACGGCCCTGATCGTCAAAACCGTGGCCCATTTCGTGGCCAATGACAGCACCGATACCGCCATAGTTCACGGCCGGATCCGCATTGGGATCAAAGAACGGCGCTTGTAGAATAGCTGCGGGGAAAACAATTTCATTGAGTGATGCCCGGTAATAGGCGTTGACTGTTTGCGGGTTCATGCCCCACTCAGCCCGGTCGATAGGACCACCAAGCTTGCTGATCATATCATTAAACTGCCAGGCATTAGCAGACTTGACCGTTCCGATCAGATCATCGCGGTCGACCTCTAAAGTGGAATAGTCCGTCCATTCTTCGGGATAACCGATCTTGGGATTGAACTTGCGCAGTTTGTATTGCGCTTCCTTTTTGGTTTCATCGCCCATCCATTCCAGATTGTCGATGCCGTCTTTAAACACGGCGCGCAGGTTTTCGACCAGTTCGCTCATCTGTGCCTTAGACGCTGGCGGGAAGTGCTTTTTCACATAAACCTTACCAACCATCTCACCCATATAGCCGTCGATCTGGCTCACGGCGCGTTTCCAGCGGTCCCGTTGTTGTTCCTGACCGCTGAGGGTCGTGCCGAAAAATTCGAATGAAGCATCATCCAATCTTTGTGGCAGATAAGCAGCATTCCCGATGAGTAAATGCGCCGTCATGTAATCCTTCAGGACGTCGACCGGCGTTTCAGCAAAAAGTTTGGCCGAGTTTTGAATGGCGTCGGTCTCACGGACTACGAAAGCCTTCTGACTATCGAGACCGGAGGCCTTCAGCATTTCCGCAAAAGGGAAACCTGCGCCGAAATCCATCATCTCGGCTTTGGTCATTTTATTATAGGTCAGATCACGTTGACGGCGTTTCTTGGGCTCCCAATGTACATTGGCCAGAGCGGTTTCGAACGCCATGACGGCTTCGGCGCGGGTACGGGCATTGTCAGCTCCGGCTTCACTGAGCATGGTTTCCAACAGATCCAGATAACCCGCGCGGTAACGATCAAAGCTCTCGCCTTCGTCACGGTAATTGGCGCGGGCCATGCCGAGGCCCGATTGAGTTACATAGAAAATATAATTTTCAATATCCTTGGCATCGACATCAACCCAACCTGCTACGATAGAGTTCACATCCAGCGTGGGATCACCCATCATGGCTGCGATATCTGCGTGGGTTTTAGCACCCGCGATACGGTCCAGATCACCTTGGATCGGCGCGAGGCCTTTGGACTCGATGGTATCACGGTCCATAAAGGCGGCGTAGAAATCGCCGATCTTTTGCTCTTCAGTGCCTTTCGCAGCTTTTTTCGCCGCTGCCGCTTCGATGATGGCTTTGACATTTGTATCAGAGCGGTCGCGTAAGAAATCAAAAGATCCAAAGCGGGATTTGTCAGCTGGCATTTCCGTATTTTTAAGCCAGGTGCCGTTGACATATTTAAAGAAATTGTCGCCAGGCTTAACCGACTTATCCATATTGGCCAGCTCGATACCAAAAGTCCCCAGATCCGGTTTTGTGGAAACGGCTTTTTTTGCATCCGTTTTTTCAACCTGGGTTTTGGTATCAGATGTTGTTGTCTCCGTGCCCTGTTTACAGGCGGCCAGCGATAGAGCCAGGAGGCTCGGGACAATCAAATGTCTTATTTTCATATGGTCTCTCCTTGATAGAGTGAATTATTCAGCGGGCTGCGGGCTCGCATTAGGAATAGGTTTAGGATCCTCGGGGCCAAAGTCGCCGAGCACAACGGCCACATCCGGATCATATGTCGATCCCAATGGGGGCTGTCTCTCTCCCGTACGTAACCAACGGAAAGTTCGGGCGATGTCGACTCCAATTCCGTAGAGAGCTGGGACGAGCATCAATGTCAGGAAGAAGTCAAATAAGACTCCAAATGCCAGAGCGACGACCATAGGTTTGAGGAATTCGGCCTGTGTTGATGTCTCAAACAGGATCGGCATGATCCCGACGAATGTCGTCACAGATGTCAAAAGAATGGGTCGGAAACGGGCAACACAGGCGTCCAGCATGGCCTGATAGGCGCCGACGCCTTGCGCCCTTAGCCGGTTCACATAGTCGATTAAGACCAAGTTATCATTAATCGCAACCCCTGAGGCCGCAAAGAAACCGAACATGGACAACATACCAAATGGTACCCCGGTCACCATGTTTCCGAAAATCATCCCAACAAGTGCAAAAGGTATGGCTACCATGATCAGTAAAGGTTGAGCATAGGACTTAAAGGCGATGGCCAAAAGAATATACATGAAAGCCAGAATCACCCACAACGAGATCTTCAATTCATCGTTGAACGTTTGTTGTTCCAAATCATCACCTGCAAGGATCCGGTTCACCCTCGGATATTGCTGTTCCCATTGGGGAAAGAATTCATCCTCCAGTTCCTTTTTGATGTCCGCTATTTCTTGTTGTTCGCCCCTAACCCGCGCACCAACATATTCAACACGTTGGCGGTCTTGGCGACGGATGCGACTGACGCCTTCGGCAAAGGTAACCTCGGCGACAGAATAAAGCGGCACCTCGACACCTGTTGCAGTTCGAATGCGCAGATTATTCAAACTATCCACGGATTCCCTAGCGGCTTCTGGGTAACGGACCATAACACGGACATCTTCGCCGTTTCGCGGTAGACGTTGGGTTTCCAGACCATAGATGGCTTGTCGCACCTGACGGGTCACTTCAGCCAGGGTAATACCCAAGCTCTCAGCATCTGGCTTTAGTTTGAACTGCATTTCCTGGGCCGAAGACTCGAGGCTATCCCAAGTCCTGGAGATTTTGCTGTAGCTGTCCAGCTCAGCCTTAAGGGCGAGCGCAGCTTCTTTAAGCTCTTCCGGATACGCCGACGCGACACCATAGAATATTCCATTGCCCTGCCCGCCTGGCCCGGCGCTAAATCCAAAATTCACACGATAAGCATCAGGCACCGGCCCAAGGTACTCTTCAAGTTTATCAGAGATAGCTTTGGACCCCACATTGTTTCGTTCAGGAGCGGCGTTCAAAGAATAAAATGCGTTTACAGCGCGGCGGTCAGTAAACTCACCACCCGCCGGAATGACATCACCTTCGATACCAAAATCGTCCTCGCTGTTTTCGTTTAACTCGATAACAGCTTGTTGAAGCTGAGCCCGGACCTGATCCCGGCGCTCAAAGGTCGTGCCTTCGGGGAAACGGATATCGACCATGATCATGTCCATTTCAGGGTTCGGCATCAGCGCACGCGGCGCGACGCCAGACACCAGCATTCCCATTGTAAAAATCAACAGACCGACAAAAGTTGCAAGGGTCAAATACCGGAATCGGATCAACTTGGCGACAAATGGTCGGAATACGTTTTTGGCGAAGCTAATAATCGAATCCGCAATCCGCTTCTGGAATCGGGCAATGCCGTTCATATCTTTTCGGTGTTTCAAATGACGTAAGTGCGCCGGCAAGATAAAAAACGCCTCGATTAGAGAGAAGGCTAAAACTGCAATCACTACGAGGCTGATCGGTGCCAGGAACTGTCCCATCGTTCCAGAGAGAAAAAGTATCGGCAGAAACATCATGATGGTTGTGATGACGGCGAAGAAAACCGGTTTGACGACCAGGTTGGCGCCGCCAATTGCAGCGGGTTCGCCTTCGACGCCGTTTTCAACATGAAAATAAACAGCCTCACCGACAACGATAGCATCATCCACTACAATTCCGATCACGAGCAGGAAGGCGAAAAGCGACATCATATTCAATGTCACGCCCATCATTGGAGCAACAGCGAGTGCGCCCATAAATGCCGCACCGATTCCAATGGTCACCCAAAGCGCTACAATTGGCCGTAAAAAGAGCGTCAGCATGATTAGAACCAAAACCATTCCAGACAACGCATTCCCGGAAATCAACTCCATACGACTATCAAACATGCCGGACATGTCAGCCCAAATGTCAAAATCCACACCAGGTGGTAGGCGGTCGTTCAAGTCTTTTTCAAACTCACGAATTGCTTCGCCGGCTTCGGTGATATTCATGCGTTCAGGTGCAAGCACCTGAAAAACCGCCGCATCCTTACCGTTGTAAGTCGATTTGAATTTCTCGGTTTCAAAACCGTCGATAACGTTGGCAATATCTTTGACTTTAACCGCCGCACCCGTCGCCGTTTGCTTGACGACAATATCTTCGAACTGAGCTTGGTTATTTGCCAGTGAACGAGCGCGTAGTTGAATATTACCACCCGTCGTTTCGATCGTTCCGGCGGACAGATTGACAGATGACCCTGATATGGCGCGCGAAACCTGATTAAAGGTCAAGTCGTATTGCTGAAGGGCTTCCTCAGAGATTTCAATCGTAACTTGCTCAGGGACCTTGGAAATAAAATTTGTCAGCTGAAGGCCTTCGAGTTCGGTCAACTCGAAACGAAGATCATTGGCCATACGTTGTAACTCCAACCGATCTACATCACCATATAGCGCCAGATACATAATATCGAGCTGCAACCGGTTTCGGAATACTTCGGGCCTAAAGGCATCGGGCGGTAAATTTCGGATTGTATCTACACGAGACTGGATTTCGTCCATCGTCTGTTGGAAATCCACATTGAGCTTCGTCGTAATTTGGACATTGCCACCGCCTTCAAAGGCCGTTGATTCAACTTTGTCGATCCCATCCAGACTATCAACAGCTTCCTCGATGCGCACGATAAGCTGTTCTTCAACATCCCGCGGTGACGCGCCGGGCCAAGAAACAGAAACCGTTACGCCGTTGAAATCTGCCCCCGGAAACAATTCCCGGTCCATTTCACTATACCCGTAAAAACCGGCAAAAATCATGATAAACATGAGTAGATTGGCAGCAACCGGGTTTTTAACAAACCATGTGATGATGGATTTCATAGTGATTACTTCCGTTAATCGATGGACGAACTCTCGCCGTCTTGACTCTTATTGTCTTTGTCATCTTTATTTTCGTCAGATTCGTCCTTTGCCCATTCCGGCTTGGGTGGATCGACCAAAACATTGCTGGGATCATTAATGTCAATGGCTTTGAGTGTCATAGTGGTTCTGGAACGCTCCATTGGAGATAAAACCACTAACTCGCCTGCCTCAATACCGCTTCGAAGAATGGCACTTTTGGGTGAGGTGTCAATTACCTCAACTTTCCGGATTTCAGCTTTCCCTTTGTCATCCACGACATAAACCAGATCGTCTGGCCGTAACCCATCTCGAGGTATGACAATTGCACCCTCATAAATACGACCCGTCAACTCAGCCTGAACGAAAAGTCCTGGAGCAAGCGGCATACCGTACTCAGAACGGCCTTTTCCATATGGATCGACCACCTCTGCAATGGCCGACAACGTTCTAGTTTGCGTATCAAACGTACTGTCGGTGCGCATGATATGCCCGGTCCATACCTGGTTTTTGCCCGCGACAATTGCCGAGAGTTTTACTTCAGGCGCGCTCGCGCGATTTTTAGCTACAAAAGCGATTGGGAGATCAATCTTACCCAGATCACTATCTTTCAAGGCAAGTCTTACTTCGAAAATATTTGTCGAGAAAATTCGGCCAAGACGGGCTCCAGGGCCAACAAACTGTCCTAGATCTGAATTCTTGGACCGCACACGTCCGTTGAACGGCGCTCGCACATAGGTCCGTCGAAGTTGCAGGTTTGCCGATTCTAACTCCGCCTTCGCCGCTTGCAAAGCAGCCTCTGCCTGCTGTCTTTGTGGCTTACGCAGCGCCAATGCTGTGGGTTCACCCGTTCCCAGTTCTTCAAAATCCCGACGCGCGATTTCACCTTCAGCAATTTCCCGTGCCAAAGCCTGCTCGGCCTGCGCAACACTGGCTTCAGCGCGTATAACATTGACCTTGTAGTCGCTGTCATCAATTCGGATTAAAGTTTCGCCTTTTTTAAATATGCCGCCATCAATAAAATTCGGCGAAACATAGACGACTTTGCCGCCCACTTCAGGTACAAGATCTATCTCGGTTTGGGCACGCGCCTCACCTTGTGCCTGAACAGAGAGAGCCACATCATCCGAAACTGCATAGTCAGCCATCACGGCTAGGGTGTTGAAGGGCTTTTTTCGCTCTTCTGGCTTTTCGTTCATTTTAATGACAACACGCGTTAAGACCGCAAATCCAGCCACAATAAGCAAGGCGAGCATGGCCAGAATGACACGCCTGACAAACGTCCCATTGGTATTTCGCACCTCTGCCGTAGCGGCAGCTGTTTCATTTTTGGTTATTCCTATTTCTTTAGCCATGCTTTCTCTCTGGGGCGCATGCCCCGGCTTTTACAGTCCTGTCTTTTACAATCCAATTGTGGGGTCGCCATATTGACCCCCTCCCAGAGCCACATAAAGTCGGACCCTGTTATTAAGTCGCTCAGTACGTGCGCTGATCAGCTGACTTTCTGCTGATATACGACGGCTTTGCGCGTCAAGCAATTGCAGAATGGAGGCGAGGCCTTCTGCATAGCGCCGCTCCAATCTTTCTTCCGCTTTGATGGCCTCATCCAGCGAGGTTCTTAATGCCGATTCTCGTTCGGCCAGTCTTTGTTCTGCGTCCAAGGCGTTTTCAACCTCCAGATAGGCATCGAGTACGGTCCCGGCATAACTCTCGGCGGATTGGCGTAAGAACGCTTCCTGTTGGCGAACATTGGCCTTTAGGGATCCGCCATTAAATATTGGCTGGGTGAGATTCGCCGCCAGGCTGGCCACCAATGAGTCCAGATCGAAGATACGGTTGAAAGCGCCGCCGCTCGTAGACAGACCACCGTCCAGAGAAATACGCGGGTATAAAGCTTTGCGGGCAATATCGACGCTGAGCCCTTGAGCCTCCAAACGGCGTTCTGCCGCTAACAGATCCGGTCGACGGGTCAACATTTGCGATGGCAAACCTGCGCCGGTCAGAACAGGCAGGTCTGGCAAGTCGGCTGCCGCCTGAATCTCATCTCCCGGATAGCGCCGCAGCAAAATTTCCAGATTACGAGAGAGTGCGGCGACCTGTTGCTTTCGACTAGCGATTGTGGCTTCGGAAGCGGCAACAGAAGAACGAGCGAGGCGCACATCACTGGAGCCAGCCACACCGCTTTCAAACCGGCGTTGTGTCAGGCGCAAAGCTCTCTCAAGAGTCTCGTTATCCCGCTCTGACAACTCCAGCAAAAGGCGCGCCTCAATCAGATTGAACCAGGTTTGCGAAACTTGGGATGTAATCGCCAATCGCGCCCCAGCATAATCGGCCTGAGCCGCCTGCGCATCCAACTCGCTTGAACGCATTTGGTCATCAATGCGGCCCCAGAGATCAGGCTCCCAGCTGGCGTTTACCCCCCAATTAGACGCCGCATTGGTAAAAGCCCCATCTGGAACGCCGTGATTATTATCAAATAATTCAAAACCAAATTGTGTCCGGGACACCCGGCCACTGCCGGTCACGAGAGGCAACTTATCCGCATCAGCGATATCAACGCGCGCAACTGCCGCGTCATAGAGCGCACGGGCCGCTCGAATGTTGGTATTGGCCTGCAGGGCCTCATTGACTAGCTGCGTCAGATATGGGTCGTTGAACGTGGCTACCCAGTCCGAAGCAGGTAACTCATTCGCCGCATATTCTGTCCAGTCATTTGTCACCGGCTCCGCGGTTTCTACGATTATCTCAGTTGGCTCAGGGCGGAAATCCAGTGTTTGACAACCAGATAACAAGGCCAAAGCAGCAACAGACATGCCTATCATGCGCATTTTTGTTCTCCTTGAGCCTCGGATAGCCGATCTATAGCGAAAGTCAATCAAATATTATCGAAAAACGATAATATATATCGAACACACTTTATATGACCTAGAATTAGGCCCTTGTCGTGGTAATTCGATATTTTGACTGTCATTGCTTATACTTGCCAAGACCATTAAAGGATCATTCTAACTGAAAACGAGACGTTCATTGTGACACCTAACCGGGTCATCGCCCCAACCATTACATTTTTGGTCGGCATTTGCCTAATCCGTTTTATCGTGCCGGGCAATAATTGGTCCAATACGCTGCTTATTGCAGCGGTTATGGTGCTCGTTTACTATGCGCTTACCTATATATTTGAGCGCTCTTCACAAAAGACACACAGTGCGGATCAACGCTTGCCTTTTTTCAAGGGCGAAACCCGCTTGGCTGCTTCTTTGCGCGAAGCCATAATCATCGTCGATGAGCGGCTGCGTATGGTTCATATCAATCCGGCGGCCCATGCCCTGTTTTCGGAAATTCGTGTGGGTGAAACGCTGAATTCAGTTTCCCATCACGACAAGCTGGAAGAGTTGGCTCGACAGGCTTTGTCCGGCGATACGCCAGAGCCCTTTGTGTATCAAGTTTACGATCCGGTAGAACGGCATATCCGCGTAACTGGTTCCATATTACGTCCAGAACCCGTGCTCGATGAAGACTCTCGGGCAGTGATCATTTTCTACGACGCCACAGATCTGGAACGCGCCAATGCGCTGCGAGCGGATTTCCTCGCAAATGCCTCTCATGAGCTCAAAACACCCGTCGCGTCGCTGCTGGGTTATATCGAAACCCTGCGGGGCCATGCCAAGGATGACCCGGAAGCTCAGTCTATGTTTTTGGGGATCATGCAACAACAAGCTGAACGCATGCAACGTTTGATCAGCGATATTCTCTCTTTACGCCGGATCGAACTATCCGAACACAAGGCACCCACAGAAACAGCTGATCTTTACCTAGCCTTTCTCGCTGCCAAAGAGTCTGTCGCTCCCATGGCAAAACAGTCGGGTATAAAAATCAAATATGAAGGTCCCAAAGAACTATTAACTCTCGGCCAACAGGACGAGCTGGTACAATTGGTTCTCAATATAATTGACAATGGGGTCAAGATGTCCCGCAACGGTGAAAGCATATTTGTTAAAGGGGAAATCATCAAAAGCTGGGAGCCCACACTGGCTTTTCCGGAAATACCTTTGGCCGCCCACCATTCTCGACGCCGCATCGTAACACCGCCAGAGACACAGAACGGGTTTGCACAAATCCGAATTCGGGACGCGGGCCCCGGCTTTAAAAAAGAGCATCTACCACGCTTGTCTGAACGCTTTTACCGTATCGCCGGAGATCGCAGTTCCCGGGAAAAAGGCACCGGCCTTGGCCTGGCAATTGTCAAGCATATCATCTTGCGTCACAGAGGTGGATTACTGATCGAAACTGCAGAAGGTATTGGCACGGAATTCTCCATTCTAATCCCTTTGCCCTTACAATCGAATAACGAGACGGCGGATCTGCCAGAGTCAACACCGATCAGCCTTGCCCAAAGATTCATAAAACCGTCATAAATAGTTCACACTTGAATACCATAGGGCAATCGAGTCAAACTATCTTCGAATTGTGTACGGAAACATCATATGAAGCCTAATGTCTTGATTGCCGAGGACGAGGATGCTCTCGCCACATTGCTGGAATATAACTTCACCAAAGAGGGCTATGACGTGACCGTGGCCTATGACGGCGAGGAAGCTTTGCTGCAAGCCTCAGAGCGGACACCGGATATCATTCTCATGGACTGGATGATGCCCAAACTCTCGGGCGTCGAAGTCTGCCGCCGCTTGCGCCGACGCGCAGAGACCCGGACAACGCCTATTATTATGCTCACGGCACGAGGTGACGAGACGGACAAGATCACCGGATTGGATTACGGGGCCGATGACTATGTGACCAAGCCCTATTCCATGCCGGAACTTCTGGCCCGTGTACGGGCTGTCTTGCGCCGGGCGCAGCCGGGAATTCTGGAAGACATTATTCGCCAGGGCGACATCGAAATTGACACCAAGGCCTTCCGCGTGCGCCGAGGCGACAAAGAAATACATTTGGGACCGACAGAATTCCGTCTTCTAGATCACTTTATGCGCCATCCCACGCGGGTATTTTCTCGGGAACAATTACTCGACGCGGTCTGGGGCCGGGATGTTTATGTGGAAGCCCGCACAGTAGATGTGCATATTGGCCGCCTGCGCAAGGCCCTCAAAAAAGTGGGTGGCAAAGATCCAATACGGACGGTCCGGTCTGCCGGTTACGCGTTCGAAGCTCCGGTTGAATAACCAAAAAAAGGCGCCCGCAGGCGCCTCATTCTTAAGTGATATAACGGGTTGGCCGTCTCGGCGGCAGAGCTTTCGGGCCAGAACCGCGACGACGGCTGGGCTGATAGGCCACGTTACAATGAGCCTCGCAATATGGCTCGCCCTGTTTGATCTTGCGGCCACAAAAACGGAAGTCTGATGCGATTGGATCGCCGATCGGCCATTTACACATATGATCACGAATGGTCATGATGGTGGCATATTCACCATTGGGTAGAGGCTTGGCCTCGATAGGCGGTGGTGGTGGCGGCGCAGCAGGCGCGGCCGGTTTTGACACTGCCCTAGGCGCGCGCGGTTTGCTTGCCGTGGCGCGCTTGCGCGGACTGGCGGCGCGAACATTAGTTGCTTTTTTCGGGCGGGAAGGCTTGGCACGACCCGACAGGCCCAGGCGGTGAACCTTGCCGATGACAGCGTTTCGGGTCACCCCGCCCAGCTGTTTAGCAATCTGACTGGCCGACAGTCCTTCAGCCCATAATTTTGTCAGAATTTCTACCCGATCTTCGGTCCAAGCCATGTCTCATTCCCTAATTTTGCGCAGAAAATGCGCGTTGAATCCCCGAGTGCGGCGTGAAAACGCTATATATAGTATATGAAGGAAAACCCCCAATCCCCTCGCACGCAACATCTTGTAGCGCATCAAAAATAAAACACAAGATGAAGCTTTTGGGCGAGCTGCTATATATCCACAGAAATCAATATATAGTAGGCTGACTGAGTCAGGATGTCGCAGGGATAAACAGACAAATCAGGTGTCAAAACACCAGCAAATTACAGCCTTCTGAGCGTGCAGGCGGTTCTCGGCCTCATCGAACACGACAGATTGAGGACCGTCGATGACAGTGGTAGCAACCTCTTCGTCGCGGTGGGCCGGCAGACAATGTAAAAAAAGCGCATTTTGAGAGGCACGCTCCATCAGGGAGTCCGTTACTCGATAAGGCATCAAGTCCTTGAGTCGCTGATCCGCATCCGTATCGCCCATAGAAACAAACGTGTCAGCGACAACAACATCGGTTCCTGCACAGGCCTCGAGCGGATCGGTGATTAAGTCGATCTTGGCCCCATTATTGCGAGCGGCACTGATGGTTTGGCCGTCTACGGTATAATCAACGGGTGTTGAGATCCGCAGCCGATATCCAAATTTGGCGGCGGCGTTGACGAAACTCACGGCCACATTATTGCCGTCGCCAACCCAGGTAATCGTCATGTCAGACAGCTGACCACCTTTCTCTTCAAGGGTCAGAAGGTCCGCCATGATCTGACAGGGATGGTTGTAATCTGTCAGGCCATTGATCACAGGGACCGTCGCATTATGTGCCAATTCGGTAAGCGAGGCATGAGAATTGGCGCGCAGCATAATCCCGTCCACATAGCGCGACAGCACTTTGGCGGTGTCATCAATGGTCTCGCCCCGGCCCAGCTGCATGGTTCCGGCGGTGGCTGTGATCACTGTGCCGCCCAGCTGACGCATAGCCTGTTCAAAGGAAAAACGTGTCCGGGTCGAACTCTTCTCAAAGATCAGCGCCAGGGTCTCGCCTCGAAACGGCGCGTCAACATCGGGCC
>JAHDBU010000018.1:0-18929 GCA_020630275.1 Hellea sp.
GAAGCTTAGTGCCGACACAGGCAAACATTTTTCCACCAACTTTCCAGGCATCATGGCCAACACCGTCTTCGCCTGGTCCCCAAGGATCGGAAACTTCCGCGCCCGGTAGTTCCGCGCATATTTTGTTTGTGAGCGCCCGTGTGGTCATTTTAACTCGATTGAATTAAAAATTTGGGTTAGAAGCGCCAGGCTGTTTTCATCATCCATATACATACCTGCCTGTAAGAAGTGTTCAGGCCCAAATACGAAACCGTAAAATGCGGGTATAATTCCATCTTCTTGCAGCCGATAATTAAAACGATCGGTTGTCTCGACAATATGAGATGAAGTCTCTGAAATTTTCTCGCGACAAATAGAGAATTGTTTCGCCGAATTGTTGCTAATTGGAATATTAAATATAGAAATCCAAAGTGTAAGTCTGGGGTCGGTTCGCCACAAAACCAGTGAGCTGTCCTCCAGTCTTCTATTGAATTCCAAAGGCAGGTTTAGCCAAGAGTTTGCGGTCATTTGACAATGACCGCTAACAATTGGATAATCTGGATGCACGTTTTACGTCATCCGGCGTTCGAAGTTCTCGGCGATGGCTTCGAGATAGGCTTCGGTTGTGAGCCAGCCTTGTGTATCGCCCACAAGAAGCGCCAAGTCTTTGGTCATCTGGCCGCCTTCGATGGTGGCTTTGACGGTTTCTTCCAGTCCGGTTGCGAACTTCACAAGGGCTTCGTTGTCATCAATGCGTCCACGGTGGGCCAGGCCACGCGTCCAGGCATAGATCGAGGCCGTTGAATTGGTTGAGGTGGCTTCACCTTTTTGGTGGTTGCGGTAGTGACGTGTCACGGTACCGTGGGCCGCTTCGGCTTCCATGGTCTTTCCGTCTGGTGTGAGCAGGAAGGAGGTCATGAGACCCAATGAGCCAAAGCCTTGGGCGACAGTGTCGGACTGCACGTCGCCGTCATAGTTCTTACAGGCCCAGATATAACCGCCCGACCATTTAAGTGCGGCCGCAACCATGTCATCAATCAGACGGTGCTGATATTCGCCGCCAAATTCAGCGAATTTCTCCGCATATTCTTCGTCGTAAATCTTCTGGAAGATATCTTTGAAGCGACCGTCATAGGCTTTCAGAATTGTATTCTTGGTCGACAGGTAAACCGGCCATTGGCGCTGCAAACCATAAGAGAAACAGGCATGGGCGAAGTCTTCGATTGACTTGTCCAGGTTATACATACCCATCAAAACGCCGCCGCCCGGGAAGTCAAAAATTTCTTTCTCGATGACAGTTCCGTCTTCGCCTTCAAACTTCATGGTCGCTTTGCCCGGGCCAGGAATGACAACGTCCGTGGCTTTGTACTGGTCGCCAAAGGCGTGACGGCCAATAACGATAGGCTGTGTCCAGCCCGGCACAAGGCGCGGGACGTTGTTACAGATGATCGGTTCGCGGAAGACAACACCACCAAGAATGTTCCGGATGGTTCCGTTCGGAGACTTCCACATTTTCTTGAGATTGAACTCTTCAACGCGGGCTTCGTCCGGCGTGATAGTCGCACATTTGATGCCCACATTGTGTTTCTTGATGGCATTGGCGGCGTCGATTGTGATCTGGTCGTCTGTGGCATCGCGGCTCTGGATTGATAGATCATAGTCCAAGAGTTCGATGTCCAAATATGGATTGATAAGACGATCGATAATCATATCCCAGATGATGCGGGTCATCTCATCGCCATTCATGTTGACGACCGGGTTATTTACCTTGATTTTTGCCATTGAAACCTCTGTATACGCTTGCTTGATTTTCGCGCGCGTTTAACAGAAGCGTAGAAGATAGGGAAGGGCGAATATGGGCGGATCAGTCAAAGATCAACTGGGCCGAGTGCAGGATGTGACCGGGACAGGTCCGGCTGTGGTTCTGGTAAATCCGCAACTCGGCGAGAATATCGGCGCGGCCGCCCGTGCTATGCTCAATTTTGGTCTGACCGATTTGCGTTTGGTTGCGCCGCGAGATGGTTGGCCTAACCCGGCCTCTGAGGCGACCGCCGCCGGGGCAACGGTTCTTTTAGAAAATGCTAAGGTTTTCGCAACGACTGCCGAAGCGGTTGCAGACTTGTCGTTCGTTTTGGCAGCGACAGCGAGGCGACGCGAGCTTGAAATTCCGGTTATTGGTACGGGTGACGTTGGTGCGGCATTGCATGCGCATGAAAATGCAGGCACGAGAACAGGCATATTATTTGGTCCCGAAAAAGCAGGGCTCAAGAACGAAGACGTGGTGCTTTGTAATCATATACTGACCTATCCTATCAATCCGGCCTTTCATTCGCTCAATCTGGCTCAGGCCGTAGGCGTCTTTGGCTACATCTGGAAGTCGGCGGAGGGAACTGCACCGCCTCCGGCTTTTGATACAACGCCAAGTGACGCGGCCAGTCGAGAGGATCTGGTGCGGATGATGGAACATTTAGAAGACGAACTTGAAAGGTCCGGCTTCTTTTTTCCAGTCGCGAAAAAAGAGTTGATGAGTCGCAATATCCGGGCGCCTTTTGTCAGGGCCAATATGACCGAACAGGAGGTCCGTACCTTTCGAGGCATAATTAAAGCGCTCGCTAAAGGGCGAGGCGAGGGGCGAAAGTCTTAAGACTTCCTTACCGTGCTTGCAAAAACGCATAGCTCTATAGGCGACATTGGCTGTTCTAAATCAAAGCCAAACTCACCATATGCGCCTCGTCAATATGGAGAGCAAAAAATGACATATCAATTCAACGGTCGTGAGTTTACGCAAAACGTTGAGCCGGCTTTCAAATCACCTTTTGAAGGTCGAAATGAACAGCGCCAATTTTTGGTAAGTTCAATATTGGCTAAACGCAATGTGCGTCGGGCCCGTCGCGATAACCGCGCGATCTAAACAATCTTTTCCCCTTGAAGCGAGGTCCATCCTGAGAGGGATGGGCCTTTCTTTATGGAAATGCTTTCAGCTTTAAATGCTGCGGCAACTTGGTCAGCCAGTTCGTCCAGAATTCCGGATAGGATCACCTTTCCGCCCGGCTTTAGGGCGTTCGAAATTTCGGGCGCAAGGCCCATTAAAGGCCCGGCCAGAATATTAGCAAAGATAAGATCATAGGTCTTGCCGCGAAGCAGATCACTGTCAAAGCCATCAGCTTGAAAGACCTTTATTTTATCGCCAACATTGTTTTGGTCGGCATTCTCTGAAGTGACGGTGACGGCGTCCGGATCGATGTCGCTGGCCTCAATTTCAACGCTGAGTGCCATAGCAGCGGCAATCGCCAGTGTTCCCGCTCCGCATCCTAGATCCAAAATGCTTTCGAATGTTTCACCATCGATCAGCATTTCGTCAAAAATCAAGAGGCAGCCTTTGGTCGTACCGTGATGGCCTGTACCGAAAGCAGGGCCGGCTTCAATATGAATAGGCCATGGGCATTCGGATGGAATTTTATCTCGGTCATGCTCGCCGTAAATCCAGAAACGACCCGCTTCGACCGGGGGCAGGCCTTTTTGGCTTTTGGCGACCCAGTCAATATCGGGAAGTTGGGTAACAAAAGCTTCCAACTCCGGTCCAATCGCAAGAGAATTCAGAGCAGTTTTAGCGTCCATTTCAAAGCTATACAAAGCCTGTAAGTGATAAACAGATCCATTGGGATCGTCTTCGAATATCGATACGGCCAAAGCTTCCATCGGCGCATCAAAACCTAGTAAATCAGCCAGATCGAAAATATCAGCTTGAGGGCCTCTGATGAAAAGTGCGAAGGGTGGAGCGTCGCTCACGACTTTTTATCTTTTTGTTCGATGTCATTCTCCTGGCCTGCATCGCATCCACTTTCTCGGATCTCACCAGATTGCGCGCCGCATAACATAAGCTCAATAATCCCCGGCTCCGCCACATGTTTGGCATGCGCCTGCAAAGGATCAACAAAATCTTTGAAGACGCTGACGATGGGGTCGGCAAATTCAACCCGGATATCGACAAAATCAAATCCCAGTGTTTGGCTAATAGTTGCGCGGGTTGCAGCATCCAGTTTGGAGTTTTTGGGCGCACCATTTCGTAGCGCCCAGAGGTTTTCAAAAAATGGATTAATCTCATAGGTTAGAAAATCATTGACCTCTGACAGTGCTACAATTTTCGGGCGTGGTGAGGAGGGGTCATTATACGCAGCGCTAACAGGACCTTTGGATAGATCCCCTAGAGACAACAAGGCTAATTGATTGGCCATCATGTAAATTTCACTACCAGCGATCATTTTATCAATAATGGTTTTGCGCCCATCAGTGAGCGCTTCTCGCATAAGGTCAAAGGTAATTTTACTCCCCAGGCTTTCGCTAATGAATGCAAATTGGTTGGCCTGACCATATTGATCGGTCGCCTGCGTGCAGGCGCGTTGGGCAGAGATGGAGTTCCCCTGTTTTTCAAAGCTGTAGCCTTCTGCATCGAGTGCGGCCGAACACATGGCGCCTCGGATGGCATCACGGATTTGTTGGCCGGCTGGGCCCAAATACATAATAGCGTCGGAAAAGCCGAAATTGACCATCTGATCTTTGAGGCGACGGTTATATTTGCGCCGTAGGTCTGCCAGAGTCGTCACATCACCTTCATTGTCGTCCTGACCGACATGGGCCATTTGAATGGAATTCCAGAAGAATTCATCCCAAAATATTCGGTAGACGACATACTCCAAATCCGGTTTTACCTTCAAGGTTTGGCGATCCATACAAACCAGACGATCCAAAGATAGCTGCACACCAGGGACAACGGTGTGATAAGTAACTGTTTCGCCGGCCGTGATCTCGATGAATTCTCCGCGCATTTCCATCTCACCTTCGGTTTTCACACCACATCGCGAGGCCAGCGTATTACCAGCGATTTCCAAATCATAAGCATTCGCCACGCCGCGCATAAATGTGCGGCCGAGGGGCGGCTCACTTGGATCTTCTGTTCGGCCGATCCCGTGAAGATAGAATATATTGATGCGTTTGGTGGTCTCAGCATTGGCACTATCTGCCAAAGCTTCAAGGCCCTTAAAATGACCATCATTGCTATTCGCGCTGGCGAGAGAATTAATCTGCAAAATGTCGAGATTGTTTTTAGTCGACGCACAAGCTGACAGACTGCAAACAAACAATATCAAAAAGAAACGCCACATCGTCAGGTTTTCTCCACAAATCCTTCCAAGACTTTTTTCTCCCCCGCTTTTTCGAAAGCAACGGTCAGCTTTGACCCATCCGCGGACTTTATCATCCCATACCCAAATTTTTGATGAAAGATACGCTCGCCTACAGAGAAATCGCTGCTGGTATCTTGGATGGGTTTGCGCCGAGCGGTTGCGTTAATGGTTGGTGGTGAGCTTTTTCTCTGCTCGTAACGACGCCAGCCTGGTGAGCTACGCCCGCGATCAAAAGAGGCTGCAAAACTCTCAGATACCTCCTCCGCATACCCACGGTGGTCATAATAGCCCGTGTCAGACTCGGCAGTGACATGTTGCGGTGGAAGTTCATCAATAAAACGAGAGGGTATACTGGATTGCCATGATCCATAAACCTGACGGTTGGCCGCAAAATATATTTTGGCCCGTTCCCGTGCCCGGGTCAGCCCCACATAGGCCAGGCGCCGTTCTTCTTCGAGGCCGGCCATGCCGTTCTCATCCAGAGATTTCTGCGATGGAAACACGCCTTCTTCCCAGCCGGGCAGAAATACTAATGGAAATTCCAACCCTTTGGCGGCGTGCAAAGTCATGAGCGATACCTCATCCTCCTGCGGCCCAGACTCCATATCCAATACGAGCGAGACATGTTCGAGATAGGCGGGCAGGGTATCAAACTCGCTGATTGCCTGCATAAGTTCCTTGAGGTTTTCTAAGCGGCCTTGTGATTTGGCGTCTTTATTGTCTCGCCACATCTGAGTATAGCCGGATTCGTCTAATATTCGCTCTGCTAAATCGACCGGCGAGAGCGCCTGACTATCGGCGCGCCAACGTTTCAAATCTAGTAAAAAGGCTTTGAGTGCCGTTCGGGCTTTACCACGAATTTCGTCCGTCTTCACAAGTTCACTTGTCGCGAATTCCAAGCTTTTATTCATTGAGCGCGACGCAAGCTGTAGTTTTTGTACTGACGTCTGTCCAATACCCCGCTTGGGTACATTGACGATCCTTTCAAAGGCCAAGTCGTCGGTTTCGGATACGACCAAACGCAAATAAGCATGGGCGTCACGAATTTCTTGTCTTTCGAAAAAGCGTGGACCGCCGATGACACGGTAGGGAAGGCCCAAAGCGATGAACCGTTCTTCAAACGAGCGCATTTGCCTGGAAGCGCGCACAAGAATGGCGACGTCATTATAATTTCGTCCCCGGCTTCTCCAGTTTTCTATCTCACTCGATATGGTTCGGGCTTCGGAAGGCGCGTCCCAAACGCCTGTGACCGTCACGAGTTCGCCGCCTTCATCTTCGGTCCAAAGGGTTTTCCCCAGTCGGTCCTGATTGGCTGAGATTAGGCCAGATGCTGCACCCAAAATGTTTCCAGTCGATCGATAATTGCGTTCTAGTTTCACAACCTTGGCACCGGGAAAGTCTTTTTCGAAACGGAGGATATTGTCGACTTCTGCACCACGCCAACCGTAAATGGATTGATCATCATCGCCGACCACACACAGATTACCGGTCCCTTGCGCCAAGAGCCTTAACCAGAGATATTGGCAAACATTTGTATCTTGGTATTCGTCCACTAGGATATACCGAAATTTTCGGTGATATTTATTGAGCACGTCCGGATGGTTGTTGAAGATGGTAATATTGTGCAGCAACAAATCGCCAAAATCACAGGCATTAAGAACTTTTAGGCGGTTTTGATAAATCTCATAAATCTTGCCGCCTTTACCCTCGGCGAATTTGAAGGTTTCCTTCGTGGGAAGCTTTTCGGGCGTTAAGCCTTTATTTTTCCACCCGTCGATAAGTGTCGCCATAAACCGTGGTGTCCAACGCTTTTCGTCGATGCCTTCGCTTTGGATGACCTGTTTGAGCAGGCGAATCTGGTCATCCGTATCCAAAATTGTGAAGCTGGATTTCAGTTCGACCAATTCAGCGTGGTTCCGGAGAATTTTGGCGGCGATAGAGTGGAATGTGCCTAGCCAAGGCAGGCCTTCCACAGCAGCACCAATAGATTCGCCAACGCGCTCTCTCATCTCGCGGGCGGCCTTATTTGTGAATGTCACAGATAAAATCTGGGACGGATAGGCTAAACCTGAGGACAGAATATGCGCCAAGCGGCATGTTAGGACCCGAGTTTTGCCAGTGCCGGCTCCAGCCAGCACTAAAACTGCGCCCTCCGTGGCCAAAACAGCATCTCTTTGCTCTGGGTTTAATCCTTCCAGATAGCTTGAATCGGGCGCCATGCGTCGTGGCATGGCCTGTGCGGCAATCGAACCGGCCACTGGAGGTGGCGGAGCCGGACGGAAGGAATCGGGGTCGGACATATGGTGAACATGGCATGCCAAAGGTCAGAATACTACCGTCAAACCTTAATAATTATTCACGAAAATTGGCCTTGGGGTTGGCAAAGCGTTCACCTTGCTTGGTGTATATATGACGTCAAATAGCTCAGGCGTATCCTGTCAGAAAGGCGGTTTGACTATGTTGAAAATTGCTAAAACCTTACTGGTTTCGACGGCTGGATTGGCAATTGCCGCTTGTAGTAGCGGTGGAGGCTCCACATCAACGCCCTCAACACCTGTTAATATTGACCGGACACCTCCGAGCGTTTCCTTTTCGCCAGATTCATTATCGGTAGCGGGTAGAGAAACAGGGGCCTCAACATTATCGGCTACAGATAATATGGGCGTTATGTCTACGAATGTTTCTTGCTCAAACGGCGGTCAGTATGCCGGCGGCACATTCACAGCGCCTGATGTCGATATGAATACAACCGTGGTTTGTACAGCTACAGTCCGAGATGCAGCTGGAAATACGGGGACAGCGACCCTAACGGTAAATGTGACTCCGGGAGCTGATATTTCCAATCCAACTGTGAGCGTTACGGTGCCTTCAGCTAATGTTGCCTCCGGTGAAACAGCTGAGTTGACGGTTACGGCGAATGATAATCGTGGAGCGCCTGTAGTTTCGGTAACATGTGACAATGGGGGAGCATGGGCTGATGGTGTTTTTACCGCTCCAACAGTCACAAGTGACACAGCCGTGACTTGCACAGTGACAGCTGAGGATAGTGCGGGAAATACCGCCACAGAGACCGTGATATTTAATGTCGTCGCGCCAGATTCGACGGCACCTGTGATTTCCTTTCCGGGTGGAACCACTCTATCAGTGGCTTCAGGCCAGACTGCTGACTTCATTATTGATATCACCGATAATTCCGGTGAGACCATAGTTCCAACTGTCACTTGTGATAATGGTGGAACATGGGCCGATGGTGTTTTCACGGCACCCACTGTCACAACTGGTACAACCGTGACTTGTACGGTGACAGCTGAGGATAGCGGAGGAAATACCGTGACCGAAACCTTTACCGTCACTGTCACGGCCCCGCCATCAAAAGTGACAATTTCCGGAACAGCCACATTTGATTTTGTGCCCCATAATCCGTCGACCCATGGCTTGGACTACGCCAATACACAACCCAAACCTATTCGCGGTGCGACGATACAAATGGTCGATAGTGCGGGGACTGTATTAGCTGCGTCTAAAACCGATAACTTAGGCAAATACAGCTTTGAAACCGATCCCAATACAAATGTTCGAATTCGCGTATTGTCTGAAATCGTTTCAACGGCAACAGCCAAATGGGACGTCAAGATCGTTAATTCTGCGAATAATATTTACGCCTTGCAAGGTGGTCTGTTGAGTGCCGGTAGTTCGAACTCAGTTCGGGATTTACATGCGCCGTCAGGGTGGGGTGGAACAAGTTACACATCTTCACGCTCTGCCGCGCCCTTCGCGGTCCTGGATCCACTCTACACCACCGTTACAAAGTTTGCGGCCGTAGATCAGGATGTTGATTTTCCACGTCTATTGGTGGATTGGGCGACGACGAATACAGAGGGATCTTTCTACCAGCCAGGTACTCAACGCATTACGCTTCTGGGCAATGAAAACATTGATACCGATGAATATGACCCGCATGTTGTTGTACATGAATGGGGGCACTATTTCGAAGACACGTTATCTCGGGCAGATTCTGTAGGCGGCCCTCACTCTTTGGGAGATCGGCTGGATCCGCGCCTGGCGTTTGGTGAAGGTTTTGGTTACGGTCTGGCGGCTATAATTCTCGATGATCCGAATGCTCGGGACAGCGGCGGAGCGCAGCAAGCCGGTGGATTTAATATTCCGGTCGATCGTAACAATAATACAAATGCCGGCTGGTACAGTGAAGGCTCTATCCAGTCCGTCTTATATGACCTTTATGACGAGGCTCCCGACGGTGCCGATAACGTTGCGGCGGGCCTCGCCCCGATATATGAAACTCTGATTTCGCAAGATTACGTCAACTCACCATATTTTACGACTATATTCCTTTTTGCTGATGAGTATCGGAAACAGCAAAGCGCCACTGCTTCGGGTTTGGATGCTTTACTTGATGCGCAGGATATTGTCGGCACCGGACCAGATGGTGACGGTGAGACCAATAATGGAACAATTGCCTCCCGATTGCCGGTTTATAAGAAGCTTTCCGCAGGTGGGAGTGTTCAGGTGTGTTCAAACGTGAGTGTAGGTGATGTGAATAAGCTTGGTGTCTATGATTATATCGAATTCACGCCTGCGGCTTCAGGAAGCTTTACGTTTACAATGTCTCGAAGCTCGGGCGCCGCGAGCCGAAATCCAGATTTCTTCATTTACCGATCCGGAACTGCGATTTTCGCCGCAAGAAGCACAACGTCTAACACTGACAGTTGGACAGGGACGCTGACAGGCGGTACAAAATACATCATTGAAGCTTATGATGAAAACAACAGGCAAGGGACTTCCACTGGTAGCGCCTGCTATAATTTCTCGGCGCAATAAGGAGTAGACTATGACTTATTTCAAATTGGCTATGTTGTCAGGCGCGCTCGCCGCTTTGTCGGCCTGCACAAATGCACAAGAATCGGCAGCTCAAACCCACAAAATGACTCCGCCCACCGTAACATCAAAGCATTCAGAAATGGATCACTCGATGGAGAAAGCAGCCGGGCATAAAAATCATGGTTATAAGAAACTCTCCGCAGCCGTCGATTTCAGGACTGATTTTGACGGTCGAAGCAGTCTTGGTCTCGTTGAGACAGTCAACATCAATGTTATCAACAGGACCGGCGGAAAAGTCAGCTATGAAATTCTTGACGCTCCGGGTTTGAAGATATTCAAGAACTCAGGATTAGAAGAAACTGTCGCGACAATAGGAGAAACCGGTGAGGGGTTGAACCTACAGTTTCAGCCTTTGTCCGAAGGTGTTCACAATCTCATCGTATTGGCCAAGATTGAATTGCCAGATGGTCAGTTCATGACAAAGACCCATTCTATCCCAATCTATGTGGGACAAAAATTTCAACCCGTAGAGTCAAAGCGTGATTTATTGGCGCCCAAGGTGGCCACTGGCAATCAGGAAGTTTCCGGCATTATCGAGATGAAAGCGGAAGAGACCATTAAAGATTAGGTTGAACTTGTTTCAGGACCCAGACCCTGAGATAAGAGGCCAGACCTGAACGATTGCCGTCTGCAATACGTCGATCATCTAATTCTGCGATCAGTCCCGCTAGGGACTGATTTCTTTTTTTGGCTTCTTGTTCAATAACCGCCCAGAATTCGGGCTCGAGCGCGATGGAAGTCCTGTGACCGTGGAGAGATAAAGACCGCTTCTTTTTCATTCGTCGCGTTTGTGTTGATCGAGATGCCGCGCTTTTTTCTCAGCGATCGTTTTATCTCGGGCCTTTTGTGATTTCGTGCGGCCGAATTTGACCCGGTTCTCAGCAGCTTGTTTTTCTTTCGCTGATCTTGCCAGAGATTTTTTAGCCTTGCCAAATTTTATGACATTGTCAGGCATTAACGCGGCTTGATCATAAGTTCAGGGCGAACGACTTTGTCGAATTCTTTCTCGGTCACAAAACCAAGGCGAACCGCCTCTTCGCGAAGGGTTGTTCCATTTTTATGAGCCGTCTTGGCGACCTTAGTCGCGTTGTCATAACCGATGGTTGGCGCCAGGGCGGTCACGAGCATTAATGAGCGTTGTAACAAATCATCAATACGGTCTTCATTGGCTTTAATTCCCGTCACACATTTATCTGTAAATGCGTGGGCGCTGTCGGACATGAGTTGAATGGATTGCAGCATGTTATACGCCATCATGGGCTTGTAGACATTGAGCTCAAAATGACCTTGCGATCCGGCCATGCCTATGGCGGCGTTATTGCCCATAATCTGGGTGCAGACCATTGTCAGAGCTTCGCATTGCGTTGGATTGACCTTGCCTGGCATGATCGATGATCCGGGTTCATTGGCGGGTAGGGAAAGTTCGCCAAGACCTGATCTTGGGCCGGACCCTAGAAAGCGAATATCATTGGCAATTTTGAACAGGCTCATTGCGACTGTGTTTATGGCGCCGTGTACTGAGACATAGGCATCATGAGCGGCCAAAGCCTCGAATTTATTTGGTGCAGTTTTGAATGGCAGTTTGGTATAAGCGGCAACTTCTTCGGCAAACTTCTTAGCAAAGCCCGGTTTGGTATTCAGCCCCGTTCCAACCGCTGTTCCACCTTGTGCTAGAAAGTATAGCTCCTTCAGCGATGTTTCGATCCGCTTGATACCATTATCCATCTGGGCGGTGTAACCGGAAAATTCCTGACCCAACGTGACAGGTGTGGCATCTTGCGTGTGCGTACGTCCGATTTTAATGATCTTTTTGAATTCCTTGGATTTGTCATTCAATGCGTTTCGTAGGGTGCGCAAGGCAGGTAGCAGTCGGTGATGAATTTCCTCTGCGGCTGCAATGTGCATGGCCGTGGGAAAAGTATCATTGGAACTTTGAGAGCGATTGACATGGTCATTGGGATGGACCGGGTCTTTGGACCCAATTTCGCCGCCTAAAATTTCAATGGCCCGGTTTGAAATGACCTCATTTGCGTTCATATTGGATTGTGTGCCAGAACCCGTTTGCCAAATAGAAAGAGGGAAGTTGTCGTCAAGTTTGCCTTCGGCTACTTCACTGGCCGCTTTTACGATGGCGGCGGTACGCTTTGAATCCAGGTTTTTCAGCGACCGGTTTGTCAAGGCCGCGGAGCGCTTGATAATGCCCAAAGCCCTAATCATCGATGGCGGCATGGTCTCGACGCCAATCGGAAAGTTGATAAGGCTCCGCGCAGTTTGAGCTCCGAAATACTTATCTGCTGGCACTTTCAGTTTCCCGAAACTGTCCGTTTCAGTACGCATTTTGGTCATAGTATTCTCTTGAGTGAGGATTATTTTTTGCGGAATGAATCCAGGCTGACGACTTTATCGCCTGCATTTTCTTTTTCCGTGTCGGTTTTCACAGCTTCCTTTTTCGCCGCTGTTTTTTTCGAGGGTGCCCGTTTAGGTTTCTTAGTTTCAGGCTCAATTTTTGTGACGGCCGCTTCGGGTGTAGCCTCACGCGGAGGTTCAAATTGCAATGCAAACCCAACACTTGGATCGTGAAACCTAGTGATGGCTGTGTATGGAACCTTGATATATTTCGGAACGCCTCCAAACTTCAGCGTGACCTCGAAATTATCTTCATGAGCCGTTAGGTCCCAGAATTGGTGTTCGAGAACAATAGTGATTTCCTCGGGATATTTTTTTGCCAGGCCTTCATCTATTTCTGCTCCGGGATAACGGGTCAAAAAAGTAATATAAAAATGGTGTGCGCCAGGGAGACCATCTTCGCGAATGACGCGTCGAATGGCGTCCCTTACGACGCCGCGCAGAGCGAGCTGCGTCATTTGTTCATAATTCATCAGGTCCTGAGCCATGTGGGTAACCTAAATCAAACTTCTCGTGGGTCAATATAGGGCTGTTACTTTTCGTGGATTTTCATGGTCATTTCGCGATTGTAGGGTTAATTCGAACTCAACATTTTGATTCTTTGAGATTTCATGACCCCACGATCAATTTCTATACCAAAAACCCTGAAGACATTTTCCTTCGGAAGCCTGTTTTCGGCCTTTATTTATCCGGCTATGGGAATCATTGTGGCGACTGTCACAATCTTGATTGGTGTGTTTGTCAAATCGGTAGACTTGCAATGGTCTTATTTGTTTTGGTGTATCTTAACGGTCATACTGTCAATCTTGGTTTGTAATGCGGGAATCGGACCGCTTCACCGAATTCTTCAACACAAAGCCGGAGAAATGAAAACGCCCGCACAAATACTGACAATGATTAATTTGATGATTGCTATGCAGGGCACTGTTCGTGAGTGGGTCAATTATCACAGCCAGCATCATAGGTTTGCTGATAGACCGGGTGATCCCCATAACCCTAGCGAAGGTATATTTTGGGCTTGGGTGGGTTGGATTATCTGGCGAGACGAAAAAGATGCCAGTCGACCCATGGCAATGTGGCTCAAGAAAAGCCCAGTTATTGTATGGATGGATCGTTTCTATCACGAAATCAGTATCGGCATTCATGCGGTTGTTCCCGCTGTCATTTATTTTACCGTTTGGGCGCTGGGCGGATCCCTTGTGTTTACCGCTCTATTGCACGCCAGCTTTATGATTGGGCGCGCTATTCAATTTCATGCCACTGTTTATGGAATCAATGTTCTGGGCCATATGAGTACGCCCAAATGGCTAGATTATTTTATGGCATTGTTAACTGGAGGGGAGGCATTTCACGATCATCATCATGATGATCCGCAAAGCGCCTTGCATTTACCCAAGAGAGGTTTCTGGAACCGCGTTGTGGATTATAATGGTACTTTGCTTCTCATTTATGAGAAGCTGGGATGGGCAACGGGGCTAAAAATTGCTCCACAATTCGCCCCTGTAAAAGCCGATTAGCTCGGATTTGCCTCGATCAACCCTGATTTGCCAGCGGCGGCCACCATAGCTTCTTGCAGCTTTTCAAAGGCTCTGGCTTCTATTTGTCGGATGCGTTCACGGCTAACTTCATAGATCTGAGCTAATTCCTCGAGGGTTTTCGGAGAGTCTGAGAGCCTGCGTTCCGCTATTATATGTCTTTCCCGGTCATTTAAATTTGCCATGGCGTCTTGTAATAAATCCATCCGGGCGTCGAATTCCTGAGAATCGGCCAGGACATCTTCCTGGTTATCTGTGTCATCCTGTAACCAGTCCTGCCACTCCGAACCTCCGTCTTCGCCGCCAACAGTCACATTAAGTGATGCATCGCCACCCGATAACATTCGGCGATTCATAGATGTAACTTCGGTTTCTTTAACGTTGAGTCGAGTCGCAATTTTTTTGACTTGATCCGGTGTCAGGTCCCCATCATCAATCGCTTTCATTTCGCCCTTGAGTCGGCGTAAATTGAAAAATAATTTCTTCTGTGCCGCCGTCGTCCCCATTTTCACGAGTGACCAAGACCGTAGGACATATTCTTGGATCGCTGCGCGAATCCACCACATAGCATAGGTGGAGAGGCGAAAACCTTTGTCGGGATCGAACTTTTTTACGGCCTGCATCAATCCAACATTACCTTCAGAGATAACTTCCCCTATTGGCAGTCCATAGCCCCGATATCCCATAGCTATTTTGGCGACCAGACGCAGGTGTGAAGTGACCATGCGTTCCGCAGCTTGAGTGTCACCATCTTCGCGCCATCGCTTTGCCAGCATGAACTCTTCATCTTTCTCCAGCATAGGAAATTTGCGGACCTCTGATAGATAACGATTCAAACCCTGCTCAGGGGACAAGGTAACGGACAGGCTCATATTGCCAGAATAGCTAGCGTCTTTAACTGACACGGACATTTTATCCGTTTTTGCAGGGACGGTTTTTTGGTCTTTTGTTGACATTAAATTCCTCCAGAACCGACCATATAGGCAGGAATTTTAGAATTTAAAGAGGCAATAGTTTTAATTTGATCTCAGAATTCTAGAAGCGGCGCATATAGGTGATGGCGCTCCATGTACTACCGCCATCGATATCCAATTCGCCAGTGTCATGCCATGTTAGGTCGAAACGAAATCCGTTCTTTTGTTTTTTACCAATGAAGTATTCAATACTCAAGCCCGCCGCGGGGCCTTCAAAATCGATATCAAACGACTCAACATCCCGCAATTGCACTTCTGGTACCTCAATCACCCGGCTGCCTGAAAAATTCGCCATATGGTAACCAGCTCGGACTGAAACACCCAGACCGGAGTCAAGAGGAACTCTGAACATAGCAAAAGCAGCCATGTGATCTTGAACACCAAAATCGTCAATTGACAGAAAAACCTCCTGGTCAACACCATCGATTGTTTCAATCCCGCTAATCGCCTCGTTGACCGTTTGAATTGCTTTGCCGGCTTCGACTTCAATTCCTATATCAAATGCTCGATCTACAATGGGAACTGTAAAATTCGCGCGCCCCAATAAGGCCGTGGAACTCGAATCGCCATAGGACATGAAACCGCCGCCTGCTTCAACTTTGAACGATTTTGGCTCATCGGCATAGGCCGGTACGGCGAGTGACAAAGATAAACCAAAGGCAATAACCAGTTTTTTCATTGGTCGTCCCCAAAATTATTATTGCCTTATCGCTAAAATATTTCCCAAGACTATTCAAGGCGGGCTTACACAAATTCTCGTTATTCCAGATGGTCGAGATAGGAGGCAAGCCTCTCGATATCGTCGGGAAGCGGAGCGAAAAACTCCATATACTCCTTTGATTTGGGATGTATAAAGCCGAGTGTTTGCGCGTGCAATGCCTGTCTTTTGAACTGACTCATGAACGCATTCAGCTTGGCAATATCTGTATTTTTAGTCGTATTAAAAGCCTTTTGCTTTCCATAAAGTGGATCCCCAAGAAGCGGGCATCCTAAATGAGCCATGTGTACGCGAATTTGATGTGTTCGGCCTGTTTCCAGTCTGCATTCGATTTTTGAGGCCAGGGGAGTGCCGACCGCTGCTTTGGGCATCTGACCATACCCTGCGATGAATTTAAAATTTGTGACCGCATGACGGCCCTTATCCGAGGCCGTCAAATCTCCCCAAGTTCCTTTGACCACGGCCTGCTTTTTACGATTATTAGGGGAGCGTGCCAAGCGACTTTCAATCCGGCCCTCTTTCTCGCGTGGATAGCCTCGAACGAAGCTGACATAGACTCGGTTGACCGTGTGTTTGGCGAATTGACCAGAAAGATGTTGGTGGGCGCTGTCATTTTTTGCAACGACCAACAATCCAGACGTGTCCTTATCTATACGGTGAACAATGCCTGGTCGGGCCACGCCGCCTATACCGGATAGAGTGCCCTTGGCGTGGTGAAGGAGAGCGTTGACAAGCGTACCATTTGGCGAACCAGGGGCAGGGTGAACCGTCATACCCGCGGGTTTCTCAACAACAAGGAGGCTTTCGTCTTCGAAATAAACCTCAACGGGAATATTTTGAGCAAGAGGAATGGGGTTGCTGGGAGCTGGTATGATGATTGTATAGATTGTGTCGGCAATGACTCTCTCAGACGGGCTTTGAACAACATGTTCGCCAGCTTTGATCGCTTCTTCGCCTATAAGACCTTGTATTCGGCTACGTGAAAGAGGGCTTTTGTCGGCCAACCATTTATCGACACGATGGCTCGAGTCCTCGATTGTTGACATGAATTCCTGTCGTGTGACGTCGCTCATCATGCTTCCTGTTCATTGGAAGATCATGAATAAACTTATGTGGCGATTTAGCAACATTTTTCAAAAAAACATGAGGAAACTCTTGAACCGCCGATCTTTAGCTATTACGGCGTGATTAACAATAAAAGACACTTAACGTGTCTGGAGAGAATAAACGAATATCAACCACCATCCGGGGAACTATATGTTTAAAAAAGCACTTGTAATGACCACGTCAATGACACTGGCAGTGGGCGTAGGAATTTCAGCAAACGCTCAAGACGATTACGAAGACGAAATTATTGTCACGGCGACCAAGCGACCTCAAACTCTGCAAGAAACACCTGTAGCCGTTTCCGTCGTCACAGAAGACATTATTGAGCAATCTGCAATTTTGGATATTAAAGATTTGCAGTCAGTTGTTCCGTCTCTTCGTGTTACACAGCTGCAAAGCTCACAAAATACGAATTTTACAATCCGTGGATTCGGTAACGGAGCAAACAATGCCGGTATTGAACCGGCTGTTGGTGTCTTTATCGATGGCGTTTATCGGTCTCGTGCGGCGGCTCAAATTGGAGACTTGCCGGTTCTGGAACGGGTTGAAGTCCTAAAAGGGCCGCAATCTACACTTTATGGTAAGAACTCGTCAGCTGGTGTTATCAGCATCGTGACGGCAAAGCCGACTTTCGAAACAACCGGATATGTTGAAGGTGGTATCGGAAACTACAATGCACGAAACCTGAAAGGTTATATTTCATCAGGCAATAAAAATGAAACGGCTGCTTTTAGCTTGGGCGGGGGTGTTTCTCTGCGCGATGGATATGCCGAGGCCGTAAATAACAGCCCAGAAGATTTGAACGATCGTGACCGTTGGAATATCAGAGGTCAGGCTTTGTTTGAATTGGGAGAGCTTGAAGTCAGACTGATCGGAGATTATAGTGAAATTGACGAGCAGTGCTGTCTAATTGGATTTATCGACGCACTTGATGGTCTCGCGCCAAACGGAACGGCGATTGGCGGAACAGGTGTTATTGGAGCAATTACAGCGCCACCTCCATTTGGTCTTGGTGGCCGGGTGAATGATCCATTTGATTATGTGGCAGATTTCAATGGCGGCTTTGATAACTTCGTCAAAGATAAAGGCGTTTCACTTCATTTGGACGCACCAATTGGTGACATGCAATTGACATCTATCACCGCTTTCAGAAATAATGACGGCGGATACGATACAGAGATCGATTACACGAGTGCTGCGATCGCAAACAGTGTAAGAGTTGAAAATGAAATTGACACATTCACTCAAGAGCTCCGTCTCTCTGGTAGTGAGGACGATTTAGAATGGTTGTTCGGCGGCTATTATTTCAATGAGAATATCGATTCGTTCAGTTCTTTGGATTACGGCCCTCAAATGAGACCATACGCTGAAATATTGACAGCGGGACTTGGGGCCCCTGGAATTCTTTCAAGTATCGAACAGGCCAACGGATTTGATGTAGGTACAACCTTTTTTGCTGACGGAACGGGTACAACCGAAAACTTCGCACAAGACAACGAAGCTTTCTCTTTGTTTGGTCAAATCGACTTTGATGTGACCGAAGCCCTAACGCTGACGGCTGGTTTGAACCATACAAAAGACTACAAAGATGTGGCCTTAAATCAGGTCCGGCATACTGATTTGTTTTCTCAAATTGATTTGAGTGGTGCCGCAGGTATTAACACACTGACAGCAGGAGGATTGGTTTCCAATTTTCCGGCCTTTTCTCAGTCATGTATTGATCCTGCAACAGGTGCGCCATTTGCTAACCCGCTGGCGTTCTCTCCCGGAAATGTCGGTGTTGTTTCAATGACGCAATGTTTTGTGCCGTCAATTGGAGCGTTTGTACCAGGCAACTTAGCATATCAGGGATTCTTTGATGCTGTTTTAGCTGGTTCAACTGCTCTGGCTCAAAGCCCAAACAACCCACTATTGGGGTTGACAGCTTTCCAATTCTTGCCTCCGATGACTGGATTTCCAAACCGGTTAGAAGACGGGAAGTCTGAAGATAGCAAGCTGACTTACACCTTTAGAGCTGCGTACGATGTCTCGGATAGCATCAATGTCTATGCCAGCTATGCTACGGGCTTCAAGGGGACATCTTGGAACCTGTCTCGTGACTCGCGTCCTGCGCAGCAAATCGTTGGGG
>JAHDBU010000018.1:19029-27476 GCA_020630275.1 Hellea sp.
GGGACATCTTGGAACCTGTCTCGTGACTCGCGTCCTGCGCAGCAAATCGTTGGGGCCAATCCTAATGAAGGCTTGGGAACCAGATTTGCTGGTCCTGAGGAAACAAGGGTTATCGAACTTGGTTTGAAAACACGGTTTGACAAAGGCGCTCTGAATCTGGCGGTCTTTGATCAATCCATCAAAGGGTTCCAGGGAAATCTGTTTACAGGAACAGGTTTTGTTCTCTCTAATGCGGGTGAGCAAAGTGTACGAGGTGTTGAATGGGACGCAACATTCAGTCCCATCGATTTGCTCAAGCTGGATTTCAGCGGTACCTTCCTAGATCCGACATTTGACTCGTTTGAGAATGCGCCGGGGCCGTTCGGGTCAGTTATTGATCGGACTGGTGATACGCCAAATGGCATCCATGATCTTAGCATGACGATTGCTGCAACGTTGAACCATAGTTTCGATAACGGAATGGAAGGCTATCTGAGAGGATCCTTCTTATACGAAAGCCCAACTCAAATTGTTCCTAACTTTGCCCCAATTGGTGATCTGCAAGCTCAAGGCTTTACAGTTGCTAATACAATTAATGGCTTTAATGACACCGAGCGCGAAGTTAAGACTTTTGATGCTTCCGCTGGTATCAAGCTGGAGAACGGGATGTCTCTGCAAGTCTGGGGTCGTAATATCTTTAACGACGAATTCCTGATGAGCGCCTTCCCTGGCGTAGCACAGCCCGGAACAATTTATGGTTATCCTAATCCACCTCGGACATTCGGTGCTAACCTGAGATATGATTTCTAAAGTTTAGCTTAGATTGTGTTACAAAAAGGCCGCTTTAAGCGGCCTTTATTTGTTGTTCTAAGACTTCTTCTGAGTACGTTTCCAGCTTTGCCAGATCATGAAAATCTTCGGCCCCTCTATGAGATATCGACGCCACAATCTTTTGGGTTCACTTAATAGACGGAATAACCATTCCATTCTGGCTTGTTGCATCCATTTTGGTGCCCGTTTTGTTCTTCCTGCCAAAAAGTCTAAGCTGGCACCGACGCATAGCCCTAGCCCAAATGTGCCTTCAAGTTCAGCGGCGGCCTTGGCTACCATTTCTTGTTGAGGGGAGCCCACACAGATAAACACATATCGCGACGGGTGATCCTTGATAAATTGCGCACATTGAGTCACAGCCTCAGGTTTTTTACGAAGCCCCATGGGGGGCTCATGGTGATATATTTTTCCGATATTATATTTTTCTTTGATGATTTCGATAATTTCCTTGTCTGCACCAATGACAGTGATGTCGTCATCTTCGGTTAGGATATTGTCAAATATCTGTTGGGTCAGGTCTGATCCGGGAACTGCTTTCAATGGGATATCTGAAGCATTCGCCATGACTTCCAAAATGCGAGAGTCACATACGGAAAGCCAAGCAGACTCATAGAGAGGTTTGTAGACTTCCGGCTCTTTGGTGAGGCGAACGATGTGATCTACATTCGGCGTTACGATATAGCGAAAAGGTGTGTCTCGAGTTACCCATTTAGCGCGATTAAGTGTTTGTAACGGATCGATGGGATGAAACTCTGCCCCTAGGAATTCATAACTTCGAGGGTTAACCCGCCAATCTAGAACCTGTTTTTTATTAAAAATCTCATCATCGTCAGACAGCTGTATATCCAGCTTTTCAGCTGTATTTTCGGAAATCGTCATTTTGTCCACCTTTTCACCTGTCAGAGAAAATAGAACAAAATGTTTAGGATAGGGTTAGCGAGCGAGCTCCTTCATTGCACCCTCCAAACCTGACAACGTCATCGGAAACATACGGTCTTCGCCGATAATATCTTGGATCATTTGGGTGGACTGAGAATATTGCCAGTATTTTTCCTGTGTGGGATTAATCCAGACCAAGTGAGGGTAGACCTCGGCAACTCGCTGTAGCCAAACGGCGCCAGGTTCATCATTCCAATGTTCGACCGAGCCCCCGCGAACGGCGATTTCATAGGGGCTCATGGCGGCGTCTCCTACGAAAACGACCCGGTAATCCGAAGGATACTTATGCAAAATGTCCCATGTTGGCGTAATCTCGCGCATCCGGCGTATATTGTCCTTCCAGACATGCTCATAGAGGCAGTTGTGAAAATAGAAATACTCAAGGCGTTTGAACTCGGATTTGGCCGCTGAGAACAAGTCTTCAACCTGTTTGACATGGCTGTCCATCGATCCGCCGATATCAAACAAGGCTAATACTTTGACAGCATTTCTACGTTCAGGCCGCATTTGAATATCCAGCCAGCCTTGTTTGGCGGTGCCGCGGATCGTTCCGTCCAGATCCAGTTCTTCGGCCGCCCCCTCGCGGGCAAATTTGCGCAACCGTCTCAGAGCGACCTTGATATTCCGCGTGCCGATTTCCTTGTCGCCGTCCAGGTTTTTAAATTGCCGCTTGTCCCAGACTTTGACGGCTCGGCCATGTCGACCCTCGTTTTGACCTATTCTAATGCCTTCTGGGTTATATCCGTATGCTCCAAAGGGTGATGTACCGGCAGTCCCTATATTCTTATTTCCCCCTTCGTGACGCTTGTCCTGATTTTCGAGACGTTCGCGTAGGGCATCCATTATCTTGTCGAAATCACCCAGGCCTTCGATTTCGGCCATTTCCTCCGGGGTTAGGTATTTCTCTGCCATTGCCCGGAGCCAGTCAGCCGGAATTTCGCCTTCGGCCATTCCAAAAATATCATCTAGATAATCCATGCCTCTAAAGACGTGGCCAAAGACCTGATCAAACTTATCTAGGTCCCGTTCATCTTTGACCAAAGCAGTTCTGGATAGATAGTAAAATTGGTCAACACTGTCCTCGACAACATTCTTGTCCAGGGCTTCGAGTAACGTGAGATATTCCCGGATAGTTACGGGAATTTTTGCTGCACGAAGTTCGTTAAAAAAAGTCTGGAACATTATTTCTGCAAAGCACCGTCAACCGTACATTCACCCTTATATGCGGCACTGACCCCGCGCGAATGCGCTGTACACTCATTGCCATAGGTCTTGCCGTCGCAACCACAAACAGGATCGTAACGTTGTGTGCACATCTCGGGACGGGGTTCGCATGTGCCCATTTGATCGGCTGCTCCACATTGCGCTTCGATTTCCATCAAACAAAAATCTGTTTTTTCAGCGCAAATAACTCCAGCGATTCCCCCACAAGCTTCGCCGGTTTCAGCTTTGGTTCCAATGACGTTTTCGATTTTGGAGCCGGTCTTTCCAGCGTCGGAAGCGGGCATTTGATCGGATGTTCCATTTTGCGCGCATGATGTCAGCAAAAAAACTCCAAAAACTATCAATTTTAAGAAAAAATTTTGCATATCTTGACATCTCCTTAGTTCGAAGCCTTCTAAGTGTAGGATTCATTTTGACAATCAATTTTTTATCTGAATAAACGGACCTGGGAATTTTATAACCCGTTTTTCATTCCAATTTAAGGGGAATTTAATGAGAAAACTCACAACAAAATTTGTATTGTCTGCTTCAACTGTGTTGTTGACGGGAGCCTTTGCAACAACGGCTGCTGCTCAATCTGATTCAGGGTGGCACAATGCGCATGATAACGCAGCGTTCAAACGCTGTGGAACGCCACACAAATCTGAAAAAGAAGTGGCAATGATTGAAGAATATGTCCGCGGTCAGATGGGTCGCGCCGGTCTTAAAAAAGGCGGCAATGGCGGCGGCAAGCCTGGCGGCGGCGGCGGTGATGGTGGCGGAGGTGAAGAGCCGGCTCCGACAATCCGTCCAGCTGGATCAGTTGTCTTTGACACATATTACCACGTCGTTTGTGATGACAATGGCAATAACTGCAACACCGATGCAGAAGCGCAAGCTCAGATGGACGTTCTAAATGCTGCTTTTGCCGGTTCAACCGGTGGTACTGCAACACCGTTCCAGTTCAACCTGGTTGAGATTACTCGGACGAATAACTCCTCTTGGAATACAGCCGGGTATGGCTCAGCAGCCGAACGTCAAATGAAGGAATCTCTGCGTCAAGGTGATGCGACAACTCTGAACATTTACTCTGCCCGTATCGGTGGCGGTCTTCTGGGCTGGGCGACCTTCCCGAATGATTACGCTTCAAATCCTTTGATGGACGGTGTTGTTATTTTGGACGAAAGTGTCCCTGGTGGTTCCGCTGCGCCTTATAATGAAGGTGATACCGGCACCCACGAAGTGGGTCACTGGCTCGGTCTATACCACACCTTCCAAGGACGTGGTTGTAAAGGTAATGGTGACTTCGTTGCCGATACAGCTCCTGAGAGCACATCTGCATCAGGATGCCCAGTTGGTCGCGACACTTGTCGTGGAGACGGTCCTGACCCAATCTACAACTTTATGGACTACACAGACGATAGCTGCATGTTCGAATTCACGCCGGGTCAAACCGAGCGTGCGGACCAGTTCTCGATCACATACCGCAAGTAAGACGGATCAAATCAAAAATTTAGGGTGCCTTTGGGCACCCTTTTTTTACGCTTAAATTTTGTGAAGTCCGGTTAGCCGGTTCGAACATCTGTTTCGAGGCGAGCCGCCAGATCTGGGTCTAGACGTAACGCCATGGCCAGGTCATCCAAATAGTGACGTTCCTTTTCATTGAGCCCGTTTGCAATCCGGCAACTGGCCGCATAAATCTCTCGGGCTGCCTGATCAGAGTCTGACATGCGCGCAATTTCAATTGGGTCGCAGTCTTGATCCAATACATTGCCCAAATCGACCTCATCATGCGTTTTGATGAAAGCCATTTCATCATCTGTGATTTCGCCGTCTGCCTTGGCTGCAGAGATCATAGCCCGTAAGATAGCTTCCGAGCGATTATCAGCTTTCGGCCCGGTAATCATACCGATGACGTCATCTTTCCAATTCGTCGGCATTTTTCCGCCATTATTCTGATAGGCCTTATAGGCAAGCGTTCCCAGTCCGGCGAGACCGCCCAGAGTGGCTAACTTACGACCGGATTTCGATTTCAACATGAGCAGAAGAGCGCCAGCTGCGGCACCTGTTCCTACGCCTTTTCTCAGAGCTTCGCGAACCTTCGGTGTGTCCTCAAGACCGAGTTTTTCGATCAGAAGATCCTCGCCTTTTTTTCCAAGTTCTTTGCCTTTGTCGATGGCGCCGGTCTCGGCAACTTTTGTCTTGGCTTCGGCGGCCAATTCCCGGCCACCGCTTAATATTTCATTGAGCAGATTTTGAATGTTTACTGTCGCATCAGTCATGATAGTCCCCATTTTGCTGGATAATCCCGAGATTATCCTTAGTCTATAAGTCCCTAATATTGAATGACCAATGGCAGTTCCATGAAGTTTACCCGTTTACTATTGATTGCAATCCCGCTTTTACTCATCGGATTGACGTTTTGGCTGAAAACGCCAAATCCAAAATTTGATGCTGATGTCATTCGCTCGACCGCATCTCAATATGATGCTCGAATCATAAGGGATAACTGGGGCGTTGCACATATTTTCGGAAAGTCCGATGCCGACACCTCTTTTGGGCTTGGATATACCCATGGTGAAGATGACTGGGAAACCTTACAAGAAGTTATAATGACTGCCCGCGGTATGTCCGCGCAATATCTTGGCTCTAAGAAAAATCTGGTTGGTTTAGAGGCACCTGTTCAAGATTACTTATATGATCTGTTCAAAGTCAGAGAGGCGGTAGAGGGAAAGATTGATACAGAAGTTTCACTGCAGGCACGGGCACTCGCCAAGGCCTATGCAGACGGACTTAATCTTTGGGCTGTCGAAAATCCATCTAAAGTCCTTCCGGGTATTCTGCCGATGACGGATATCGATGTAATCGCGGGCTATACATGGGCCACGCCTTTTTTCTTCCGGATGGACGAAGAACTTCAGCTCATATTTGCCGAAGGTGAAGCGCCGCCTGTTGGGCCATATCAGTCCTCCCACAATTATACCCATGGCACTGTCCTGGGCTCTAATGCCTTTGCTATTGCACCCGGTCGCTCAGAGGACGGCCACACGCGGCTAGTCGTAAATTCTCATCAGCCCTTTGTTGGCCCCTATGCCTGGTTTGAGGCTCATGTGGTTTCAGAAGAGGGATTGAACTTGGCTGGAGGTGGATTTCCTGGAACGCCTATTTTGGCGCAAGGCGTGACGCCGACGCATGGATGGGCCCACACGGTCAACAAGCCAGATCTGACGGATATGTACAAACTGGAAACGGACAAGGCCAAAAATCCGAAGCAATATAAGCTGGATGGTAAATGGGTTGATTTCGAAATTTCCAAGGCCCGGTTCCGATTCAAACTTTTTGGTCCGTTTTCTTTTCCTGTTTCCAAAACAATGCGGTGGAGCGAGCATGGTCCAGTGCTCGAAACTGATAGCGGGTATTATGCCATAAAGTTTTCCGGCCTGCAGGAAGTGGGGGCATTGGATCAATGGTACGCCATGAGCAAAGCCGACACCTTAGATAAATGGAAAGCGGCTTTAGATATGAATGGCGTATTGAGCTTTAATGTGGTTTACGCCGATAAAGACGGCAATATTATGACGCTTTATAATGCGCGTATGCCCGAAAGGAAGGTTGGACCGGCCTGGCGAGGTGTCCTGCCAGGGAACGACTCCTCGCTGATATGGAACAGTTATCACCCGGTTTCCGCATTGCCTCAGTTATATAATCCAGACAGTGGTTGGTTGTTCAGCGCTAACTCGTCGCCATTTTTTGTGACGGATGCAGAACACAATAATCTGCGCGATAATTTCCCGGACGAATTTGGAATTGAACCACGAATGACCAACCGGGCGCAACGCTCTTTGGCACTATTTTCGGCAGATCAATCGATCACCGCTGATGAGCTTCTAAAGTACCGCGCGGATGGCAGCTATCAATCGGGTGTCCATATTCGGGAGATGCAAAACAAAATTGCCGCCATGACCTTTGAAGACGAGGTGTTGCAAAAGGCGCAGCGCCTGATCAAAAACTGGCGAGGATCCACGGAGGTTCAAGACCGTCGCGCCGCCATTGCTATATTAACTGGCATGAATGCCATGGGTTTTGAACTCAAAGACGACAAAATGCCTTTGGAGGATGCCCTAAAAAAGGCCAGTTCAGAGATATTGGAGGTCTTTGGGCGTCTCGATCCACAATGGGGCGAGGTCAACCGATTGCGTCGTGGTGACGTAGATCTACCTCTACGAGGCGGCCCTGATACATTACGGGCTATTTACGGTAATTACGAAAACTTTGTCGAAGAAAAAGGACTGACGGCTGTCGCGGGGGATACTCATATCATGATTGCCGATTGGGATGAAAGCGGCAAAGTTATCGTTCAGTCTATTCATCAATTTGGGGCTGCGACACTGGATGAAACATCCCCACATTACTCAGATCAGGCGCATTTGTTTGCCCGGGAAGAGTTTAAAAATATGCCAATGACTCTCGAGGAGGTTTTGCCTTTGGCGACCCGCGATTATCGACCGGGGCAGGCGCAATAAAAAACCCCGCCATTGGCGGGGGTCAAATTTCTGAAAACTAAATCAGTTTAGTTCATTGTGTAGACAACACCAAAGCGAAGCGCTGTATCTGTCTTCTTCTTGCCAGGAGTTGGGTCGGTGTGGTGGTCCAAACGATATGAAACGCGAGCGGCCAGATCGCCCATGAGCTGGGCTGACAGACCAATTTCGTTCCAGATATATGTATCGCTTTCACCCCATAGAATTTCAGTGTCGTTATAGAGGGATACATTTTCGTTAAGCGCGTAGTCGAAGTCGGAGAAACCGCGAACGGCAACTTCATTCACCCGGTCGCCATCTATAATGGCAGGGTTTGTAACCGGATCGACAGCCAACAAAGGATCGAAATTCGGGTTCGCATAGTCTTGTTCCAGCTGCGAACGGTAACCGACACCGGCTTCCACGTTCCAACCGACCGGATCTGGCACGATGACCTTATAACCGACACCGGCACCGACGAAGTAACCGTTTCTATAGGCACCAAACTTGTCGGAATACCAATCAGCATTGCCGTAGATATAGGTGCGCTCATTTAGGTTGCGGTCAATTTGATAACCAAGAGCGAAACGTTCTTTGTTGCGGTCGCCGTCCACATTGCCGTAATCGGCCAGGGCGTCGAATTTATGGTTCCAGTTGTCACCAGCTTTGGCCAGTTTCAGGCCTAAAGACAGATCTTCTGTGTCTGTATTACCGCCTGTTTTACCACCGGCGAGAGAGGCTTCACCAGCCCAACCCTTGTCATCGCCATCCTGGGCAAAAGTGGCGCTCGAGAAAGCCAGGCTCAAAGCCGTAGCAATTGTGATTTCTTTCAACATAACAAAAATCCTTGTTCAAAATGTGCCCGTCGAGATAGTCAATTATGCTGTACGAAATATGAACAGAACGCGACTTATGGTTAAATTTTGTTAGGGTTTGGCTTTGGCTTTAAGCGCCTTTCAGCGCATTAATCTGATC
>JAHDBU010000019.1 GCA_020630275.1 Hellea sp.
AGTAAAAGCCCCTCTGGGTTATCTATGGGTGGAAGGAGCGGTTCTTTTTTTTGACCGCCCGACAACATCAACAAAGCTGTAGCTGTAAGAATGTAGAAAAGTCGTTTCATAGGCCGACATTAAACCGGTAGCCTTTAGGGTCAATGGGTTGCCGAGTTTCCATCCGTACTAGAACGGGACCGGTATGAGTGGATGCTACTACGGCAGCGTCCGCTTTGACCAATTCCGGTTGCGACCATCATCGCTTGAAGTCGCGTTATTGGAGCGCGGGTTCTTTGCGCATAGGCTGAGGGCAAAGTCTTTGTAGCGACCAAGAGGTTTGCCCGCCCCATCATGTCGACGATGTGCAGCCTTATCAGCTGTCCGAAGGTGTTAAATCCCGTGATCACCAGTGCTTCGATGACATGGCCCTCGTAAGCGCGGCGCTCCGCTTCCACTGCCTATTCATAGGCACCCGCCTTTCGAAGGAGGGTTTCTTGTTTCATATTGCCCCTTCCTTCGAACCTGGACGCGGTAATTTCCAGACTTGAGTTTTGTGATTGTTGCCATAAACGTGTGCACTATGCGTGCAGTGCCAGTGAGATGTTGCGATATCTACAGTGAAACTGCGGTCAATAGCGTAATTCGATCCTTTCTTAAGTCACTGGAATATAACAAAAAATGCAACAAAATCAAGAATTTAGAGTATCCGTTGCGCCCATGATGGATTGGACGGATCGGCATTGTCGCTGGTTTCATCGTCAGCTGTCTCGGCGAATATGGCTCTACACGGAAATGGTGGTGGCAGATGCGGTCATCCATGGGCGGCGCGAGCATCTCCTTGATTTTTACCCTGCCGAGCATCCTGTCGTATTGCAAATCGGCGGAAGTGAACCAGCTAAATTAGCGGAAGCTTCCAAAATTGGGGAACAATGGGGCTATGATGAGCTCAATATCAATATTGGTTGCCCGTCCGACCGTGTGCAGTCCGGGAGTTTTGGGGCTTGTCTAATGCTTGAACCTCAACTCGTGGCCGATTGTTTTAAAGCCATGCAGGATGCGGTGGACATTCCTGTGACCGTAAAATGTCGCCTGGGCGTTGATGATCAGCCAGTGGAAGATACACTACCCGAATTTATGCAGGCCGTTTCGGACGCGGGCTGTCAGCGTGTTATCATTCACGCTCGAAAGGCCTGGTTGCAGGGATTATCGCCTAAAGAAAATCGCGATGTGCCGCCATTGGATTATGAGTTAGTGCGCCAGATGAAAAGGAATTTTCCTAAAATTGCTATAGAACTCAATGGCGGACTTATGGACTTAGAAACGGCCATTTCAGAAAGCGAAAATCTCGACGGTATTATGTTCGGTCGGGCTGCTTACCATACGCCTTGGATTTTATCAGACGTGGATGAGCGCCTTTATGGGGGCGCGCCTTTTGGTCAGAGCCGTGAGGACATTGTAGAGCGGGTCGTTGATTTCGTTCGAGACCAAGAGGCGGATGATCGGACGGCCAAAGCCATGATCCGGCATATTATGGGACTTTATGCTGGAATGCCCGGGGCGCGTCTGTGGCGACGGACCCTAAGCGAAACGATAGCAAAAGGTGTGAAGCCCTCTGAAACTATTATGGCTGGTCTTTTAACCCGTCGGGAATTCCAAGGCGTGGCCTGATGGATCCGCAAATATTGTCATTAGGGCTCGCTATGCTTGGAGCAGGGGCACTGGCCGGGTTCGCTGCGGGGCTATTCGGAATTGGCGGCGGCGCAATTATGGTGCCTGTCTTGTTTTTCGTGTTTGAAGCCTTGGGATATTCACCGGATATCACAATGAAAATGGCTCTGGCGACGTCCACATCGGTTATCATTGTGACGTCAATCAGGTCCGCGCGGGGACATCATCTTAAAGGGGCCGTTGACTGGTCTTTGGTTTGGCAAAAAAATCCTTTCAAAAGCTGGGGGTTATGGATTGCGCTGGGCGCATTATTAGCTGGGTCTTGGATAGTTGATTGGTTATCCGGGCGGCAATTGACCCTGATGTTTGGTGTATTGGCTATTTTGTTGTCCTTGCAATTTATGTTCGGCAGGCCGGATTTTCGCTTAGGTGAACGCGTGCCGGGCGGCGCAGCTCCCCCTTTTGCCGGAACTGTGTTGGGGGGCATATGCGGGCTTATGGGAATTGGCTTTGGCTCAATCGGCGTTACGCTTATGCTTTTATTTGGAAAGTCTATTCACCGGGCGATCGGGACGGCTGCCGCTATCGGGTTTTTCATAGGTTTACCGGCCGCGATTGGATATGTCATTTCTGGGTGGAATATTGCAGACCGGCCACCTTACTCTTTGGGGTATGTCAATGTCGTCGGTTTTGCTACAATGGCTTTGGCGACGATTGTCTGTGTGCCTTTTGGTGTTAAACTGGCCCACAAATTGAGTCAGGAACGCCTTAGAATGGTTTTTGGCATTTGCCTCTGCCTGGTGGCGATCAATATGATCCGCAAAGCCTTATAGGCGAAGGATAAGGGCGTGAGGTGTTGCCTCGACTTTTTGAAGTTGACCCAAAAAGCTCATTCCGAGTAGAGAAGTACTCAGTCCTTCGGGCACGACAATGGCTCTCACGTTGCGAAGGGTAACAGGTCCAACAGAAATGGATTTTAACTGAACGGCTGCCGCTACGTTTTGTCCAGCCGCTGTTGATACAGGAACATTGTAATCAAGACTGTCAAGATCAATGCCAGCTCGGCGAGCGTCTTCAGGCGTTAAGGCGACTGTACTGGCGCCCGTATCAACAAGAAAATTGATAACACCGTTATTAACACGCGCATTAGTCCAGAAATGACCATCGACCTTATTTTTAGGGATGGAAACGGCAACGCCTGAAAGCTTGGTTACGGGTAGAGCATTGCTCTTATCTGCGGCTGTCTGGGCAGTTGGGGCGCTTTTCGGAGTAGCTGTGATTGTGATGCCGAGGTGATCGTAAATTTGATCTTTGTTGATGGCCGCGTAGGTACATGCCATGGCGATCCCAGTAATAATCACTGAGTCGCGTAAAAATTTCCCCTGCATTCCCATATTTAATTGTCTCTGATTGTAATAATTCGGTTATGTTACTGGCTTAGACGTTCTCGTAATGTAGAATCAATCTAAACAAATATGATAAACATGAGGTAAAGCGCTTGGGAGATATTGCCCCTTTAAATGACTTTAGAGCCTTAATAAGCTCGTTACCTGATGGAGATCAGGCTGCGGCGGATAATGTGCGCGCAATTCTCGATGGTTTTCCGGGGCCAGGGCCGGTTTTAGGTACGCTTACGGATGACTTGGAGTGGCTTGCGCGATGGCAAAGACGAAAAACACCCCGAGTTGCCCGACCATTAGTAGCAGTTTTTGCTGGAACGCATGAAGTCGCCAATAATTTCATGGATGAAGATTTGCTGAAAATAGCTCGTCGGAGGGTTCAGGGCCTCAGTCGTCAAAAAGCAGCCGTTAGGGGAATTGCGGCCGATATGAATGCGGCCTTCAAAGTTTACGAAATGGGTGTGGAGCATCCCGTCCCGGATATTACCAAAGGCAAGTCCCTATCAGAAAAGGATTGTGCCGGGGCTATCGCGTTTGGCATGGAGGTTGTTGCAGAGGGGGCGGATATTATCGCACTAGGCAATGCGGGAACGGGAACTGCGACAGCTGCAGCGGCCATTGCGTTGGCTCTTTATGGCGGTTCGGCTGAATATTGGGCGGGCGCTCATAATCACTCTGCCAAAGACAGAATTAAGGCCGTTGAAGCGGCCATAGCGGCTCAGGATCTTTCCGGTGGCGATGCCTTGACCTATCTTCAGTATTTTGGCGGACGAGATATAGCTGGCATGGTCGGTGCAATTGTGGCAGCCCGTCATCAGTCCATTCCAATTATTCTCGATGGGTTCGTTGTTTGTACTGCGGCTGCTGTTGTGCATGCTATAAATCCTGCGGCGATTGATCATTGTATTGCTGGGTCTATAACATCGGAACCGGCTCATGAGGCTTTACTAGATCGCATCGGATGTACGCCACGCCATAATTTTGGAATCAGTCTGGGGGACGGAACCGGTGCGGCTCTCTCAATGCAGATTCTTAAGTCTGCTGCCAGCGCACTGGATACCTTGCAATAACCTCTGATGTCACCGCGCGTTTCGTGGGAAATATTTGTTGTCCTCAGTTAAATTAAGGCATTTTTATTCTTATCTGGACAAATAACACGGGGACAAATTTCCGGAGAGACTTATGTCAGCTTTTGATCGTCCAAATTTTGATAATCATGAAGGCGTCCATTTTTTTTCGGATCCCGTTACAAGGTTGAAAGCGATTATTGCGGTTCACAATACCAATCGAGGTCCCGCTGCAGGGGGCACCCGTCTTTGGAGCTACGACACTACTCAAAATGCGCTGGATGATGCTCTTAATCTCTCGCGCGCGATGAGTTTTAAGAACGCTATGGCGGATATTCCTTTCGGCGGGGGTAAAGCGGTTATCATGCGGCCAAGCGAGGACTTCGACCGCGAGCAATTGTTTGCGGCCTATGGTCGAGCCGTAGAAAGCTTAAACGGAATATATTGTACCGCCGAAGATGTTGGCGTGAGCACAGTGGATATGGAAGTTGTCAGGCAAAACACACAATATGTTGGCGGGTTAGATAGTGGAGCGGCAGCTTCAGGGGATCCCTCGCCGATTACCGCAGAGGGCGTGTTTCGGGGTCTTCATGTGGCGACGGAGACGGCACTGGGGCAATCTGATCTGAAAGGACTGCGGGTGGCCGTGCAAGGTCTTGGGCATGTCGGATATAGTTTATGCGAGAAACTGACCGCTGCTGGCGCCCGTTTGTTTGTTGCCGATATCAACCAAGAGGTTTTGCGCAAAGCAGAACAAGTCATGGGAGCAACCGTTGTAAGCCCTAATCAAATTCATGCGCAGGATGTCGATATTTTTGCCCCTTGTGCTTTGGGTGGTGCGATTAATCGTGACACAATCGAAGACATACAAGCTCGTATTGTTGGCGGCGCTGCGAATAACCAACTCGCAAGTGAAGATATGGGCCATGCATTGAGAGATCGAAACATTCTATACTGTCCCGATTATGTCATTAATGGGGGCGGCATAATCAACGTGGCTGCTGAATTGTCTGGTGATTACAGGCCGAATTGGGTTGACGAAAAATTAAACGGGCTCTGTAAAACTTTAAATGAAATATTCAGCTTGTCCGCGATAGAAAAAGAGCCAACAAACGTAATTGCTGACCGGTTAGCCATAGAACGAATTCAAGCGGCGGCCTGACAATATACGCCAAACCTCGGGGGAGGACCATGAGCGAATTAAAATTTTCAGAGCGGCAGTTTTTACGAGCCTGTTTTGATCTTAAGGATTTCACCAATGCCTCTGATCAGGGGTTCGAAATTGGTGCTGAGAGCTTCTTGAGGGATTTTTATCGTGATGCCAGTGAAAGTGGTTTTTCCCACTACGCCCTTGATCAATTAAAGGATTTGGCCCGCGCATTCTGGATGTATCCAGTGACCCGTAAGCCTGGAGATGTATTAATTAACGCGCAGCGTATGTCTTCCTTTTCCAAGATCAATCCTGATGGCGATGATCATGTCATAAAAATCGTCGTTGATGACATGTCGTTTCTGGTCGACTCTGTTGTGACCGCAATATCCAGCTTCGGTGTTAATGTTACTGGGCTTTTCCACCCCATTGTCGATGGGTTCCGAACCAAAGCCGGTAAGTGGAAAGCCAAGGGAGAAACGCCCGTTTCCGAGTCCATGATATTGGTCTCGACTTCACAATTAAGCGTCAAACAGGAAAAAAATCTAATCAAAGAGTTGAAGGCAACCCTCAAAGATGTCGGAATAATTAACAAAGATTACAAAGGTTTAGTAAAAAATGTTCAATCGGTTTCTGAGGAGCTGTCTAAGCTTCCAGGTGCCGAGAATGATGAGGACATTCAAGAAGGTCAGGCATTTCTTGAATGGATGGCAGCGGGCAACTTCGTACTTCTGGGGGCTCGAAGGTATGACTATACCAAGAGCGCTGATCCCCGAGGACCAAGCCCGGATTATGCCAATCCGGCGGTCGATCGCAAAAAACAATTAGGGATATTGCGAGACAAAAACATCACGGTTTTACGACAAAACAGTGAGCCGAATGCTATCGCTAAAAACGTGTCCGCCTTTCTGAAAAACAGCCCTCCCGTTACGGTCGCTAAATCCAACATCTTCACCCGTGTGCACCGCCGGGTCCGCATGGATTATGTGTCGGTCAAACACTATGATTGGTCCGGAGATGTTACCGGAGAGACCCGTTTTGTTGGCCTGTTTACATCCGAGGCTTATAGTCGGTCGCCACAATATGTACCATTGCTGCGCCAGAAAGTGCGACGGGTGATGCGCAAGGCGGCTCATGCTGAGGGTTCTCATAACGCGAAACGCTTGGACTATGTCCTGTCTAGTTTTCCGCGGGATGAACTTTTCCAGATTGATGAAAAGGAACTCCTTCGTATATCCACCGGTATTGCACAGGGATTTGATCGTCCTCGAACGCGTTTATTTGTCAGACGCGATCCATTCGACCGCTTTGCATCCGTTTTGGTCTATGTGCCGCTTGAGCATTACAACACGCGAGTTCGCATGCGGATCGGTGAGGCCTTAAAGGAGGCTTTTGGCGGACGAATATCGGCTTTTTATCCGCAATACAGCGATGCGCCTATGGCAAGGGTTCATTTTATTATCGGTATGAATCCGGATGAAGCGCTAACGCCAAATCTCAAAAAACTTGAAGCCAAGATATCCGAGATCGCACAGCCATGGTTTGATGGCGTTGCCCATCATCTAGATGAGGCGGGTGAGCAAACTCTCGAGGTAGGTGATTTCCAAAACGCGTTTTCGGTCGCCTATCAGAATGCTTTTTCGCCAAAACAGGCTGTGGCCGATCTCCAGGAAATAAACCGTCTAGATGATCAGAGCCGCATCAGGGTTAAGGTTTATCAGGCAGCTGGTTTGACTAATGATTTCAAAGCCAAGATTTTTAGTCTTGATCGTATTGAGCCGTCAAACATCATTCCTGTACTGCGTAATTTCTCTGCTCATGTGACGGCTGAAACCGGATATGAAATCCGGAAGTCTTCAGGCGGATCGGCCTGGGTCCATGATTTCGAAATCCGATTACCTTTTAACATTGAAAAGCCCGAGGCATTTTCAGACGTTTTCGAAGAGGCGTTTCTGGCTACTTGGGACGGACGGAATGAAGATGATGGGTTTAACTGTCTGGTTCTGCCGCTTCTAGCCAATTGGAGAGATATAGCACTACTGCGCCTTTTCGCGCGCTACCGTCGCCAAAGCGGCATGGATCCAACAGAAGCCACACAAATCGAAGCTTTGTCTCAATACCCTGCAATCACAGGACAAATTGTAGACTATATGAAGGCCAAATTTGACCCAGAAGCTTTTCCCAAAATGACTGACAGAAAAAAGGCGGTTAATAGCAAGGAGAAAGCGATTTTTGCCAGCTTGGCGAATGTCAGATCGTTGGATCATGACCGGGTTATTCGACGTCTCGCAGTTGCCACCAAACATGCGCTGCGCACCAATTTCTATCAAACAACCGATATGGGGGCGTTTAAGCCTTATATGTCGGTCAAATTTGACAGCCAATCGATCGATGACTTGCCGGCGCCCAAGCCTTACCGGGAAATTTATGTGAGCTCTCCCAAAGTCGAGGCTGTGCATTTACGGTTTGGCCCTGTTGCGCGTGGTGGTTTACGTTGGTCTGATAGACGAGATGATTTTCGCACTGAAGTTCTAGGGCTTGTGAAGGCTCAGCAGGTGAAAAATTCTGTCATAGTGCCCGTCGGCTCCAAAGGCGGGTTTTTCCCCAAGCAATTGCCACAAGGCGGAACGCGAGATGAATGGATTGCCGAGGGCATATCCGCCTATAAAACTTTCATCTCCGGTATTCTGGACATCACTGATAACTACAAGGGCAAAGGCACTGTCGCGCCCAAAAATGTTGTCTGTTGGGATGCGCCCGATCCTTATCTGGTTGTGGCGGCGGATAAAGGCACGGCGACATTTTCTGATATCGCAAATGGCATTTCACAGGACTATGATTTCTGGCTGGATGATGCTTTCGCGTCAGGTGGTTCTGTCGGTTACGACCACAAAGCCATGGGTATCACCGCTCGTGGCGGCTGGGAGGCAGTCAAACGTCATTTCCGAGAAATGGACAAGGACATCCAGTCCGAGGACTTCACGGTTATTGGTGTCGGAGATATGTCCGGAGATGTATTTGGTAATGGGATGCTGCTTTCCAAGCATATCAAACTCATCGCGGCATTTAACCATCTGGATATCTTTATTGACCCTGATCCTGATACGGCCAAATCTTTCAAAGAACGGGACCGGATGTTCAAACTACCCCGGTCGACCTGGCAGGATTATAACAAAAAGCTGATATCCAAAGGCGGCGGGATTTTCTCGCGCTCATCTAAATCGATTAAACTGACGCCGGAAATTCAGGCTATGACTGGTTTGTCGAAAGTCGAGGTAACGCCCGATGAATTGATTCATGCCCTGTTAAAAAGCGAGTGTGAACTTCTTTGGTTTGGCGGTATTGGTACCTATGTCAAAGCTAGGCATGAAAGTCACGGCGAGGTCGGGGACAAAGCCAATGATGGCCTGCGCGTTGACGGGGCCCAGTTAAAAGCCAAGGTCATCGGAGAAGGGGCCAATTTAGGCATGACACAGGCTGGACGTATTGAATTTGCTTTGTCTGGCGGTCGTTTGAATACGGATGCAATTGATAACTCGGCCGGCGTGGATAGTTCAGACAATGAGGTCAATATCAAGATCCTTCTTCGAGGGGCCATTGAGCAAAAATCCTTAGCTGCCAAAGCCCGGAACAAATTGCTAGAAGACATGACGGATAATGTCGCCGAGCTGGTTTTGCAGCACAATTATGATCAAACTGGCATGTTGTCTCTGGCTGAGCTTCGTTCAGTGATTGATCATAATGCCTATGGGCGCTTTATGACAGGGCTCGAAAAACGGGGGCTCTTAAATCGCGCTGTCGAAGGCTTGCCCAGTAAAGAGGGGATGCAGACCCGCGCGGCAGAAAAGGCCGGGCTCACCCGCCCCGAGATTGCCGTTATTATGGCTTATTCAAAAAATATCTTGTTTGACGATATTATCGCGACGGATGTCGCTGATGATCCGTTCATGGACAATATTCTAGCGGCCTATTTTCCTAAAAAGGTGCAGAAGTATAAAAAGGCCATGGCAACGCACCGACTGCGCCGGGAGATCATCACATCCAGACTGGTCAATAAGATTGTCGACGTTTGTGGCCCGTTATCCGTCATGCGCCTCCAGGAGCAAACACAGGGGTCTGTTGCGGACATCGCCAAGGCATTCATAGTAGCTTATGAGGCGCTCAAGGTAGGTGAGCTTCGTGATGCCATTGAGAAGCTGGATAATAAGGTCAATGCGCGTGCGCAGACTGAGCTCCACCAGGAAATTGCTCGCGTTCTCATGCGGGTCATGGCCTGGCTCGTGCGCAAAGGGGAGACCGGCATGATCGAAGACCGCATTAAGCGACGGAGCGGTCTGTCGGCTGTGGTAGATAGTCGTTGGTTGAAGCTCTTGTCCCCATATGATCAACGTCGTGCCGAAAGCCGTATTAAGTGGTTTGAACGCGCTGGTATTCCAAAGAACCTGGCTGTGGATGTGGCGTTACTTAGGTCGCGGGCATCCGGTTTTGACGTTCTCGAACTGGCCGATAAGATCAAATGGGATGTACCGAAAGCTGCAGAATTATTCTATGAGGTTGGCGGGCGATTGAAAATTGACCGTGTTCGGGCGGCATTGCTTTCGACGAATTCTAATGACCATTGGGAGCGTCTGGCTATGCGCCACTTACAAGAAGACTTCTTCAAGGCGCAGGTCAGATTTGCGCAGGATGTGGCCAGTTTTGCCAAGAAAAAGAAACTCACCAAATCCGATATGAGCGGACTCATTCAAGATTGGGTCAAAGTGCGTGTGCCAAACATCAAAGCCTATGAAGACACAGTCAATGCCATGTCGAAGAAGGGCGGTTGGACCGTTTCAAAGTTTGCCATCGTTAATGCACAGCTCTCGGATTTGATGTCCTCGCTTTAATTCACACGCAAATGTGACTTGCCTCGAGGGTCGAGCCGTTTCAGGTTTGGCGTGGAGGACATTATGCGGATTTTGCTCAAGGGTGCTGCCCTTTTAAGTTTTGTTTTACTGATCGGTTGCTCCGAAATCCAGACTGGAGATACGGGTCAGACTAAGGTCGCACCTGCAGATATCACGTCAGGTGCTATGACCAGTGACAAGATGGCCAAGCTCATTCAGAAATTTGATAAGGATGCTGAAATCGGTGAGAACCGGGTGACCTTCAAAGTGCGGGATCGTGACCTCATGGTCGTCTATGACAAAGATGCAGACAGAATGCGCATCATGGCTCCCATCATTCAGGCCGCCGCCGTCCCGGAAGAGATCCACGCCAGGATGCTTCAGGCGAATTTTGATGCGGTTTTGGATTCACGCTATGCTATTGCCAATGAAATTGTCTGGTCAGTCTTTATTCACCGTATGAGTACACTAAATGAGGATGATTTCCTCTCGGGCGTTGCGCAGACCTATACGGCCGCGGAAACATTTGGCACTGCCTATACATCAGGTGCCATGGTTTTTGGCGGAGGTGATACGAATGCTCTGCACGAAGAGCTACTCGAGGAAATAGAAAACCGGCCTCGAAAGGAAGATCAGGGAATTTAACACCCGCCTTGACTTTCCGAATCTGATTCGGAAATGTAATCGCTGCAACGAGGGGGAAACTTGTGCGGCGTATTTTTTTGGTCATTTTTTTGTTGATAACAGGCGTTTTGGCGTTCGGTTTTTCTCGAATGCTGGACTTGGGGCCAGAGCCGCCACGTCCCGATCTTGATCTTAAACCAGTGCCTCAAATGGCCGACCCAGCCTCTATTAATCTCGATATGGCTTTTGCGCCGAAAAATCCATTTCTGGCTGATGGGGTTAATCCTTTGCCACATGGGGATACGGCGCAACAGGATGCCACGCCGCTTCCGGGGCCAATGGGACAAAGCCGAACATTATCGGAAAAAGACATCAGTTATCAGTTCTTAGGGCCTGGCTATTTTGGCCTTTATACGTCCGCGCCATATGCCGATGGGAAGCGCGCGCTTTGGACTAATGGCGTCAATGGCATCTACAAGCTGGATGAAGAGACCTACGATATCATTGATCATTTCCCATCTCCTGAAGCCGAGAAATATACAAAGGAGTGGGCGGATAATATTCTCAGTAAACTCGACGAGGAAACGGGTTCCTTAGGGGCTATCAAAACCGGCATTGATGCTCTTATGCCGCTCACCAATCTGTCAGGTATCTATGCCATGGTGGGGTCCAATAACTGGTTCTACTTTGCCCGAAAGGACGGGACGATTGTCGCTTACGGTGATGCGGTCGAAGGCGACCAGTCCTCCGGTATCGTGGAAAAGGCACGCTTTGAAATGCCTAAAGGCGAAGCGGGTCCTAGTGTCGGCATCAACCTCACTTACGATGGCTGGATCGTCTTTCCAACTGAAGACGGGATAATGGTCGCCGTCTCGATGGACTTGAAAGAATACAGGTCCGTAAAAATGAAACATCGGGACGAAGAAGATATTGCCACGCGCGGCACAGGTTATGGATGGGTACGAAATGCCATCGCGCTTGACGATGACGGCGGCATCTATGTGGCCTCTCGTAACCATATGCATAAGGTGGTCTGGACGGGTGAACGTTTATCCACCGACGAAGCCGACGGCGCCTGGACAGCGCGTTATCGCAATAGTTGGGGCGAGGGCACAGGGGCTACGCCAAGCTTGATGGGCTTTGGGAACGAGGACCGCTTCGTCGTGATTACGGATGGCGATTACCGAATGAATGTTACGTTGATGTGGCGGGACGCTATTCCAGACGATTGGGAACAATTACCCGATACGCCCTCGCGCCGAATTGCCGGGCAAGCACCCGTTACGATGGGCGATCTCAACGTTCAGAAAATCCAGTCCGAGCAAACAGTTATTGTGGCTGGTTACGGAGCAATGGTCGTCAACAATACGCCGCGAAATGCACCGTTCTTTATTCCCAAAGAGGGTAGTGCGAGAGGTGTGTTGATTGGTCCACTAGGATCCGATCCTAAATACCAACCTTACGGCGTGCAAAAGTTCCAATGGAACCCGGACTCGCGCCGCCTTGAGCAGGCTTGGGTCAATGAGACTATCAGCTCGCCTAATGGCGTGCCATGGGTCAGTACCGGCACTGGGCAGGTTTATTTCATGGGGGCTCGCGACAATCAGTGGACATTAGAAGCCGTTAACTGGCTGACGGGTGAGCCAACCTTTCATTGGAAACTTCCTGGTCAGAAATACAACAACGAGTTCTCAGGCCCAACCATTGATGAAAAGGGGCGCGTCTTTGTAGGGACTATCTTCGGGCGGATGCGAATTGAAACTGCGCAGTAAAATAGGAAAAATTCTACGCAAAACCGCAAAAACATGACGTAATTTGCCATAAATGCGTAGAAAATCGGGATGATTTCGATATTTACGTTGCGCTGCTTTCGACCTAAGGGCAAGATAAACAGAAAACCAAATGGATGGGGATAATGGAAACTCACGAGGTTGATGTCTTAATTGTGGGCACCGGGGCAGGTGGCCTGACGTCTGCTATAACGGCCCATGAATATGGTGCTAATGTCCTCGTTGTTGAAAAGTCGGATAAGGTAGGTGGTACGTCAGCCACGTCAGGCGGTGGAACCTGGGTGCCTAATAATCACCTCATGACCAAACATGGCGAAAGCGACAGCCGGGAAGCGTCCATCACCTATATGAAGGCCTGTATTGGCGATGATGTTTCCGATGAGCGCCAGGCAGCTTTTGTAGACGAAAGCCCGAAAATGCTCCGCTTTATCATGGACAAGTCGCATGTGGATTATATCTCGACGCCCTATGCGGATTACTTTCCCGACAAGCCTGGTGGAAAAGATGGGTGGCGAACACTTGATCCTGTACCTTTCAATGCCGCGAAGCTTGGTAAGAATTTGGACAATCTGAGAGACCCGCACCCGCAGACCATATTCATGGGATTCACCATTACCATTCCCGAAGCATCCAAAATCATCACCAAAACCAAAGGATGGCTCTGGATATTGATGAAGCAGAAAATGCTTTACACCATCGATATTCCTATGCGGATGAAGACCAAGCGTCACCGGCGCCTGACTGGGGGTAATGCGCTTCTGGGCAGGCTCTATAAAACGACCTTGGACCGCAAAATTCCCATCTGGCTGAATGCCGGCATGACCTCTTTGGTCGAGACGGACGGCAAAGTAACGGGTGCCATCGTTGAGAAAGATGGCGGACCTGTTCAAGTCGTCGCGAGACGGGGGGTCGTGATGGCCGCCGGAGGATTTGAGAGTAATCCAGACATGCGCGGGCAATATTTAAAAGGTCCGACAGATGTAAAATGGTCCGGCGCGCCGGGCACTAATAAAGGCGACGCCCACAAAGCCGCCGAAGCTGTCGGCGCTAATTTGACTTTGATGGACGGGGCCTGGTGGGGGCCAACAGTTCAAATCCCCGGTATGGATCGATCAGTGGTCATGTTTGTGGAGCGTTCGCTTCCGGGCATTTATATGGTCAATGGTCAGGGTAAGCGTTTCGTCAATGAAGGTCTGTCTTATGACGTGGTCGGCAACGCGATGCAGGATTACGCCGATAACACCTGGGTTGTCTTTGATGCGCGGGCGCGAAAGAAATATGCCATCGGTCCGCTTATGCCGGGCAGTGTAAAACCAGATGAGAAAGTACCTGATTACATCATGAATTTGATCCGCAAGGCCGACACTCTAGAGGAACTGGCTGAGAAAATAGGCGTCGATAAAGCGGGACTACTGGAAACGGCGGAACGGGTCGCGCGGTTTTCCGAAACTGGAAAAGACGAGGATTTCGATAAGGGCGGTAATGCCTATGATCGCTATTATGGCGACAAAACGGTAGAGCCCAATCCATGCTTGGCCCCGATTGAACGGGCACCATTCTACGCCTTTCAAGCCAGGCCCGGCGATATTGGGACCAAGGGCGGCATTGATGTCGATACCAACGCCCAAGCCTTGACGAAAAAGGGCACACCCATATCCGGGCTTTACGCCATAGGGAACTGCTCATCTTCGGTTATGGGCCATACATATCCGGGTGCAGGGGCAACCCTTGGCCCGGCAATGACATTCGGCTATGTAGCGGCCAAGCACATGATGGGTGCGAACGACTAACTCAATTGGAGGAAACTATGAGTTACACTGGAACCTGGAACCTAACCATGCAAACCCCTATGGGCAATCGCGAGGTCAGCGTTGCTTTAGCCGAAGACGGCGGCGCCTTGAGCGGGACAGCATCTTCTGACGGCAATTCTAACGATATCGGCAATGGCCGCGTTGAAGACGGCAAAGCCATGTTTGACGTGGATGTCACGTCGCCTATGCCTCTGACATTATCATTTGAGCTGACCGCTGATGGCGACTCTATCTCAGGCAATTGCAAGCTCGGTATGTTCGGTAATGCGCCGGTCACCGGCAGCAAAGCGTAAATGAAACGCCGCTTATTATTCATCCTACTGGTCTTGTTGCTGGTAGGTTTTATTTTCTTCAAATTGAAGTACCGCACGAGCCCGTCATCCGACTATGACTTCGCTCAAGGTGAGACATCCGATATTGCGGCGCTGGTAAAAGAGCGACCTGCGGATGCACCGCCTCCTAATATTATTATTATGTTGGCCGATGATTTGGGTTGGGCCGATGTGGGCTATCGGGGTTCTGATATCGCAACTCCTAATATTGACCGTCTGGCCAAGGAGGGCATGCGGCTGGAGCGATTTTACGCCACACCTTTCTGCTCGCCGACGCGGGCAGCCCTGATGACGGGCAGGGACCCGATCAAGCTCGGCGTTGCTCATGCCGTCTTCATGGCCTGGGATAATGGAGGTGTGTCGCCGGAAGAACACTTTATGCCCGAGAGCTTCAAAGCCGCTGGCTATGACACTGGCATGATCGGCAAATGGCATATGGGTCACACAATCGAGCAACATACACCAAATGCTCGCGGCTTCGATCATTTTTATGGCCACTTCAATACGGATGTCAGCTATTTCGAGCACACTTTTGCAGGCGGTCATGACTTCCAGGAAAACGGCGAAATCCGCGATCACAACGGAGAATACGCTACGGATGTTCACGGCAATCAGGCCGTCAGATATCTCCGAGATGTTCGCGCTAAGGACAAACCGTTCTTCCTTTATGTGCCGTTCCTCGCACCGCACTCACCGGTACAGGCCAAGGACGAAGACATCGCCAAATATGGGGGGCGAATAGATTCGCCTCGAGCACCCCGTCGAACCTACGCGGCCATGGTTGATTCCATGGATCAGGCCATCGGGCAGATTTTAGATGAGCTCGATACGCAGGGCATAGCCGACAATACCATCGTTTTATTTTTCACTGATAATGGTGGTTTTTATAATTTCGGCGCAGACAACGCCCCTCTAAAAGGGCAAAAACTGGATCCTTATGAAGGCGGTATACGCGTAGTATCTGTTATGCGCTGGCCAGACGTTATTCCCCCAGAAACCGTCAATGAAAACGTTATTTCTGTTATGGATATGTTGCCGACATTGACACGGGCTGCGGGCATTGAAAGCCAGCACAAAAAGAAGATTGACGGTATTGATCGTTGGGACGCTATCTTAGGAACAGGCTCGAAAGGCCGCGGCGCGCCAATGATCTTCACATCGAATGTGTCCGAATATAACCGCTTTCAATACGGTGTCATTGATGGGCCATGGAAGCTGTACCAACTGGTCGATCATCAACGGCGTGAAACGGAAGTTCGCACAGAGCTATATAATATCTGGGAAGACCCCAATGAGAGCACTGATCTGGTCGAACAACACCCTGATCAGGTTCAGCGTCTTCAGAAAATTCTGGATGAGCGTCTTGCCATGCATCCAGTAGGTGGAACCATGGTCAAGATTCAACCGCATCCGGGATGGCGCGCGCCCAAGGATTACGCCGATGTCGTTATTCCTGCCGAAAAGGTAAACGAGGAGATGTGGGAAGGCTTCGGACCATTGGCGACGCGTGTTTTGCAGAATAATTACGGCGAGAAGGGCCGGATAAAATACGAATAATGAAGACGCAAGAGCTCTCAGACCGGTTCGAAATTCAAGATCTTTTGGCTGATTATTGTCATGCCATTGATACGCAGAATTTTGACGCGCTGGATGACATCTTCACCGAGGACGCTTTCATTGATTACACGGCTGTCGGTGGCGCCAAGGGAAACCTTACGGAAACAAAAACTTATCTGGCCAAAGCTCTGTCAAAATTTGCTGGGATGCAGCACATGTTGGGTTTGCCACAGATTAAGATTGATGGCGATAAGGCGACAGGTCGGACGATTTGTTTTAATCCCATGATTTTGCAAAAGGACGGCGCGCCACACGTTTTCTTTGTGGGTATCTGGTATGTAGATGAACTGGTGCGGACGGATGCCGGTTGGCGTATAAAGCGTAGAGCCGAAGAGTTTTCTTACTTCCACAATTTCCCAAGTGAATTTACGCCTGCGGACCCTTCATGATTATTGACAGTTGGATACAACATCCGACCCTTCGTCACCTGAGGGACCCCATGTTTGAAAGCTTGCGTCGCTGGACCAAAGGTACTGTTCCGGACGCGGAAATTCCGGTCGCAGCAACCATTGCGGCAATGGATGCAGGCGGCATTGACAAGGCGCTGACTAGTGCCTGGCAGGCCCCGCACAGAGATATGATATCCAATGACGAAGTGGCTGGATTTGTGGCTGAATATCCTGACCGTTTGATCGGTGTTGGATCAGTCGATATTTCTAAGCCTATGGAGGCGGTTAGAGAAATTCGTCGATGTGTCGAAGAATTAGGTTTTAAGGCCATTCGGGTTTTGCCTTGGCTATGTGAGGTTCCTCCTACTGACCGCCGGTTTTACCCTGTCTATGTCGCCTGTAGCGAAATGGATGTGCCATTTTGCACGCAGATTGGACATACGGGGCCGTTGATGCCGTCTGAAGTCGGACGTCCCATATATCTCGATCAAGTCGCCATTGATTTTCCCGAGCTGAAAATTGTCGGTGGCCATATAGGCTACCCTTGGACCGATGAAGCTATCGCGGTCGCCACGAAACACCCGAATGTGTATATCGATACCTCTGCTTACACCGCCGAACGCTATCCGCCACAGCTGGTGCAATATATGAAAACCAATGGCCGCAAGAAGGTCTTGTTCGGTAGCAATTATCCCATGATTATGCCGGGCAAATGTCTGAATACGCTGGATGCTCTTGGTTTGGATGGTGACAACAAGGCGTTGTTTTTGAGCGAAAATGCCAAGCGGGTCTTTAAGCTCGACTAAGTTTTGACACGGTTCATCAATCCGGCCACAGCTTTTTCGAATTCCATAATATCGTCGGCGGCCCGCGCGACCAATTGAGCACCTTGCACAAGGGCTAAACAGGCCGCAGCGTCATTGTTGGAGTCTATTACGTTCAAAATTGTTTTGTCTTTTATACTTAGCTCAAAGACCTCCGTAAGCCACGCATTGGCCTCGGTCTGAAAACAGGTTATCTCTTCCAATATGTCCTTGTTTAGGCTGTCAGGTCCGCTGCTAAAGGCTACACATAGGCATAGCATATCGCAGTTACCTAATGCTTGCCGGTATATGTCAACAAATTCCGAAAGCCTTTTTCCCGCCAATGTGTGTTGTTTTGAAATTCTTTCCAGATCTTTGATAACAGTTTCGCGATATCGCATCATGAGAGCTAGTGCCAAATCTTCCTTTTTAGGAAAATGATAGTGGATGCTGGCCTTGCGAATGCCGACTTTGGCGGAGAGATCTGCATAGGAAAACCCATCATATCCCCGTCGGCGCACAGCCTTTTCTGCGGTTTCCAGTAATATTTCTCGGGTGCTCATATCTGTTCCTACCTATCAAGAGATAGGTTTGCAAATTTTCAGATAATTTGGTTTGGAGTTTTTATATCTCGTAGATGTCGCGACTTGATCCATAATCGCGCCCCATTCGGCCCAGCTTTGGCAGATATTTTTCCGCCTGTTGGAATTCTTAGCCAGCTGTGTTGACGCATAGCATCTCCGGTCTCTTTCAGGGTTCCGGAAAGGACGAGCAATTCGGCTCCGTCTGGTGTTTCCATTTCGATCTCCGTTTCGGCTTCCCAATCTTCCACTTGAACCGTTTCGTGTTCATCTTGGAATAAGGGCATGACCGATACGCCAGGACGCTTGGCGTCTGATATCAAGTGCATTTTGTTTATATCAATCTTGACTGCCGTACGGTCGGATGGGCTAAATTGCCATAATTTTACAAAAATGATGCAGCCGGGTTTTGACCCGGGGCTATGGCTAGAGGAAGGGGGATTGCGGATGTATGATCCGGCTGGAAAGTCACCATGTTCATCAGAAAATACGCCTTCCAAGACAATAAATTCCTCACCGCCTGTATGAACGTGGGGGGAAAAGTGACTGCCTGGTGCGTAACGAACAATTGTGGTAGCTCGCGCAACTTCATCGCCTATGCGATCAAGCATTCTTCTCTCAACTCCCTGCATTGGCGAAGCCTTCCAGGGTATTTCGTCGCTATGCACCAAAACTCTTTTCGAAAAATCTGAATTGATTTCCATACTTACGCTCCTATGTAAATGATAGATACCTATCAGTAGGTAGGGAATCAAGAGATTTAGAGAATCACAAGAATATGTATCCAGTCAAAGCCATCAACAGGGGACAGACCTTAAGTCCGCCAAAAAGCTACAAACCTCCGGGTGGCCATTGCAACAATCTTCTACGATTGATGAGAGCATGGCGTTTACCGTCTCTATTTTGGGGCGGTAAATCATCTTCCGTCCTTGTCGCTCAACCGATATCAAGCCGGAGTTTGTCAAGACGTTAAGATGAGCGGACAGGCTGTTTGGGGCAACCTTCAAGGCTTCGGCAATCACACCCGCTTGAATTCCGCCCTCGCCAGCGTTCATAAGCATCTTAAAGGCGCGTAATCTTGTGTCTTGGGATAGCGCCGATAATTGCTGAAGTGTCTTCTCGAAATCACTCATTGCCCAGTTGTTTAAAGGAATGCAAACGCTTGGCAATCTGTTCACTGCGTTTAATTACAGAAAAATCAGTTGATTTTGGCGGCAGGTGGCCAAATAGCGCCACATTATTGACTTTTACCGCCAACATCTTGGGGCCTTTTAGAAAAGCCCCAAAAGCGACTGCTCCAAAGGCAATGGACAAACTACTCTATGTCAGCAGCCTACTTAACCTCAGCCTCGACCGGGAATTTTTTGAAGTAAAAATCAAAGCGCTCGCGGATTTCATCAGCGCTAACGCCAAAATGCTCCTTGAGTTTATACCTAACACGGCCATGTTTGCCGCGTTGATGACTATCCAGAAATTCTCGTATTTCAGATCGGGCCTGGTTTGAGAACTCCCAGCCATAATGGTCATAGATTTTGGCGACAGTGCCTTCTTGATCAGCCATATATTCATGAAATAGCACGTCCATGCTTTGCTCCGGTCCCCAGATATCCCGGTCTTCGACACATTTTCGGAGAAGTCGCTCGAACCGGTCAGTCCAGTAATCAATCACCATGCGAGGATTGACTTCGGTGCGAAGCATACGATGCCCCCAGGCAATCATGGTCGAACACGATTGAATTACGGCCACCGGATCACGGTGGGTAAAAATAACGGTAGCATCGGGCAGAGCATGTTTAAGAACCGGGAGTTGTTCCGGGTTTTGCACACATTTGAGGACCCAGGGCCGTTCATCCTGTCTTTCATACTGCATGAGCTTCAATACATCCCGCATATATTCATAGTGGGGTGTTTGGTCTTTGGCGAAATAATAGTCCCTGTAGCTTGGGACCATGGCCGTCCACTCAAACTGGTTGCAGCCAAAATCAAAGGTCATCAGCTCCAGTTCTTCATGGATATGATCTGGGTTCATGGGGTGCATGGCCGCAAGCTCGGGTCCCATCATTTTCATGCCTGACCAGCGCAAGGAACAACGATAATAGCGCGGGTCATCAATGTCGCTGTCATTATTTTTCAAAAACCAGTTGAGCATTTTGCTCTTGAACCTTAGTCCGCCCGATGCCTTTTCCATGCCGGGAGCACAAAAAGGTTCCTGAGCTTCCCACAATGGTAGTTTTTGGAACCGGCTGTCTGCCGCCAGTAAATTGACCAGGTGAGTCGTACCTGAGCGCGGAAGACCTGAAATGTTGAGAGGCTTCCTAAGCTCTATAGACTCCAGGTCCGGACATTTCATGCGCCGGTCCTGGATGATGAGCCGGTTACTCGCACATCGCACAAGATCATTGTAGACTTGGGTCGCGCCAATAGGGCTCATGAGTTGATCAGAGGTATAGCTATCTATCAATACCTGGAGCGGTTTTTTGAAATCATCATCGCCGTAATCAGAAAGCCCTGTCGCTTTTCTAGCGTCATTCAGAACCTTTTCGATAGAAAATTCCACCGTGGCCAGATTTCCCAGCTTGCGGACGAGTTTCTGCAGCGGTCCAAATTTCGGGTCCGCCAAATCATCAAAATAGATGTCATTGCCAACCCGGGTGACCATAGCTTACGATTTCTTGATAGCCTTCATGATGATATTTTTATATCGATCAGAATAGGGCGGTAGCATAATCAGGAAGTCTCGAAAACGATCGAGTGGCTGGTGCACTATGGCGCGAGCATTACACATTTCCTTAAATCCCTCAAAGCCACCAGCGACGCCCATGCCGGATGCACCAACGCCACCAAAGGGCAGGTTTGGATTGGTGCCGGCCTGAACGCAGTTATTATTCACTACAGCAGAGCCAGAGGAGGTATTGGTAAGGAAATATTCAATGTTCTCATCGTTTTTGGAATAGATGTATAGCGCCAATGGATTTTGGCGAAAGCCAATCATTTCAAGGACTTCTTCGCGTTTCTTATAAGAAGAAACCGTAAGGACAGGGCCAAAGACCTCTTCCTTCATGACATTCATACTTTCGTCGACATTTGTCAGAACCGTTGGTTCTATATACCGCGTTTTCGCGTCAGCTGTTCCGCCACAAACGACCTTTGCGCCTTTCTTGACTGCGTCTTGAATCAGACCTGTTACACGCTGGTGGTGGCGCTCATTGATTAGACGCGGCACATATTGTGAGTTCTCAAGGCCCTTGCCATCTGAATTGTAGAGGGCTTGGATTTTCTCGGAAATGAGCTTTTGAAATTCATCTTTCCGGCTTTCATGGACAATCACATATTCCGGCGCGATGCAAACCTGCCCGGCATTCATGACCCGGCCCCAGGCGATTTTTGTGGCGGCGTTTTCTAGGTCCGCACTTTCATCGATAATGACCGGTGACTTACCGCCCATTTCCAAGGTCACGCTGGCGAAGTGATCCGCCGCCGCTTTCATGACGATTTTTCCAACCGCGTTTCCGCCCGTATAATAGATATGATTGAAGGGCAAGGAGAGAAGTTCTTGTGCTGTTTCTACACCGCCTTGGAATACTTGAGCTTCATCAGCAGGCAAAGCTTTGTTGAAAATCTCTTGAATGATTTGCGCGGAGCCTGGGGCATATTCCGAAGGTTTTATGGCGACCGCGTTCCCGCCGGCAATAGCGGAAAAAGCGGGTAATAAACATTCAGCTGTGGGGGCATTATAGGCCGCCATGTTGAGTACGACGCCTTTGGACTGATAACGAATTTCGCACCTCTTGCCAAAAGTATTCATGGTCCCTTTGACTTTTTGAGGTTTTACCCATTTGCCAATATTTTTGGAGATGAAATCGGCCTCGGTTTTGAGCATGACGATTTCGGCAGCGATATCCAGATCGTGGGTTCCGCGTTCTGCATGACCAGCTTTAAACAGATCTTCTTGCCGATTGATTGTTTCATTCATAAGAGCTTGAATTTTGCCGCTGCGTTCATCGGCCGAACTATTGCGAAGTTTGAGCTTGGCCGCCTGTAGGGCCTCAAATTGTTTCTTAATATTGCTCATCTCTAGCTCTTGTGTTGCGGAATGCCGACGGCCTTTTGAATCATTTTCTCAAATGTCCGCTCTGGCAGCAGAGCCAACATTGGCTTCATGGCTTTGACGTCCTTGCCGACAAGATAGCGGGGCTTCCATTTAGGTTTATCCAACAAGGCCAGCACTTGATCTGTCAGGTAGTCTGGATCGTTTCCGGCGTTAATGGCTTCGACCATTTTTGTGGTGGTTGTTTCACGTAAATGGGGCTCGTAAACGGCCCGGACCTCATCTGACATATTGTTCCAAATGTTTTTTGTGGTTTCTTCTGCATTGGCCGTCATGTGCGTTTTCACCGCGCCAGGTTCAATCGATGTCACCTCAATGCCGAACGGGGCAAGCTCATTGCGTAAGGTGCAGGTCAATCCCTCGACGGCCCATTTTGACATGTTATAGCTGCCAGAACATGCTGGGTTCGCGCGAACGGCGCCCGACGCGAAGTTGATAATACGCGACGTAGGAGCTGCTTTTCGGATCATAGGTAAAAAAGCCTGGGTGACGCGCATGGGGCCAAAAGTATTGACTTCAAACAAGATCCGCATTTCATCCATATGAATGCCTTCAATGGGGCCTGTCCCAAGATTGGCAATCCCGGCATTGTTAATAAGGAGATCCAAGCCTTTACCGTTTAAATGCTCTGCCACCGTTGCTGCACTGAAGGAAACAGACTCATCGGATGTCACATCCTGTTCGACTTTGACGATGTTCGGATTGTTATTGAGTTCAGAAGTGTTGGCGCCTGGCAAAACGCCTGCGAAAACTTTCCATCCTCGATTAGCCAGTTTATTGGCTTTCATGGCTCCCATGCCCATTGCGGCACCCGTTATGACCGCAGACTTATGTTCGCTCATTCCATTCCCCTTTTCCCGTTTATATATCTAATGACTTTCCGAATGTCATTCGGAAAGTCAAAACTAGCAATCTAGAACTTATCTGGCCTCACTTGCGCATCTGATCCCCCATCGACGTAAATGATGCTTCCATGCATGTGTGCGGCTATATCGGAAAACATGAAATCTATGGTACCCCCGATTTCCTCAACTTTGGCAAAACGCTTCTGTGGAATTGGGATCATGTCTAAGCTTTTGCTGATGGTGGGATGATCTTTAACACCTTGAAGCATAGGCGTTTCTGTGGGGCCAGGGGCAATGACATTTAACTGTATCCCTAACGCGCCCCATTCGGGCACTCGGCGACGGACCGCTCGGGTTAGGGCATGCTTAGTTGACGCGTAGACCATAGCGGCATGCATATCGCCGATAATTCCCATGGTTTTGTCTTCGTCACCGTCCAGCATTGAGATCACCATTGGCGCATCATCGACGGGCCGCATCTGAGCAGAATTGGAACCGATAACGACACAACGACCCTGTGATGCAGCAAGGGCGTCTTTAAAACCGTCCAAAACAGCTAGGGCTCCGAAGTAATTAACCCGTGCGACAAGCGCGCCGTCATCGAGATGTCCGCCCAATCCCGCGGCCAGTAACAAGCGATCTATCTTGCCATCGCATTTTTCGAGGGTTTCAGATATCGCATTCGCTCGACCGTCTTTGGTCGACAGGTCGGCAAGGACCTCTGCGTTTTTGAGATCAATCCCAATAACGTCGAAGCCCTCGGCCTCAAGGCGTTTACGGACATTTGCACCGATGCCAGAGGCGGACCCAGTTACGACCGCATAACTCATGACGCCTCTCCCAAGAGGCTCGCGGAAACTGATGCGCCTTCGAGTTTTCCGTCGATAATCTTCTGAGGCTCAGAGCGGGTGTAAGTGATGAGCCACTGACCACCTCGCTTCTCGTAACGATCAGTGTAAAACCCGGATAACAACCGGAATGAATCGTCCTCTGGATTAATGGTCGCAAAGCCTAGATTCCAAACGGCTTCGGCCTTGTCCGCGTTAATTGTAATCTCTGCATTATGACCGTGATGGCTATCGATGATGCTGGTGGAGACCGCCATTTGTGTGAAAATGCCAATTAATCCATCAACATCGAATTCCCCAAGGGGCGGGAAATCGATAACGGCATCGGGGGCGAAACAGGAGCGGACTGTTTCTGCGTCTTTTCTATCACATGCATTCAAGTAACGTGCTTTTAAGGCGCGAATGGCGCTCTCAGCTTCCAGCCGTTCTACTCTGCTCTCCAGGTCCATTTTCCCCCCGTATCTAAACGTATCACGTCTGAATCTTGTGAATTATCCGAGTTAAAAATGCAATGCACAAACAAACCAAGTGCGTAGCAAAATTGCAACAAATCTACGCAAAACACCCATTTCCTGTCAAAAAATAGTTAAAACGCGCAGTTTTACCCCTTTAATTTTGCGAAGAAGCGTTGCGTGCAATCAGAAAACAGCTTAGTTTTTTCATTGATAGGGAAAAACCCTGCGGCTCTAAAGGGGAGAACATTATGAGTAGATTTAACAACAAACTTTGTCTAGCGGCCTTAGCGGTTTCGGCGTCAACAATGGTTTTATCGACAACTTCTTTTGCGCAATTGGATGAGATTGTCGTGACCGCTCAAAAGAAGGAAGAAAATCTGCAGGACGTACCGATAGCGATTGCGGCTTTCGATGTTAAGCAACTTGAAACAAATAGAATCGAGGGACTCGAAGATATCGGTCGAATTGCACCTGGTGTGAATATTACGCCTAATTCCGCAGACCCCAACGGAGTGCAGATTAATATACGAGGAATAGGTATCCTTGATCCACAGGTTGGCCAAGATTCCAGAGTGGCAATTTATCAAGACGGAATTTACTTGGGAAAAACTCAGGGGTTGGCTTTTGATATGCCGGACATGGAGCGCTTAGAGGTTCTTAAAGGTCCTCAGGGGACCCTCTATGGGCGTAACTCAGTTGGTGGTGCCGTAAACTTGATTTCAGCAGCGCCATCCACGGACGAATTCTCAGGGAAAATGGCACTTGAATACGGTAGCTATAACCATGTGAAGGGGAACGCTGCTATTAATATTCCTCTTGGCGACAGTGCGGCTGCCAGATTGTCGGGCGTTTACTTGTCGCGTGACGGATGGGTTGAGAACCTTGGAAGTGGCGCAGATTTTGGCGGCGAACGAAAGTTCGGGCTTAGGGCTGCAGTTGGTGTAGAGCTATCGGAGTCCATGAGAGTGGACGTCGCTGTAGATCACAATCAGGTTGAAAAAGAACCTATATTCTATCAATCCTTTGGGCCCGGTGCGCAACCGTTTGCAGCTGCGATCGAGTCTTTTGACAATGGTCGACAAGAAGAAACCACGACTAGCTTCAGAAATGAGCGGGGGGATTTAGAAACAACAGGGGCCTCTCTTATCGCCAAGTGGACTCCCAGAGAGGGTGATGAATTAAAAGCGACTTTGGCTTATCGGGAGGCAGACAGCTCCAGATTCGTAACCTTGATCCCGACAGCTGACCCAAATATTCTGAATGCCATAACGGGGGGCTTCAATCAGGCCCTGGCACCCCTACCTTTCGCCTTTGGCGCAACGCAAACACCACTGCGTGCAGATTGGTCGACAGCGTTCACAGGAAACCCGCCAGAGCAAGGTTTGTTTTTATCACCTCCCGGCGGCTCAAGAAACTTGATCCATGATCAATTAAGTCTGGACGTTACCTATAATGGTTCGTTTGGAGAAAAACTTGACTACACTGTTGGCGGATTCTTCTACGACGAGAGCACAAGTACAGGGCCAGTCATAGTTAACCCTGGTGCGGCCAATGACTACCTGTTTGCCCTTACGCCGTTTGCGCCGCAGCTAACGCCACTGGCAACCCACCAGTTCTTTGGAACTCAAATTGGGCCAAACGCGACAGATACACTAATACCCGGCTATACCCCTGCTGCGCAGGCTTTATCTTGTCTGACTGGCGGAGCAACGGGCACATGTTTTGGGCCAATTCCTGCTTCTTTAACGCTTTTGAATTTCCTTCAAACCCCATTCGGGGCAACGGCCTTCCAAAATCTGCAAGCGGTCAATGGGATAACAGCTTTATCTTTGTCGGGGGCTCGTCAATCGGCTTCAAACACGCTCGATATAGAAACGACAGCTCTTGCTCTGTACGGTCAAGCGACGTTCCATGTTTCAGATGCGCTACGTATTACAGCCGGGCTTCGCTACTCAGATGAAAGTAAGGATGGTATGGGGCAGTCATATTCGCCTTTCTTTAATGACACGACTGATTTGCTCGGAAACCCCATTCTACCGAACATAAGCTCTTACAATGACAGCATTCTTGATCCTGCACTGATCGTAGAGTTTGATGCATCGGATGATGTGATGCTCTATGCGAGCTACAAAGAGAGTTTCAGAGCGGGCGGATTTAATGCTGCGGCTGTCGGGTTGCGTGAAGCGGGTGAGACGTTTGGCGCGGATTTCAATTTCGATCGAGAGGATATTACTTCCTATGAAGTTGGTTTCAAAGGAACATTTGCTGACGGGAAAGCACGGGTAAACGCTGCTGCATTCTTAAACGATTTCACAAACGTCCAGTCAACTATTCGGACAGATCCTTTGATCGCGACGTCCAGAGCCGTTGCGAACACAAATCAGGAAACTTATGGTTTCGAAATAGATGGCTTGTTTGCTTTGACGGATGAGATCACTGCCCGTGGTAGCTACAGCTATATCGATGGGGAAGTGGATGATATCTTTAATCCGTTTCTTAACGTTGTATCCGAGCGGGACGAATTGCAAGGTACTCCTAAAAACCAATATCTGGCATCTTTGAGTTATGATGGAAGTTGGGGTGATAGCAGCTTGTTTGGCAATATTACTTATAGTCACAAGGATGATTTGCTCCGTGTACCGGAAAACCAAACACGTTTGTCAGCGCAGGACCTGGTCAGTGCCAATATCGGTATGGGTTTTCAGATGGGTGAAGGTGGAGAAGCCACGATTACATTGTGGGGTCAAAATCTGCTCGACGATGAATACATCATTGATGCGCTTCCATTCGAAACATTTGCCCATGCTACAAAAGTCTACGGGCAACCTAGAAGTTACGGTGTTACTGCCGCGTATAAATTCTAGAATTGATTTTTCATTCCAAGGATTGTTGAAGGGCCCTAAATGGGCCCTTTTTTTGTTTATCGAATCTTGATTTTCGGAAAACCCCCGTCACCACGCATGGTT